>NZ_JAUBUR010000003.1:35998-227480 GCF_036705485.1 Microcoleus sp. AT9b-C3 | reverse complement strand
GCTTCTTGAAATTGCGATTCTTTGCCTGCAAGCTGTACCTGAGTTTGTCCTAATTCTGTTTCTAATCCGAGGAGTTTCGCTAACGCTTCTTGAAATTGCGATTCTTTGCCTGCAAACTGTACCTGAGTTTGCCCTAATTCTGCTTCTAATTTTAAGACTTTTGTTAAAGCTTCTTGAAATTGCGATTCTTTGCCTGCAAGCTGTACCTGAGTTTGTCCTAATTCTGTTTCTAATCCGAGGAGTTTTGCTAAAGCTTCTTGAAAATTTGATTCTTTGCCTGCAAGCTGTACTTGAGTTGCTCCTAATTCTGTCTCTAATCCCAAAACTTTTGCCTGGGCCTGGTGAAATTGTTCTTGCCACTGTTTGAGTTCGGAAGAGCTAGTTTTTTGCTGTTTTTCCAGCAAGCGGATTTTTAGCCAATCTTCAAATGGCCAAATTGGAGATGCTGGGAAATGAATAACTTGATCGATCGCACCTTTCGACTCACTGCTCAGATTACCAGCTTTGGTTTCCAAAAGTTCATATAGTTCTAATGCTTCGGGAAAATATTTTTCTATTAAACTCGGTCTGTGACTTTTGACAATATCGTTGACTAATAAAGATTCTTCAAAATTGTCACCCGGTATTGCACTTAAGTTAACATTAAATTTTTCGTTTACTCGTTCGATAAAAAGTTCGGGAGTGTGGCCGATCGGGTAAACGTTGGCTAGCAGACAGCGATGGGGGAAACGTTCGTAAAGTTCTAAAACTTTTTGATTGTAGTGAATCCACATTTTTACTGCCATTTCGGGATTTTGCAGCAAGCTGACATCGGTTCCCCGGCGGTAAAGGGAATCGACGACTTCCCAGGGTGATCGATAAACACAGATAAAATTAGCTTCGGGGAGTAAAGTCAGCCAAAAATCCCAAAAAAGGGCTGTTCGCGGGTCTTTCCAACCCCAATGTTTGTGAGGAAGTTGATTTTGGTCGATCGCCCTTTTGGCGATTTCCACGTATTCTGCTGCTACCGGAATCGTTTTTTCAAACGTACATCCGAGTTCATCAATACCGTGCGATCGCAAAACACTTTTGTGAAACTCCACAAAATCAACATTCTCGAAATGACCTTTCACATTTCCGTCGGCCGGGCCCACTAACTTTTTGCCAATATCAACCCCGACTTTCTGAAACAAAGAAGCTGTTAAAGAAGTACCGGAACGGTGCATTCCGGTAACAATAAAAACCGACGGTTTGCTGTCATTTATACTCACAATTTATCTCCCTCGCCCTAACTCCCACACCAAATTTACTCGCTACTCTCCCGCTAAGCCCAGGGATCGCCTGACTTGAAACCACGCGCTTCTGAGCTTCCAGAACTTGCTGCTTTCCATTGCTAAAACTCGACACTTAGCTTGCTCTAGTTCTTGCTTGAGATTAGTTAGCTGATTTTGGGTTTTTTCCAACTGCATTTGCACAGATACTAACTGATTTTGAGTTTGCTCCAATTGCGTTTGAGCTGAAACTAATTGACTTTGAGCTTCTTGCAAACTTGTTTGAGATTCTTCCAGCTTTGTTTCAGTAATCATTAACTTACTTTGATTTTGCTCCCATTCTATCCTAGCCGACTCTAACTGAGTCTCGAGTAATTTAAGTTTTGTCTGAGTAGAACCCAATAAAGACTGCGATTGTCTTTGGTTAACCAGCGATTTAACAGTGCAAGTTTCCAGAATCCATTCCAAACCATAGTTATTGATTGCTTTGACTATTAACACATCCTGCAGCGCCACAGTGTTTTTTGGTAAATAGCACCTCCAACCCGACTGCAAAGCCCCATCATTTTCAAAATATCCAGCCACATCCGGGCGATCGTAAAAAGCTTCGCACCTCTGTACCACCTCGCCGTTTACTAGCACTTGCAGATCCTCAACTCGACCGCCGAAATTCACATCAGCTACCCATCCTTCCAGATACAAATTCTCCTTATTCGTAAAAGCAGCAACATCAATATATCCTTCCGGGTGATGATTGAATTTCAACTCCGAAAAATCTCTAACTAGCTCATTTGTGACAACATACAAATCCTGAAAGCGGCAGATGCCTTTTTTGATGCGGTGAACAAAAGCTTTGCCTCCGCTAACTCGCTCGACACATTCTCTCACAAACTTTTCTGTTACATAAGTTGTGCCGTATTCCTCCTTATCTAAAGACTGGCTTTCGCTTTGAGCACTAAACAAAATACCATTTGTCGGCATTTCTATATTGGGTAGGCGCAAACACTCATCGTGAACGCTGAACATCAAAATGCCGTTAGGAGTCAACAAATCGTACAAATTTTGCAACCAACTTGTAAAAGTTCTTTCCGGCATATGGCTGAAAAAAGAATTAGCCAGAATGCAGTCAAACTTGCGGTCAATTAAATAATTTTCTGGCTTTCCAGTTGAGACAATACCGTTGACCCCCAAGTATTCAGTTTGAAACTTAACCGCGTTAGCATAAATATCAGAAACCCAAATTCGTTCCGGCGGTATTTCCTGAATCAAAAATCTGGTAAATCGACCGTAACCGCAGGCAAAATCTAGAAAAGAAGGTACTTTTTCAAAACTGCCAAAATGCCATTCCACAACTTGTTTAACCGTATCCAAGATGCGACGCCCGATCGAATAATATCGCACCAAGGCCCGATCGCGATCGTCTTTGACGTTGTTCAAGCTGAACAAATACATTTCATCGTCTTCGCAGATATTCAGTTTAAAATTTTCGGGAAACTTAGCTTGATCTTGAATAAATGCTTTGATTACGGGATTTTGGACTAAATCTAAATTGATATCGCTCATTGTTTTTACAGAATTTTAGATAACCTCTGTTGACTGCTCTTTCACTAGAGAATCAGCATTAACAACAGTTAAACATGGTTCGATCAGCAAGTCAACGATGCCGTTACCGCAGGACTCAGTACAAGACTGAACTCTAAACATCGCCACATCAACGCAGCGATCCAGATAACTTAAATCTCCATCAACCGTTCCCACAACCCCAGCATTCAGAAAATAAACACCGGGATTCAGCAAACATTTAAACTGAAACTTCACTACAATTGTCGTTCCTGCTTCCACATACCTAACTGACTGAGTAGAAGCTTTCAAAGAAGCACCCGCCAACTCAAAACCGCTAATTGTTTTAATCAACATTCCAAACCTAACTTTGGAAGTTGAGCGGGAGAAAGTGACCGAGTAAGTATAAATATAATCTTGACGGCCGATCAAGTGATTTACCACATTTCCCTTCAGCGTCTCGATGTGAGGGTTGATAATTTCCGCTCCGCGAGACGGATACCTTACCGTATTCGACGGTATCATCCCCGGATCGTAAAATTCATCATAATATTCCTTGGGTTTAGAGAGATGTTGCTCCGGTTTAACTTCCGTCTTTGTGCTTTCTAAATTAGCATCCTGAAGCTGATCTTGACTTTCCTGTTTTGTCAGTTGGTTCAAAGCTCGAATATCTGACTTCAACCCCAGAACCTGATCCGGATCGGCATAAATCAGCTTTTGATACTTAGAAATTACCACCTTCGGCGTGTGAGCGAGCAGCAATTCACCGCTATCCATTAAAATTGCCGAGGTACAAAGTTGCACCACAGAAGTAGCAGCGTGAGAAACAAATAAAATTGTTCCCCCACCTTCCTGAATGCTTTGCAAGCGGGCAAAACACTTGCGTTGAAAAGCTTCGTCGCCCACCGAAAGCGCCTCGTCAACCACCAAAATATCTGGCTCGACGCTAGTCGCAACGGCAAAAGCTAGCCTGACAAACATACCGCTAGAATAAGTCTTGACTGGCTGTTCGATGAAATCGCCAATATCAGCAAAAGCAGCTATATCGTCAAATTTTTCTTCAGTTTCTTTTTGATTGAATCCCAGTAACTGAGCGTTAAAAAACACATTTTGTCGCCCGGTAAATTCCGGGTTAAACCCGCTTCCAAGTTCCAACAAAGCGGAGACTCGCCCTTTAACATCCACGCTTCCTGCAGTAGGAGTCAGCGTCCCCACAATTATTTGCAGGAGAGTGCTTTTTCCCGAACCGTTGCGACCGACGATTCCCAGAGTTTGTCCTTGAGGAATTTCCAGATTGATGTCGTGTAGGGCCCAAAATTCGTCAGCCAGTTTTTTGCTGGGGTAAATAATTTCCTTTAAGCGGTCTCCTGGACGATCGTACCGCTTAAAACATTTGGAAACATTTTTTAGTGAAATTACATTTTCTGTCATCCGATTTTAGATTTTAGATTTTAGATTTTAGATTTTAGATTGATATTATGGCTGTTCTCACTAAAAATAGATTTGTAATGAGGACTTTAGTTCTCTGATTTTTATGAGGACTAAAGCCCTCACTACAAACCTTGATTGAGATTTTAGATTTTAGATTGACTGTAGATATCAAATAAATTTACAGCACGTCAGCAAAAGCGGGACGCAAACGCCGGTAAACCGCCAAACCTCCACAAAATATAGCAGCAGAAATTAGCGTTGCGACACTCCATTCGCCCCAATGCTTAACTTCTCCAAGCAGTATGAGGTCTCGATAAACCTCTGAGATGGCGGCCATTGGATTCAGCCAAAATATCCACGCCCGCCACTCTTGGGGGATGATTGATGCTGGGTAGACGATCGGCGTCAAATAAAACCAAAAATTTAGAATAACACCTAATGTCTGAGGAATGTCTCGCAAAAATACAGTCAAGCCCGCTGTCAAATATCCCAAACCAGCAGTTATCAGCAACTGAGGCACCCACACCAGCGGCAGCAAGCATAAAGTAGCGTTGAGCTTTTGCGACGACACTGCTACTATCACAATCAAAGCTGCTAAACCCAGAGAACTTTCAATAAAAGCTGTAAAAATCGGCACTAGCGGCAGCAAACCGAGAGGAAATACCACTTTTTTCACTAAATTCGGCTGCCCCACCACCGATACTCCCGACTTGATCAAACCGCTGGTGAAGGCACTCCAAGGCAACAAACCTGCAAACAGCCAGACTCCAAATGTAATGTCGCTGTTTTCCGGGAAGCCTGCAAGGCTGAGCTTGACCTTGAGGACGATCGAAAATACATAAGTGTAAATCACCAATTGCGATAGCTGATTCAGCAGCGGCCACAAATTGCCCAGAATCGAGCCTTTGTATTGAGCTTCCAAGTCCCGGCGCACCAAGGTTGCCAGCAGATTCAGCTTCGCCCACCGCCGGGGCGTACTTGCCTGCCGCCGCCGGCCCAGCCTTCGGGCTTTTTGGGCAACTCCTTTCACCGTTCTCAGCAATTTTTTCGCCCTCGTTCACTACCTTCACACCTAAATCAACTCAAGCTACAATTGTGCAGCTTTTGTTAAACCGCAATTATTCCACAGCCCCGCCGCTTTGATCAAGCATCGGCCACCCTGGCTTGGGCTTCTTCTTTCGGCGTTGCTGATGTACGGTATGAAAGACTAAATATGCAAATCCTAGAAACCAGTATCTACAAAGCTTATGGATTTTCAACTTATTTTTTTCATACCCTGATTAAGCAACGCCCTTCGTGTTCATCGGGAAGTGTCACCCAGGTTTGGATGGCGTGCAGGATGGCTTCTTTACGGAGCTCGTCCTGGGGCGTGCGTTCGGAGTGGACAATGCCTCGCCCTGCCGTCATCTAGTTCACCGCACGCCTGACGGATTTCTTGAACACTCCCGACACTAACGACTAGCAACAAAGCGAAAAGTTAGGAAATTAAAGATATCCGGCTACTAAGAGACAAGTTGTGATATGGCGTGCAACTATTTTTTTGCCGATCTTCACCTAAGCTGAGCTCGATAGATTATGCAAGATCCGACTTTTCCGACTTTACGATCCGACTTTTCCGACTTACAAAGGCAGGGGAGAGGAAATATTATAGAGATAAGATGCGTCTCAAAAGCTGTGGAAGCAATTAATAGCATTTCATAACTTTTGAACGATACAGTTATTATCCAGGTTTAACCCTACAAAAGGGGGTTCTACTTAATTACTGACCTATTGTTCACAGTGGGCGCGATGATCGCACCTATCAGTAAAATTACGGCTATTGTTTAGCTCGTAATTTACAGAATAGTGCGTCCATCATTTTTATATCAGTAAATCCCCTATGGACGGAGGGATATAAGGATGTACCAATTCTCTCAAGAACTATTTGCTCTAGAAGTGAATAGTAAATTGGGGCATTTCTTCTCAAGCTTTTTCTACGTTACTCATGTCCAAAACCAGGAAATGTTGAATTTTTACCTTCCATTACCTTTTGTTTACACAAACTTTATTGATTTCCCTTGACAGGCATCTATCCAAAGAATTAAGCTAAATATGTCTAAAGATAGATGACCAACAAACAGACTGAGGAGTACAGCCGGCAAAAAGATTAAATTGAATCTACAGAGGGTAGTAGCTCGAAAAATCCGAGTATTACTGCTGCCTAGGCATTCAAGAGCGGACGTATGGGTGCAATAGCAGCGTCCGGCAAGAAATTTCGTACCGAGCCAACTTTTTGAAAGGTGCCGAAAGATTTGGGAGGACAATGGGTGCAGTTAGCTGTCTTCCAAGTGAAAGTGAGGGTTCGACCCACACAAAAGCAATATAGCGCGTCTAAATAAATGGTGTGATTTTTTCTAGGAACAATCCCCCGTTTGGTTGTCCCAATCGCTCCGAGATAGGTACTCTTGGCACTACCCCTATCCTATCTATTTAGATAAATGATTTAGGCTCGCTATACGGACAAATATTACCCATTTATGTCAAAGCCCAATGCGTTTTTTGAATTTTGTGAGGGTAATTAATAAATATATTGCTCCTTATAGATGGCTAGCTATCTTCCTTTGTAGCAGTCAGATTTTTGAGGCCGCATTTGAATCAGCAATGAGGATCAGCTTCAAGTTTATTATCGATGCAGCCATTGTTCCTCAAAATTATAGTCTTCTGGTTTGGATTTTATTGCTCTTGGGAGGCGGAGCGATTGTATTTATCGTTGTTGGCTTGCTTGGCGATTTTTTATCAGCTCAATTGGGCATTCTGTTACTCAACAACATCCGCTGTTCTCTATTTGAGCGCATCCAGAACCTTTCAATGGAGTTTTTTGGGCGACGTTCCGCCGGGGATATAATTAACTGTTTCCAGGCGGATGCAGAGAAGGTAGAAAATAGTTTCATCCTTGGTCTGCCAGTTGTTATTTTTTGCCTGAGTAACATCCTTTTTTCGGTAATTTTCCTATTTTCCCTTAACTGGCAGTTGGCTGTTCTAAGTTGCATCGGTTTGACTTTCTGTGCAATTGCACCAGCCAACGTTGCCCGTCGTGCCACCAAAGAAGGCTATCATCTGCGACAAAAGGAAGGACACATCGCCAGCGTAATCGAAGAGAATCTGCTCTCCCAACCCGTTGTCAAGATATTCGGTCTAGAAAAACGAGTCTCAAAAGATTTTTCTGCCCAGTTGAATGACTTGAAGCGAGTTTATGTCCGGGCGAAATTTCTGTCTAGCTTAGTGCAAAGAATTCCCAGTCTCGCTTTTGTCTTAGTGCAGCTTGTTATTTTGAGTATTAGCGCGGTGATGACCTACAGGAATTGGATTTCAGTAGGGACACTTGTCTCGTATCAGGTTCTATTGATCGGTTTGCATTCAACTATCCTCAACTTTACCTGGGGGCTGCCTTATTTAATTGATGGAGTGACAGGACTGCAACGTATCAATGATATTTTGGCGGAAATCCCTGAAGTTCAGGAAGCACCGGGCGCGATTGATTTGCCACATTTTCAGAGTGATATTTACTTTGATAATGTTAGCTTTAGCTACTCCAAAGATAGAGGGGGGGTGAAAAATCTATCGCTGAAGATTCGCCAAGGAGACTTTGCGGTATTTGTCGGTCAGAGTGGCGCGGGCAAAAGTACAATTGTCAATTTGCTGACACGATTTTATGACCCGGATAAGGGACGCATTCTGTTGGATGGAGTTGATTTGCGCGACTGCACTATACGCTCACTGCGTTCTCAAATCGGACTGGTTTCTCAAGAGGTGATTTTGTTTAATGGCTCAGTGCGGGAAAACATCCGTATGGGGTATCTGGAGGCAAGTGATGAAGAGGTAGAGGCAGCAGCGAAAGCCGCAGAAATTCATAATTTTATTTTGACTTTACCTCAAGGTTATGACACTCCTGTTGGCGACAGGGGGGGACAGCTATCAGGGGGACAACGGCAAAGAATTGCTTTAGCTAGGGCGTTGGTGAGAAATCCAGCCATTCTGATTCTGGATGAAGCCACATCAGCGCTAGACCCCGCAACAGAAGTGGAAATTATGACAACTTTAGAGCGCATTGCCCAGAAATGCACAGTGATTGTCATTACCCACAAAATGGCTCATGCGTTGCGTGCAGATGTCATGTTCGTGATGGATAAAGGGTGTCTCGTTGTTAGTGGTTAACCTACAGATTTGATTTAACTAGGAGGAATCTATGCCACAGTTTGGCAATCAATTAATAGAGAAAATCTCAATGTTACAAAGATTACCTGTGCCTAGCAGTAAGCTGTTTGTCTGGGCGTTTATTCCCTACCGCATTACAGAAAAAGGATGGGAGAGTAAAGACTACGACACCCCTGCGACTCGTCAAGAACTGGCAGATGTCTTTGCCGAACTCGGCATCAAGTGGAAGTGGCAGCCAATCACTTTTGAAAATAGGCACGAAGTTGTTGAGGAGGTGGCTGCTTCCAGCAAAGAGTACATTCCAATGGTACTGAACTTTTGTGCTGGGGATGAAGATCCTAACTATCCTGGCACTTGCGTCATCAAACTACTGGAAGCAAAAGGCATTCTCTTTACGGGTGCAGATTCTACCTTTGATTATCTCTGCTCATCTAAACTCAGAATGAAGCGTGCTTTTGTTGAGGAGGATGTAGCTACGGCTCCCTACGAAGTCATTGCAGACCCTAGCCACGTTCAGGGAGTTTGCGAACGTCTTGGTACTCCTTTGATTGTGAAACCAGCGATTTCTTTTGCAAGCCGAGGGATTTCTTTGCAGTCAGTTGTCGAAAGCGATGAACAGGTGAGTTTACAACTCCAGCGATTGCTCCAAGGACAGCATGATATGCAATTCCCGCCGGACAGTATTTTTGTGGAACGCTTCATCAATGGTCGTGAGTTTACAGTCTTTCTTTTGGGTTCCAGCCAGCAGCCAGAGAGTATCAAAATCTATCCACCTGCGGAACGGGTGTTTCACTCCAATCTCCCTAAAACTCAACGTTTTTTGGCTTACGATTGGTACTGGACAAAATATGAAGAGGGTTCTCTCTTTTCACCAGAAGAACCGTTTTGCCGTTACGGACTGGTTGGTTCTGACTTGCATGACAAGCTTTGTGAGTTAAGTAAGCTGGCTTATTGTGCAGTTGGTGGTAATGGATATGCACGGGTAGATATACGCATGGACACAGCCTCTCAAGAACTGTTTGTTTTGGAGGTGAATCCTAACTGTGGTATTTCTTCTTATCCTCTCTCTACGTTCGATGATAACGATCTTGGCGCTACTTCTGTTGGCACGATCTTGCACCTTGCTGGCATCCCGTTTCCACAACTGATGTCAGAAATGATCGCTGAGGCTTTTGCTAGACAGTCTACCCAGTTACAACTGGCGAACAAATCAGCGTGAAAGTACACCGACATTTATTGTCCTAGTCAAAAACTGAAGCTGGTGACAATTTCCTAAAGATTGGCTGTTTTAAAACAGTAAAACAGCCTTCCTTGATTTTCGATAAGTATTTTTGATTGAAGGCGATATCAACAAAAATGGCTCATTTTATCTTCTAGGGTAATTGATGAGCCAAATATTCGTTATTGACATTTGTAAATCAAAAATAGAAAATAACTTTCTTGATATTATTGGGAAATTTATTGGCAAAAAAATCAGAAATTTTTCTCTGAAATCGTCTTTAGAATGTAGCAAATCAAAAAAATAACCTTTACCCTTATTACAGGAGTTAAAAAAGTGTTGCAGTTGAAACCAATCCCTAACATAGTATCTGAACGGCAACTTCCAGTCGTTAACAGCTACAACGAATGGGACCCTCTCAAAGAAGTTATTGTGGGTTGCGTAGAGGGCGCGGTAGTTCCGAAGTTAGAGCCTGCCCTCCTGACAAATACATCCCCCCAAAACTTGTGGTTTTTCCAAAAGTATGGCGGTCAACCCTTCCCCCAAGAACTTGTGGAAGCTGCCTCTAAAGAACTGAACGAGTTTTGTCAGGTTTTAGAAGCTGAAGGGGTCACTGTTCGACGACCCGATCGCATCGACTTTTCCCAAACCTACAAAACTCCAGATTTTGAAGCTTCTGGTTTTTATGCCACAATGCCCCGCGATGTGCTGATCGTCGTTGGCAATGAAATTATTGAAGCACCGATGGCCTGGCGATCGCGCTTTTTTGAATACCGTGCTTACCGTTCCTTAATGGTGGAGTACCTGCGACGGGGGGCAAAGTGGACACCGGCACCTAAACCTTCCATGTCAGACGAATTTTACGATCTTGAGTACGCCACAAAACCCATCGACCAACGGTATGCTCTCACCGAAAAAGGGCAATTTGTGACGGGAGAACTTGAACCCAGTTTTGATGCTGCTGATATTGTACGCTTTGGGCGAGATTTATTTGTCCAGCGCAGTCACGTCACTAACGAAATAGGAATTACCTGGCTCAAACGGCATCTAGGCGACCAATTCCGGGTTCATGTGGTCAAATTCCCAGACCTCAATCCCATGCACATTGATGCCTCACTCGTACCACTTCGACCGGGATTAGCATTAGTGAACCCCGCAAGACGTTGTATTCAAACCGAGCTTTTTAAGAAAGCTGGCTGGGAATTAGTGGATGCGGCCCCCTCCACCCTTCCCGACAACTGGCCTATGTATATGTGCAGCAGTTGGGTGTGCATGAATATTTTGAGCTTAGATCCCGAAACAATTTTTGTGGAAAAGCAGGAAGAACCTATGCAGAAACTCCTCAAAGATTTGGGATTTAAAGTAATTCCGGTTGATTTCCGTCACGTTTATACCTTCGGCGGGTCATTTCACTGTGTAACTTGCGATGTGCGGCGGGACGGTCAACTGGAAGAATACGGCTTTACTGAACCTTTGGAAGAAGATGAGCTTGAGGGATAAGAAAGCTTGCTAACCATGAGTACGCACTAGAATCTCGATACTAAAGCACGGTAATGGCGTGACACGCTTTAAATGTTGCATTAGAAAAACCTTGATTAAGTCAGAAGTAAACTGATAATTTATTGCACTATTTTAGCTGTGCCACGCCAGTCGTTTATTGTCTTATTTCGCCTTAATTCTGTTCGCTACCAGTTATTGATTTATGTCAGATACTCAAACAGTTAGTGTGTCGTCCCTGCGGGGAAGTTCAGAAGATTTAGGGAAAGGGTTTTGGCAGCAATGGCAGCAGTATCAAGATTATCTTCACCGTTGCTGTATTAAGTGGATGGGGGGGAATCCGACTGATGCTGAAGATGCGTTGAGTCGGGCGATGCTCAAGGCTTGGGAAAAGGTGCAAAAGTACGCGGCGGGGGAAATTTCTAATTTTAAGGCATGGCTGACGACACTGACTCGCAATCTGTGCGTGGACATTTATCGTGAACGCAGTCGGGGGGCGAATCGAGTTGAGGATATAGAAGGTTACGCTTCGAGTGAGGAGCAAGGGCTGCTACGGAGTGAGGATACGCCAGAAATTGCTTTGGAGACTGGCGAAAAAAGGATTGTGATTCGTCGTGCGATTGACAATTTACCTCCTCGGTTGCGCGAGACGTTTATCCTGCACTTTTATCAGGAATTGTCTTATCCAGAGATTGCCCAACAGCAAGAGATTTCCTACCAGAATGTCTGCAAGCGCATATCCCAGGCGCGGGCTATTCTGCGAGAGGAGTTGAGGGGATATTTTATCGAGGAGGAGGCGACGGATAAGGATAAGTCTGTTTCATCGACAGCAACGGAGTCGGCAATTGGGGAAATGTCTCAAGGGAATGGGGGAGTTGAAGCGATTGTGGGCGAGACGGTGACGTTATCCGTTGCGGTGGAGGAAGTGGAGAGTGTTGGGGGTGAAGAAGCGATCGAGGTAGAGCGTGATGTGCAGCAGTCTGAGTCAGTGATGGCTGCGGCAACTAATGATGGGAAGTTAGAAGTAAAGAGGGATGGTTGTCGGCACGTTGAGGCGGTACTGGGTGAAGTGAGCCCTTTATCGTCTAGACGAGTTCTGTATCCTTTTTACGGAGCTGGACTAAACCCAAAAATTCAGAAGTTGACTTTGGCAATCGTCCTATATACAGAACAAGGACTTATAGAGAAGGAAAAAGTAAAAACTATGAACCCAATGTCTGTGAATCAAGAGTCCTTACCCAGTTTCTTCCGTGATGTGGAAATTGTCGGACCTGCCCACCTTGAATTACCCAAGTACCGGGCATATCATGCCAACGCTGGTATCTCATCCTCTCCGAAACAAGGTGAAGTCAGTGCCGAGAGTACCCCTATTTTGTTGGCGAACAAGGCAGTGAAGGAGATTTATCAAAGCAACGACTTTGCCAAAATCAAAAAGTTGGAAGCAAACGCTCAGAAAGACCTTCAAGCAGTGTATGACAATGTTGCACAAAATAAAGAAAAAGCTTGGACGAAAGTTGAAAAAGATGGCAAACAATTCTATATGAGCTGGTCCCAGACTGGGTCTATGTGGGCTTACACCGAAAGTAACTCCTTAGCTAAGGACGGAACCTATCAAGCTGTGGTTCAAGTAGGCACCTATAGTAAATCAAGTCAAATTATCGGTATCCAAACCTACAATTTGACCCTTTCCACTTTTTTGGTTGAGTCAGTGATTGCCTATATTGTAGCCAGAGCGGTTTCCAGCATCATCGCTGACGGTCTTGGCTTCTTGTTTACTAGGTTCGCTTTGTATCTCGCTGAAGCTGCTGCCGAAGCCGGTTTAGAAGCATTCGCCTTCAACATCTCCGCCACTGCATTAAGCACTGTGGCAACCTGTCTGGTATTTGCTATCGTGTTTATTGGTTTGGCGTATTTATGGAACTGGCTGAACCGAAAATATACCATTCGGTTGCAGATTTTTAATTGGGATGACATTAATTCTTGGAAAGCCACAGGACAATATCTCTCAAATGCCAAGATCTGTGGCGATAACCAGAATCTAGATTTTACTTTACCTAAAATGGTCAAGCCCGGTGAAGTGGTTGTGCCTCCTGGATTTGAGCCAGTCGAGACTCTTGATTCTGTGTGCTATTATGCGGTAATCGTCTGGGAAAATGACAATACCTTTATGGAAGGTTGTTCAATGGCTATCGGAATGCAGAAAAATGAAACCAGTGAAGGATTCATGTGGGCATTCGACTGTCCCCGGTTCTCTAACAACCAACAGGCTGGCGATGATGGACTAAAAGACCCAAAGGTCTATCGGCAGGAGGGGCATTGGAACAAAAATCCATTGGGTTTCCAAATCCAAAGTACTTCCGCGAAAATTCCAGTTTCTTTTGCCCTGGATGCTTTGATGGATGCCTCTGATGGTCTTTACAACATACACATGCACATAAACAAAAACAAACCCTTAAATGAAGTTTGACTGTAACTGCTCACCGCAACGTAGTTGCGGTGAGCAGTTACTCTCATCTTGAGTCAAAGCCATTTTAACCAGAGAGTTATCGCACTACCTTTCCATCAAGGGATCTGCGCTTCGCAGCAGCGCTTCACTATCACCTCTTTGATCCTTCTGGTTTTAGCACACTGCATAGTCACTCATTTCACACATAAAAGGTGAAAACGATCCTTAGCGACAATAGACAATTCGATACGCGAGGTGCAATTCAAACCTATCACACCAAGCTGTCTCGTGCGCTCGCGTAGGAGTTTGAACCTCCCGGCGGGTGAGGCAACGGGTGTAAGCGGTGAGGAACGCCATTACCCTAGCCCTGTCAAGGTGTATTTGTAGGGGCTTCGATGAGATAGCCTCAAGAGGGTTTGGAGACCAAACCCCTACATCATCAAGAGGGTTTGGAGACCAAACCCCTACATGAAACAACGATTTTTCTTCATTAAATTTACCACCTTGACAGGGCTACGCCATTACCCCTACCTATTCTCCCAACTGAAAGTCTAGCAGGCTTTCATCAATTCGGTTTTTTGGAAAATTCGATCACGCGATCGCAATAATTCGTCTTCCATTAGCAAACTAACAGGTCAATATACTACCGGAGTTAAACAAGAGATGATCATAAGGAAGCTGAGTGAAATTATTAATACGGCAAGAGATGTTGCCTGGGGAAATGGTCAGAGTCGCAGGTTTCTTCTAGAAAGAGATGGCATGGGCTACTCACTCACAGATACTATCATTAACGCAGGCACTGAATCACTCCTAGAATACAAAAATCACATGGAAGCTTGCTATTGTATCGAAGGAGAAGGTGAAGTAGAGGCAGAGGGGATTCTATATCCAATTCTACCTGGCACTATGTATGCTCTCGATAAGCATGATAAACATTATTTGAGAGCCACGAGTACCATGCGACTTGTATGCGTATTTACTCCCCCTCTGCAAGGAAATGAATCACACAACCTTCAAAGCAGCGGAAGTTCCTGTTACTAAGCTTCAGAATACCCTAATAGTTTAGAGTCATAGCTAAATATGTTTGATGCACTTAACTCAGTTCTTCAAAGTTATAAATTGAAGGCGCTAAAAGAATCTCATATAGAACAAGATTCCGATGATAATAAACCCTGCATTGTTTTCTTTGCTTTACCAAATGAAAGGGTTACATTGCTGCTAGCCGCCAGTAAAATTTTGCCGGAATGTGCTTTTATTGTGCCTGACCCAACTTGGGTAAAAGTCGTTCAAGAAGGTGATAAATCTGTATTATACCTCCTTGAAGGGATGACAATGAATGAATTGGGTCAATGTTTTCATACCAAATTCAAAACTCCTCAGAGGATAACTTTTCTATGTAACTTTTGTACCGAAGCGGCTTTCAGTTTTTATGAACCAGTTCACCAAGAGAAGGCTCAAAAATTTCAGTTCTATGAGGGACTGGCGGACTGCCCAATATCAAGTGGTATAGAACTGGAAAAATATACCAATAACAAACTGCATACTCGCTTACTTGCTGCTGCAAGAAATATCAATGTACCCCCAACGATGGCTTTTGGCTTTTCTTTGGAAAAATATAGCCATCATCCCGTCACTCCAAAAGTTCAATTGATTTCCCTATCTAGAAATCTTTCTAGTGATGAAATCCGAGAATATCTGACAGCATTTCCTGCTTCTAAATTTGTGATTAAACCTTCTGGAGCAAGGTGGATGGGAAGCCGACTATGCACTATTGATTCAAAAGATAATCTGGATAGGGCTGTTGAAAACTTTAAGAAATGTTTGGATTCACTCCAAGACAATGATTGTCTGCTTGTAGAGGAATTTATCGATTCAAGTATTACTGAGAATAGTAAGCTGGGTTCGAGGCTGAGGGTATTTGTAACCCGTCGCCCCAATAACGTTGTCGAGACTTCCGGCATTATCTGTAATCTAGGCTACGTTGACCAACCAATCAATGCCAATACTTCTGAAAGTTTTTCAATTGACTATGTGTGTAACTTGCTTCAGTTGACAAGCGAGGATAAAAATCAACTAATTAACAAGATTAAGCAATTAGGTAAAGCGGTACTAGAGTCTATTATTGGCTACGAAACACAATATTTAACCCATGTACCCCAAAACAAACAAACTGATTTTATTGGTTTAGATGTTGTTTTGAAAAATTACAATGGGCAATTAGAGCCAATTTTGATTGAAGTCAACGAGCGCGATTGTATTAGCACCTTGCAGTTATACGAAGTGCAACATTCCCCCAACCGGACTGACATCCTCGATAAATGGGTGGAAACGATGTTATACCGCTCCTATCAATATATGCTAAAAGGCAAGAATATATTGATGATTGGCGGTGGAGGATACTCAAAGCTAAACATTTTTGAATTTGCCAATCAAGTAGGTATTAATATCATTTTGGTCGATAGCGATCCTCAACATTTTGCTGTCAGTTACAGTACCCAGTTTTTCAAAATTGACATTGATGACCATACCAAAGACATTGAAAATGCTTTAGCTATTGTGGAAGTTGTTCACAAGCATCACACGCCTATAGATGGCGTAGTTACGTTTTGGGAAGATAATGTACCTTTGTCCTCTTTAGTCGCTAGTTTTTTAGGGAAACCAACCAACAGCTATCAATCGGCAAGCATTGCTAAAAGTAAGTTTCTAACTCATAAAAAAATCTTATCATTTGAACCCGGTCAACCCTATCATGAAGCTAAAGGATTCTCAAATGGTGTTGAAGTTTTCAATTTAAAGGATATGGCTGATATCCACAAGATTCCGCAACATTACTATCCTTTAGTAATTAAGTTAGATACTGGGGCTGCTTCCTTTGGTGTAGAGATAATTCAAACAGAAGAAGAATTACTAGCTAAATTTGAAGACTACAAAAGCTATTTTCAATCTGCTACATTACAGGAACCTGGCATGGGTTTTAACTATCAAATATTTGTCACACCTTACCTGCAAGGCTCTGAACATGATGTCGATATAATCATGTTCGATGGTGAGTTGGTAGCTGGTTATGTCACTGATAATGGACCCACTCTGCCTACTCTCTGTAAGGAAATGACAGAAATCATGCCTAGTTTACTAGACCGAGAAAAACAAGAAAATCTGATTCATTCAGCCTGGAAAGCTTGCCACGATATTGGCTTAAAAAATGGTGTTTTTTGTGTAGACGTAATTTATACACCACTGGGAGTAAAAATTTTAGAAATTAATGCGAGGATGGGTGGTTTTTATGTATCTAAATGGCAATTTAATATACGGGATGTCAACCTAATTTTGTATTCCTACCTAATTGCTTGCCGGATAAAACCCTTCGTGAATCAAAGTAGTTTACCACGAATCTGCTACAATGGTTTTCTTTGTTATAGATCCTTACATAAGGATGTAATAGATGAAGCAAAGCTGAAAGAGTTGTCGTCAGATTCAAATTTCTTTATCAGTATTTTAGAGAAAGAAATACCCGCTGAAGAAAAATATGAAGTTCCTTATGCTTCTGTAGCGATTTGTTCCCAAAATATTGCAGAGGGAAAGCAGAAAATGAAGCGGTTTTTAGAGGAGAATTATCTCACAAGGGAAGAATATAGGTTCATTTGTGAGGAGTAAATTATTGGCTCTACAACTCGGAGCTAGGAATCTATTTACTTGCCAGTGTCGAGAAGCAAGGAAATCTGACAAATGAGACAGCCAGCGATGATGGCAGGTACATTACACTCTGTCAGTGGTGTTTCTGATAAAGACCATAGCTACGCTCGCCAGAGCAAGAGCTACAGGATTTTCGACTGCTTAGCACTCACATTGAAACCCATTGGTAACAAGTTAAGCTAAGAAAGCATTTGTCAATCAGCAATTATGCTCAACATTTACTCGGATTTTGGGCATAAAACTGAGATTTGGGCGATCGTGCGATCGTGCCGAGGGTGATATTTATACCTACTCCCTCTCAAATCGTAAATTTTCCACTCCTAAAAAAGCAGTTTTTTTGAGTAATATTACTGATTGACAAATGCAATTAAGTCTTAACTTGTTACCAATGTGAAAATAGAGGGACACGGAAAAGCCAAAATCCTTACGCAACAGGAAATCGAACTGTTGTTCAATGAAGGTTTGCAAAGCGACCGCGACCGCGTTCTCTTCGGAGTTTGTCGGTACACCGCCTGTCGCATTGCCGAAGCGTGCAGCTTGAAAGTCATCGGGCGTTGCTGATTTACGGTATGAAACGTTAAATATGCCCCTTATAGAAACCCGTATCCACAAAGCTTTTGGATTTTAAAGTTATTTTTTTCATACCCTGATTAAGCAACGCCCTTCCTTCCTTCTTCTTTCCCCTTCCTTCGGAGGTTATTTTAGCCGATCGCCGATCGAACTGCCGAACCGATCGCCAGTTTTTGCTCGTCGTCGTAGCCCCACCGCCCAAAAAATTCCTCATACTCGCCGCTGGCACTCTGCAAACTTTCTAGCATTTGCGACGCTACAGTTTGACAGGCGGGCATTTGCAGGATTTGAATTAAATTGCGCGATCGCTCCTGAACTCTAGCAGAATCGGCCGCCATTTCCTCCTTTTGCTGGCGCGAATGATGTACAACCATTGCCGCCGACATCGCCAAATTTTTCACCAGCAGTTCTGCTACGATCTCAGGAGCAGATCGCAGCGCCTCGACTACTCCGGGTGATGGGTGATCTGCCTCCTGTCCATCGTCCGTTAGATAGGTGACAAAAAACCCCCTAGCACCGTTCTGTGTTTTCACCAGAGATGTAACAGCTTGCTGGATGTCGGCTTGTAAAAGTCGATCGGCCTCAATGAACGACAGTAAAGATTGAGTCAGCTCGATCGCCCCCTCAAAAGTTATGCTTTCCGATGCTAACAAAGAAGATGGAATACTCATAACGAACTCAATAATTTTAAAGATTCTGCTAACAATTGTAAACACTTCCCGCTGCCCGATCGCAAATAAATATGGCTATTATCTCCTCCAAACAACAGCCCCCCGACCCAAATCTACCCGAAGACATAGCCCCAGCGCGTCGCAAAAAAGCCGCCAAACCCCAGGCGGAATCTTTGCTAGAATCGCAAGAACTACCCGACGAAATCAACAGCAAACAAGACGACAAAATCCGACCCCAGCGTTTAGCTGAATACATCGGGCAAAAAGACTTGAGAGAAGTTTTGGCGATCGCAATTGCAGCAGCTAAATCTCGCGGCGAACCTATGGATCACCTGTTACTCTACGGGCCTCCAGGGTTAGGAAAAACCACAATGTCGCTAATTCTAGCAGCAGAAATGGAAGTTGAATGCAAAATCACCACCGCCCCAGCTTTAGAAAAACCGCGAGATATTGTCGGATTGCTGATCAACCTCAAAGCAGGCGACGTGCTGTTTATAGACGAAATTCACCGTTTATCTAAAGTTACAGAAGAAATCCTCTATCCGGCAATGGAAGACTGCCGCTTAGATATTACGATCGGTCAAGGCAAAAGCGCCAAAATCCGCAGCATTCCCCTGAAACCATTTACCTTAGTAGGAGCAACCACAAAAGTCGGGTCCCTCACATCTCCGTTGCGCGATCGTTTCGGCTTAATCCAAAGATTGCGCTACTACGAAATAGACGAACTTAGTCTAATTGTCCAAAGAACCGCCCAAGTTCTCGACACTCAAATCACCCCAGAGGGAGCCACCGAAATTGCCCGCCGAGCGCGCGGAACCCCCCGCATCGCTAACCGCTTGCTGCGCCGAGTTAGAGACTACAGCGAAGTCAAAAACTTAAAGCCAATTGATGCCGAAGTTGCCTCGCTCGCCCTGGAATTATTCAACGTCGATCCGCTAGGTTTAGATTGGACAGATAGGCGAATTTTGACAGCAATGATTGAGAATTTTAACGGCGGTCCAGTGGGATTAGAAACCCTCGCAGCTTCTACAGGAGAAGACACTCAAACCATTGAGGATGTATACGAACCGTACTTGATGCAAATCGGATTTTTGCAGCGGACAAGTCGCGGGAGAATGGTAACGGTTGCTGCTAGAAAACACTTGGGTTTTATTGAATAGAAGGAGTAAAAAATGGTACAAATACCAACAAAAACACTAACTTTGTCAGAGTTCCTCAAACTGCCAGAAACAGAACCAGCTAGCGAATATATCAACGGTCAAATCATCCAAAAACCTATGCCACAAGGAAAACATAGCAAATTACAGGGAAAGCTAGTCACTACAATTAACGAGGTAGTCGAACCGAGAAAAATTGCCCTAGCCTTTCCTGAATTGCGATGTACTTTTGACGGCCGATCGACCGTGCCAGATGTCACAGTATTTACTTGGGAAAGAATACCAGTTGATGAAAATGGGGATGTTGCTAATGTATTTGAAACTTACCCAGATTGGACAATTGAAATTCTGTCTCCAGGGCAGAGTCAAACTAAAGTAACTGGGAATATTTTACACTGTCTGAAAAACGGCACTAAAATGGGTTGGCTGATCGATCCGATGGTGCGATCGGTGTTAATTTATCCCCCTGGAAAGCAACCGGAACTTTTAGCAAAACCCGAAGAAGTGTTGCCCGTTCCAGATTGGGCAGCAGAATTGCGGCTGACGGTAGGAGATTTGTTTGGGTGGTTGAAACTATAGCAGAAGTCAGTTGACGGTTGACGGTTGACGGTTGACCCTTCGACTACGCTCAGGGCACCGCAGTTGACGGTTGACCCTTCGACTACGCTCAGGGCGACGCAGTTGACAGTTGACAGTTGTTATTGGATACCAATAATTTTCCCGGCTGTGCCTCCAATTCCCATTACTAATTCTAATTACTAATTTCAATTACTAATTTATAATTACAATTACTAATTTATAATTACAATTCCTAATTCCAATTAGCAATTACTAATTACCAATTCCTAATTTCCAATACCTCTTTATGTTGCTATACCTCAGAATAGAAAACTTTGCCTTAATTGACTGCCTGGAACTAGAATTTGGCCCGAGTTTGAACGTATTTACAGGGGAAACCGGCGCTGGTAAATCGATTATCCTCGATGCGATCGATGCAGTGTTGGGCGGGAAAGTCGATCGCCGATCGATTCGCACCGGAGCAACGCGGGCAATATTGGAAGCTACCTTTGAATTGGACAAAGCCGCAGCTTTGTGGCTGGGCGAGCAAGAAATCGAACCCATAGACGGAAATTTAGCCGTTTGCAGCCGGGAAATTAACGCATCAAGCGGTGCTCTACGGACCAGATCCCGCTTGAACGGAATTCTCGTCAACCGCCAGTTAATGGATCAACTGCGCGATCGGCTGGTCGAAATTACCGCCCAAGGCCAAACCGTCCACCTCGGACAAGAAACCCTCCAGCGAGAATGGCTCGATTTATACGGCGGCAAAAAGCTCACTGAAGCGCGATCGATCATCGCCTCCGCGTGGCTGGGAGCCAACAACGCCAAAACAGCCCTCAAACGCAGGCGTCAATCGGAACAGCAGCGACTGCAAAGACTTGATTGGTTAGAATACCAAGTCCGAGAACTCAGCGAAGCCCATATCGAAGACGCCGACGAACTTGAACAGCTAGAACACGAATCAATCCGCCTCGGCCACGTCGTCGAATTGCAGCAGCAAAGTTACCAAGTCCACCAAGCCCTGTACCAAAACGAGGGTGACAGCGCATCAGCAGCCGACTTGTTGAGCAAAGCCGAAGTAATTTTAAGCGACATGGCGGTTTACGATGTGCAGTTGCAACCAATCCTAGAAATGGTCAGCGATGCTTTAGCTCAAGCCACAGAAGCCAGTCGGCAAATTAGCAGCTACGGCGAACAATTAGAAGCAGATCCCGAAAGACTCGAAGAAGTAGAAGAGCGGATTCGGGAACTCAAACAAATTTGCCGCAAATACGGGCCACTCAAAGAAGCGATCGCCTACTACCAGAGCATTCAAAACGAACTAAATGAACTTTTAGAAGGAGGCGAGTCAATGGAAGCCCTAGAACTCGCATATCAAACCGCTTTAGAGCAATTAAAAGACGCTTGCAGCCACCTCACTACCCTGCGGCGCGAAGCAGCCCTGAAACTAGAAACGCACCTCGTAGGAGAACTTAAGCCGTTAGCAATGGAAAAAGTGCAATTTCAAGTCGAGATCTCGCCTTGTACCCCAACCGCTACCGGTGCCGACCAAATCGCCTTTTGTTTCAGCCCCAATCCGGGCGAACCCCTGCAACCCCTGGGCGCGATCGCCTCCGGGGGAGAAATGAGTCGCTTTCTACTCGCCATCAAAGCCTGTTTTTCGCAAATAGAAAGTGCCGGTACGCTGATTTTTGACGAAATCGACGCCGGAGTCTCCGGGAGAGTCGCCGGGGCGATCGCCAAAAAACTCTACCAACTTTCCGACAAACACCAAGTTCTCTGCGTCACCCACCAGCCACTGATCGCCGCGATGGCTGATTTTCATTTTCGCGTTAACAAACAGACGATCGAAGCAGAACCAAGTATCGGCGAACCCGCAGCCAACTCAGAACCAGTCGAACGTACAGTAGTCCGAGTTGCCGTCCTCAACAGTGAGCAGCGGCGGGAAGAACTGGCCCAACTCGCCAGCGGCCGGTCAGCAACAGAAGCCATCGCCTTCGCCGAATCCCTGCTTGTCGAAGCCGCCGGATTGCGCCAAACTCAGTCGGCCCAACCCTGATCGCACCCTCAAGCCGATCGGGGGGTTAAAAGGCGGAGTTTTTTCCGAGTCGGAGGTTACACTAAAAATATCAACCGCAAATTTTACAAAAAAAAGCTCAAAGCCCCGTGAATTTAGTGGGATGAATGCTAAGAGCAGCAAAATAGAGAGAAATTCTAGTTAAAAACCACAATTGTGTAGAGAAGGGCACACATCACTAGCAACTGGTAGTGTCACAATTGCGGCTAGTCCCACAAGGCCACCCCTCTTTCAGCAGTCCTCCCGCCAGTACGCATTCATGTTCCTGCGGGCGATCGGCTCAAAGATCGGCAGAACTTACTTAAACCAGGCACGCACAATGTCAAAATCAGTTAATAAACCATTTAAACAAGATTCGCGCTCTCTAAAAAGATTGCAGCACTCCCACCACCTCGTTACTCTCTCACCCTCCGTTGGGCAGCAAGGCCAACTGAATTTCCCTTGGCCTGTGACCGGAGTTCTGTAAACTGGGAAATACTTTCACACATACTTGAGTCTTGTGCGACAGGTGACTCACTAATGAACTTTCCCGCTCTCCTAGCTTAGAGACTAACCCTTACGCTTAAGATTCTGTAAAGGTCTATGAAATCTGCATCTCCCAATCTGCCAGCTATGGAAAACAACATGATAGTGACAGTAGAGGCCACTGTTGTCAGTGAAAACCATGATTTTACTGTTGTCAGTGAAAACCATCAGGAAAAATATTCTCAGCCTTCCTCTAGCAGTAGCGCCCTTGCCAAAAGTCCAGGATTATCCAATGTTCTCGATATCCTAAATAAGGAGAGCTTTACAGAAGTAGTTAAGGAAGTAGAAGAGAAACTTAAGGTTGTCAATCAAACCCTGGGAATGCTGGACAATATCCTTGACAGCCAGGGATTCGACGCCATCCTTAACGAAATGTTGCAGTCGATTACCCGGAAAACCGGGGAATTGCTGAATGCCGATCGCAGCACGATATATTTATTAGACGAAGAAAAAAATGAACTCTGGGCTATTGTCGCTAAGGACGAAAATGGCAAAAACCTAGAACTCAGATTTCCCGCCCATGTGGGCATTGCGGGAGAAGTAGCCACGGAAAAAAAAGTGGTGAACATTCCTTATGATTTTTATAACGACCCCCGCTCGACTAACGCAAAAAAAACTGACAAAGAAACAGGATATCGCACTTATACAATGCTGGCGATGCCTTTGATCAACGAAGAAACAGGAGAGTTAGTAGCAGTCGTTCAACTGATTAATAAACTCAAGCCAAACCACGAACATTACGGTATTTTAGAGGAACAGATTGACAAGGCAGGATTTACTCAAGAAGACGAACAAGTTTTTCGAGAATTTGCCCCGTCGATTCGCCTAATTCTAGAGTCTTCTAAATCTTTCTACGCAGCAACTCAAAGACAACGGGCAGCGACAGCGTTGATGAACGCCGTCAACGCTCTTTCTAAGAGCAGTTTAGACTTAGAAGATACCCTAAAAAGCGTGATGGATCAGGCCGCCAAACTGATGAACGCCGATCGCAGCACCCTGTGGCTGATCGATGAAGATAAAGACGAACTCTGGACGAAAATCCCGACGGCCGACAGCGTGAAAGAACTTCGCATACCCAGAACAGCCGGTTTTGCAGGCATCGTCGCCGAATCCGGCGAACCGCTGTTGATTCCCTTTGACGTATACGATGACCCCCGCGCCGAAACTTCCAAAAAAACCGACCCACAAACAAACTACCGTACTTGCAGTATGCTCTGTATGCCAGTTTTTAATGCAGACCAGAAATTGATTGGTGTCACCCAATTAGTTAATAAAAAACGGCAAGGAGAATACCCCCCCTACAACCCGGAAGATTGGCCGCACGCCCCCGATCAGTGGAAAGCGAGTTTCAATCGCAACGACCTGGAATTTATGAAGGCGTTTAACATCCAAGCAGGAGTCGCCCTTCAAAACGCCAAACTGTTTGCCGAAGTCAAACAGCAAGAACAAAGACAAAAAGATATGCTGCACGCCCTGACTAACGGCGTGATTTCTACAGATAAAAAAGGCAATATAGTAGCGACCAATCCCAGTGCCCAAAAATTACTGGGTGTCAGCGAGGCAGAATTAGCCGAAGGTCAATCTTTGCGCGAGTTAATTAAGTTAGAAAAAGGCGATTTTGCTAAATGGTTTGATGCGTCTTTGTCTCCCGAAGACGATAAGGACCGCCAGCAATATTACCCCGATCAAGTTTTGCTTTCCTTGGAAGGAGAAGGGCAGAGTATCAATCTCTCCATTAATTCAATGACTGACGCTACCGACCCCAACAAGGTCAACGGCGCCTTAGTCGTCATGGAAGATATTAGCAGCGCCAAGCAAATCAAAAACTTGATGTACCGTTACATGACTCCAGAAGTAGCCGAAGCTTTGTTAGCTTCAGGAGATACGGGATTGGGCGGTAAGCGCAAAAACGTTTCGGTGCTGTTCTCAGACATTCGCAGCTATACCACACTTACGGAAAAATTGCAAGCCGAAGAAGTGGTAGTGATGCTCAACAAATATTTTGAAGTGATGGTAGATGTCGTATTCGAGTACGGAGGGACTCTCGACAAATACATCGGCGACGCTCTGATGGCAGTTTTTGGCTCTCCAGCGCCCCTAGAGGATCATGCTTGGTGCGCCATGCAAACGGCGGTGAAAATGCGGGAAAAACTGGCCCAGTTTAATCAAGATCGCGTGGCAAATGGCGAACTGCCGATCGGCATCGGTATGGGCGTGCATTCCGATGAAGTTGTCAGCGGCAACATCGGTAGTAGCAAACGCATGGAATTGACTTCGATCGGAGACGGCGTTAACCTCGCCTCTCGCTTAGAAGGCGCTAGCAAGCAGTACGGCACAGACTTGATCATCAGCGACAATACTTACCGAGATTATGCCGATCGGCTCTACGTGCGAGAACTCGACTTTATTACTGTCAAAGGCAAAAGCGAACCCGTAATCGTTTACGAACTCGTCGGCATCCGCGAGGGATACTCGCCAGTGGGCAAGTCACTAACCGAAACACAGCAACAAGTTATAGAACATTACACCAAGGGACGCGACTATTACAAAACTCCAGTTAGCCAAAGACTCTCAGAAAGTGAGGTGAAAAACATCTTAAAGGATGTCGCCGAAATGCCAGAGGCAGAGATTAAGAAACTGTCCTACAATCTAGAGCAACAGTTGGAACACGAACTAAGGAACCTGTTATATCAACTGAAAAAGCTGTCAGAATATGACCCGAAAAACCTGTCGGAAGCAGACAAACTCATCGTACTGTTGCAGCCAGAAATCCAACTGCTGAAATTGGAAGGAATCAAAAATCTCTCGGAAGACGAAGCCAAAATGCTGCTGCAAGCAAAAATCAAGCCGCTATCAGCAGACGATATTAAATACTTGCAAGAAGGCGAAGTCAAAAAGCTCTTGGAAGCAGACATCTTAGAACCATCAAATGCCCAAATCAAGAGGCTGAAACCCGCAGAGATCAGGCAGCTATTGCAGGCGAAAATTAAAAGTCGGGCCTGCGAGACAGTAGCAGAAATGTTAGATGAGGAATTTGAAAACCTGGGACTCGATCGGGTGAAAAAACTGCTGAGCGAGTTTAAGAAAGCTTTAGAACCAAAAGCCAAGCAAGCCTTTAAAGACGCTGAACGCGAATTTAACACCGTTCTGGAAGTTGACCCGAAAAACAAGGCAGCTAAATTGCATGTCGATCGCTGTATGTTATTTCAGCATGCGTTTTCAGATGTACTCAACTGGGATGGTGTGTGGAATCTCACAGAAAAATAGCAGTAGCCCACAGCTAATCCTCGCGGTGGCGCCAGGGTTCCGGGTGGGGGCGATCGCGATCGGGGGTGCGCCTCCCATCCGGCCACCAATTAACCTGAATATCCTCTTGAGGTAATCGTAAATAAGCTCCAACAGGTATTATGGTTATATAACCGGATTTTAATTTGCAAGCGAGATGCCGGGGTTTCGCCCTAGGTGTTTCGTTCGCACTACCTACCGCAACACACTTAGCACTTCTATTATTTGAAGCGCTTAAAAATAGTTAGGACTGGCAGCAGCGTTACCCGGTTTCTGAGAAAAATCTTGGAGAAAGGCGACGAAACATCCGCTCAAAAACCGGGTTTCTCACCCCGCCCTCGTAAGTCTTAATAGCGTTAGCGGCTCCTAAAAAGAGCTTCCTTCGCAGATAATCAATGTTCGAGTCTTAGATATAGAAAACCACTAGCGTCAGTTATGAATAATTGGAATTCGCAATCGGGAGATGTTGAGTGGGTAGATCAGGTTTACCAACTATTGCTGGAGATTGCTCGGAGCTCCCTGTCAGATATCCCCAGAATCCCGGAAAACATCACTGTTAAGGCTATCCCTCTGATCCAGAAGGTACAAAGCATTCAGCAAAGACCTGACGGGCAAGTGTTCAAATCCGGTTCCTTTTCAGTAAACGATCACGAATGGGTCGATCGCGTCTGTCAACTATTAGTAGAACTAACCAGCGCGTCTTTGTCCGAACAACCCAAAATGCCGGAAAACCTTGCAGGCAGATCTTTAGCCCTCGCCGATAGAGCACAAAAAATTAAAGAAGATATCGAAGAAAATGCAGCCCAAACCCCAGCAGATGAAGAGGACAATTCTTTACAGTCTCCAGACGAGCTGCTTTCCCTCTTGCACCACAGTTTGAAAACTCAGCGCGCCAAAAGCTACAACCCCGATGCCCCCGAATGGCAGCAAGTCTTGAGTCTGCTCGACGTAGTGCAGTCAATTTACAAGCAAATCCAAAATTAAATTCAAGCTTAACTCAGGCCGGTCTTTATGGTGCGCGATCGCTGGCTCTTAAAGGCGGTTGCTCTGTGACAGAAATTTTTTTGCTGTAGCCCGAAAATTTCCGATTATTGCACTTTTGTCAACTACACTAGGTTTAATCGGTTCTAGGGCAAGAGAACATGAGCGGAGAAAACATCGGCGATTTGTCAAAAGAAATATTAGCCGATCGCTATCAGTGCGATCGGCGGCTCGGCAAGCAAGCAGGACGGCAAACCTTACTCGCCCGCGACTTAAAAACCCAACAGCAAGTAGTAGTCAAACTCCTGTCATTCAGCAGCGACTTTAACTGGGAAGACTTAAAACTCTTCCAGCGAGAAGTCGAAACCTTAAAATCCCTATCCCATCCCGCAATTCCCCGATATCTAGACTCCTTTGAAATCGACACCCCCAACCGCAAAGGATTCGCCCTAGTTCAGACTTACATCAAAGCCAAATCCCTACAAGAATATCTTTCAGACGGCCGCACCTTCAGCGAAAGCGAAGTCAAACAATTAGCAAAAGCATTATTAGACATCCTCGCATACCTGCACCAGCGACAGCCCCCGGTGATTCACCGCGACATTAAACCCAGCAATATCTTACTCAAGAATCGATCGGGCAACAGCGTCGGGGAAGTCTACCTAGTCGATTTTGGTGCTGTTCAAACCCTAGCAACCCAACAAGGAAAAACAGTCACCGTTGTCGGAACTTATGGTTATATGCCACCCGAACAATTTGGCGGCAGGGCCGTTCCCGCTTCCGATTTGTACAGTTTGGGAGCAACATTAATCGCCTTAATTACCAAGCAGCATCCTGCCGACTTGCCACAGAAAGATTTGCAGATAGAATTCGAGCAATTGACCAAACTGAGTCCCGGTTTTACCAATTGGCTGAAGTGGATGACACATCCTAGTTTAGAACGCCGTCCCGCCTCAGTCAAAAGCGCAAAAGAAGCTCTAGAAAAACCGCCGCAAATCAATAAATCTTCCCTGCCATTGAGAAAGAAACAGCCCGTGTCTCATCCCCTGGCCTTATTTTCTCGTGCGATCTGGTACAGTTTTGTTACCGGAGTTATAGCGGCAGGAGCTTGTGCACTTATTTACGGCTCCTTGTTTATGGGTTTGATGACGACGACGGGTTGGATCGGGATAACTTTAGGGGGGATAACGATGATAATTATGGCAGTCTTTTTGAGTCTTCATTTCGGCTTGCTGCTGGGGTTGGGAAATGGAATAATCATAACGATCGTGACCCTATTGTGGTTTCATCCCCTCACTAACCCCAAACTTCACCGACAGGTTTTAACTTCAGTTAGTATGCTAATCTCCGCCTTGATAACTATCTATTTCTTTAAAAATATGAATTTTAAACCTGAAGGAGATTCCAATTATATTTTCTTTGCGATTGTACCCTCGCTAATTACAGCTTTATCTCAGGGGGAAAGTAGCAAGGTTATTGCCCTGTGGTATCAAAAACACAGTGGACTGTAAACTTTAAAATAAGAGCGTGTTTGGTTGATTAGTTATCATTTTTAGCAGTAGTGAATAATCACACAGTACCGAGGATATACCTGAGCTTTAGAATAAGTCAGGCATCTAATATAATCAAAGCAAAGTGTTTAATTTAAAGTTAAAATAAAGGTCAAAAACATGACTTGCAAAGTATTAGCAGAACGCTACGAAGTGCAGCGACAACTAGGAAAACAAACAGGTCGCCAAACGCTGCTGGCTCGTGATTTGCAAACTCAAAAATTAGTTGTCATCAAACAGCTATTTCTTGGCAGCGATTTTGAATGGCAAGACCTCAAGCTATTTGAACGAGAAGCGGAAACTTTAAAAGCACTTTCTCACCCGGCAATTCCCCGCTACCTCGACTATCTGGAAATTGACGAACCAGACAGTAAAGGATTTGGCTTGGTACAAACTTATGTAGAGGGAAAAACTTTGGAAGAGCATTTGCGATCGGGGCGTACTTTTAGCGTAAATGAACTGAAAGAATTAGTAAAAAAGTTGTTGGAAATTTTTAATTATTTGCACAAGCAAAATCCGCCTGTTATTCACCGCGATATTAAACCCAGTAATATTTTACTGCACAGCAGATCCGGTAACTCGATCGGAAAAATTTATTTAGTTGATTTTGGTTCGGTGCAGAACCAAGCTGCAAAATTTGGCGGTACAATTACAGTAGTAGGAACTTATGGATATATGGCACCGGAACAATTTGGCGGGCGCTCCGTTCCGGCTTCTGACCTCTACGGTTTAGGTGCAACTTTAATTTATTTGGTAACGGGTTTGCATCCCACTGAACTATCGCAACAGGATTTGAAAATTCAATTTGCCGATCGGGTACCGCAGCTCAATCCTAATTTAAGAGATTGGCTGGAGTGGATGACAGAACCGAGTTTGTCCAAACGGTTATCTTCGGCGGAGGAAGCATGGCGAGCGCTCAAAAATCCCCGCTCGATGGAGAAAATTCACAAAGATTATATAACATTGCAGCCACCTGGTAGCGAGATTAAACTCACAAAAACTTCGGAGTTTGTAGAAATTGTAATTCCGTCGCAGGAAGTGAGTTTGGGTTTAAGTGCCCTGCTTGTGACCGCCGTTGCTGCGAATATTGTCCCCTTCGGCTGTCTTTTAGTTTATATTTTAAATGCAATCAACGACGGCAGTAAAATCACTAATTTACCGATAGATAGTCAAGTTATTATTCTGATAGCCAGCGGTTACTTAGCTCTGGTAGGAGTAATGTTAGCTAGGGTAGGAGTAATGTTTCTGCTGGCACTGTTTCGCCGAGAACTTCGCCTCAGAATCGATCGCAAGCAAATCTCCTATAGCACCCATCTGCTGGGGTTGAGATGGAATCATTCCAAGCCAGCTCCCAGGAAGGAGATTTGCCAGTTGGAAATTCAACAACGTGAATATAGAAACAGCGGTATTGGTGTAAAAGTTATAAAACTTATAAAAGTTATGATTTTTGCTTTTTCAATCCCTAGAGAGTTATATCAAATGGCATCATTACTTATGCAGGAGGGCCACTCGGAAGTGAAATTAGGGAAAGTCTATCAGATGATAGTTCAAGCAGGCAAGCACAAATATCAGTTAGGAGAGAAGGAGGGACTCAGTGAATCAGAAATCAAGTGGTTAGCAACAGAACTAAGCCAGTGGTTGAGATTGAAAATTCAAAGAACTTTGACAGACGGTCAAAAGAAGAGAGCGATGTGAAAATATCTGTCGATCGCCCAAACAAAGCATTCTCCTCTCAACCTGTGGGATTGGCGTCCCGCCCGTCCCCTCTCTCTTGTGTGGGATGGGCGTCTAGCCCGTCGAGTTTATTTTCCCAGCCGGCGACGCACTCCCCCGCTTTCGGTCAATCTCATGCAGCCGAAAGGCCCGATCGCCCGTAAAATGCTATCAAAGGGATTTGGCAAGTAGCACTCATCCCAATCATCTGTTAACTTGGAGATATTGTTGTGGACTTATCGCTAATTCCGGCACAGCCGAAACCAGGACTGCTCAACGTCCTCATCGAAATTACCGCCGGTAGCAAAAACAAGTACGAATTTGATAAAGACTTACAAGCCTTTGCTCTCGATCGGGTGCTTTCTTCCTCAGTCCAATATCCGTGCGACTACGGCTTCATACCCAATACCTTAGCCGATGATGGCGACCCCCTCGACGGCATGGTAATGATGGATGAGCCCACATTTCCAGGGTGCATAATCGCAGCCCGTCCCATCGGAATGCTAGAAATGATCGACGGAGGTGACAGGGACGAAAAACTCCTGTGCGTTCCCGACAAAGACCCCCGCTATGCTCACTATAAGTCCCTCAAAGACGTAGCCCCCCACCGCTTGGACGAAATTGCCGAATTTTTTAGAACCTACAAAAATTTGGAGAAAAAAGTCACGGAAATTCTGGGTTGGCAAGATGTCGATCAAGTCATGCCCTTAGTGGAAAAGTGCATCGCAGCCGATCGCAAATAAGCCCTTAGCCCGCACTCCTCGACTGCAACCCGACTAAAAACTCAGGGGGCCGAACATAAGGCGATCGCTGCACGTCTAAGGATGCAGTCGAAGAACGGGTAGCTAGAATGTCAAATCAGTCGTGAATGCCGAGTCACCGGAACGGCATTCCTCCAAACCCCGCCCCGCCCCCAATCTTGAAAAAAATACTACTCCTAGAGTAAGATGAAGCGCAAATTCTACCCCTGGGGAAGGCGTTCTACGTTTGAGGAAATTTTACCCTAAGACTCTGGTTCGGCGCTATCTTAATCTCAGAACACAGAAAACGCCGGGCAGCCTGCAGGGTGCAAAAAATAATCTCTCAAGCGTGACATCTCCTACACGAACCCGTAAGGTTGAGAATTCTAACAGCCCAAATGTTCGGCACTCGGATGGTTTCCCGATAAAGCGGTTGATTATAGTACAGATTGCTAAAAACTAAAAACTAAAAACTAAAAACTTAAGATTTCAACTCCCAAATTCCTGTCCCCAAAGCTAAAAAAAATGCCTAATTCCGCACCCTCTCTACCCAATCCACAGCCTTCCGATCCCAAAGCCACTATGGAAAATAGTCCTTTGACCGAGTTTGTCGTTCAGTTTTGGGGTGTGCGCGGCAGCATCGCCACCCCCGGCACCAAAACACTGCGCTACGGAGGCAACACCTCCTGCGTAGAAATGCGCTTGGGCAAAAAACGCCTGATATTTGACGGTGGTACGGGCCTGCGGGTTCTAGGCCTCAATCTGCTGCGGCAAATGCCGGTTGAAGCCCATATGTTTTTTAGTCATACTCACTGGGATCACATTCAAGGGTTTCCGTTCTTTACTCCCGCCTTTATCCCAGGGAACTGCTTTCACATTTACGGTGCGATCGCCCCCAACGGCACTACAATCAAACACCGTCTTGCGGACCAAATGGTGCACCCCAATTTTCCCGTCCCCATCCAAGTGATGCAGTCAGACCTGAAATTCAACGATTTGACGCCTGGGGATATTCTCGAACTCGACGATGTGAAAATAGAAACGGCCTTGCTCAACCATCCTAATACGGCGATCGGATATCGAGTCACATGGGAGGGACACACGGCAGTCTACTGCACCGATACAGAACATTTTCCCGATCGCCTGGACGACAACGTGTTACACCTAGCTCGCAACGCCGACGTGCTGATTTACGACGCCAACTACACCAACGAAGAGTATTACGACTTCAAAACGCCAAAAGTCGGCTGGGGACACTCGACTTGGCAAGCAGGAGTAGAAATAGCGAAAGCTGCTGGAGTCAAAAAAATCGTGATGTTTCACCATGATCCGGGGCACGACGACAATTTTCTCGATCGTACAGAAGCAGAGGTGCAGGCAGTTTTCGCCAATAGCTGCTTAGCCCGCGAAGGCATGAGCATACCAGTGATTTAACCAAAAATAAATTCAGAATTATGAAACAGGAAAAACCCCGCAAACGTCGCCCAGGAGGCTTGCGGGGGCTTTACTCAACGTTGCTAGTATTGATAATTGTCTGCTGTAGCTGCGGCGGATGGGTTGCAGCTCAGACTGCCTATTCTGGTACTCCCGCGCGACTTGCTCAGGTTTCTTCGATCGAGGATACTCGTACAGTCGATCGCATACCCGAACGCTATCAACTCGGACAGCAACTGTACCTAGAAAACTGCGCCACCTGTCACATCGCTTTACCGCCGCAAGTATTACCTACAGAAACTTGGCGCCGATTGCTGCAAGATCCCCAACACTACGGACAAACCCTCAAACTGCTAGTAGACCCGCCCCGCATCCTAGTATGGAACTACCTGCAAACTTTTTCCCGTCCCCAAGCAAAAGACGAAGAAGTTGCCTACCGAGTCGCCAGTTCTCGCTATTTCAAAGCACTGCACCCCAAAGTCAAGCTGTCACAACCCGCAAATATCAGCAGTTGCGTTACTTGTCACCCCGGCGCGTCTCAATACAATTTCCGCAAGCTTACCGCCGAGTGGCAAAACTCTCCGTAACGAAGATTAAGTTCGTAATTATATCCGAGTGCGATCGAGTCGCTCGCACTAACCAGAAAACGGCGAGCGCATTCTGAACTAGAGACGTATCCAAAGTGTGGGTGCGATCTTTCAATTCATGCTTACTGGGCATCGCACCTTACAAATAACCTCTCGCTTTACCCTCACCAATAACTCTGGTGGCTAAGGGTGAAGTTGTGCGACTGCCGATAACGTCTGTTGCCAAACCGACCAAACTTCCTAGTCCGTTCCAACCGAGTGGTTAGGTACTCTAGTGGCATAGAAGTAAAAAATCTGTGCCTTTAACTACTTTTTGACCAATTGTTATGATATCTTAACTTTACCGGAGGCTAGTTCCGACAATTTAAGAAGCCTGGTTATCAAGTAACCTAATTTATGATTGACAGTAAAAAAGTTCGACTGAAATGGGAAAGTTATTGGTTTAAAACCTTTGGGAGATGGCGCTCGTGTGCATTGACCTGCCCAATAGACAGACCTCATCCTCGGCATATTGTTTGGAGTTGGATTGGCAGTTTTTTGGCAATTACTGCAACGTCCTATCTTGCTGTAAAAACTAATTCTCCTTTACTAATGGCTCCGTTTGGCGCTACAAGCGTTCTGATCTTTGGCGTCCCTGACAGCCCTTTGGCTCAACCCCGGAATGTCATTGGGGGCAATTTCTTAGCTGCTCTCACCAGTTTAATCATTCTGCATTTTCTCGGTTCTTCTCCCTGGGCGATGGGAATGGCTGTTTCTAGTGCGATCGGAATTATGCAGATTACCAGAACTCTACATCCGCCTTCGGGAGCAGTTGCCTTAGTCGTCATGATGACCAAACCAGACTGGAAATTTTTGCTAACACCTGCTTTTGAGGGTTCAATAATCTTGGTCTTGTGCGCCGTCATCTTTAATAATTTAGCGGCAGAAAGGACGTATCCCAACCACTGGTTATAGCATTATCTCTAATTCTCTCATCCTTCCCTCGGGAGCACTACCCAAAATCGGGATGCTCCCTCGATTCCGACTTCTCTCGGACTTCTTTCTTCCATCCGTTACATCCCCATCTTGTCAACGGAAGCCGAACTTCCTTCTGCTAGATCAATCAAAAAACACTGATTTGTCCGGCGTTGGTCGAGATCCCTTTTGAAAGCGTTCCCAGGACTCCTTTAACTGAGCCGGCGCTCGATATTCGCGATCGTAAACCACCAGCACATTCGTCAAATTCCGTCCCGGCGGCAATAAAATCTCTCCTTGATGAGCCAAACCCACCGAAGCGCCCCCGTCCAAATTCATCGCTTCAAAACAGCCGATCCTCTGCATAACTTTAGCTTCTGCTTCCAAAGACAAACTATCAAGAAAAGTCACCAAAAATAACTTATCTCTCGAAGCCGGAAAGCCGATCGCCGTTCTCGAACCCACGCCCAAAACATGAGAATCTTTAAAACCTTCCGATAAAGGAGACAGCCAAACTTTCCCCCCTTTAACCAATCTCGGCCCGCAAGTCAGAGAAAACCAATGTTGACTCCAATCCGGCTTACCTTCAGTTCTAGCCGTCACCATTTCCAATTGATTTCCCGCTTTAATCCCCAAAGTCGTGCCGTAATTTTCCCATCGGCTGTATTTCAGAAACTTACCCGCCGCCACCATATTTCCCAGCACAGATTTCTGCTCATCTTTACCAAAAAAAGTCCCGTTAGCAACAACAGCAGCCCGGTAACGCGCCACCATATTTTCAAAAGGTTCGTCGCCCCGCGTTACTTTAGAAGTATTTGCAAAATCTGCATTATTAGCTAACCCAATTGTAAAATAAATTTCCGGGTCTGCGAGGTCAATAGTTGTGAGATAAAAACTTGCGCCAGCTACAGTTTTTCTGCTGAGTTCTACAGGTTTTGCTTGCTTAGCGGAACGTTTGATAATTTGAGGTTGAGACGGCTGCACAGCAGGAGAAGTGGCGGAAGATTTTACAATAGGATTACTCGGCAGAGGTTGATTGGTTTTTGCTGATTTTACAACGGGATTGCTGGGCAAATGTTGAGGAGTTTGATTTGATTGTATACTTGATAAAAAAGCGAGTAACTTTTGCCACAGTTGACCTGCGAGAGTCAAGAAACTCTCTCGATTTTGGGCGATCGCAAAATAGTCAGCCGCAACCCGCGCCAAAGCTATGCCCGTTAAAAATAAAAAAGTGCGCCGCAGCATCGGGCGACAACCTTCAGACTGTTTGCGTTTAGACATAAAAAATCTCAGCTAGGATAGCGAACAGTTTTCTATGGCTGTGACTACAATGGGCGATCGCCTGAATTCTGAAACTACCAGTAGCAGGGTGCGCCGCAGCGCACCCTGCTACTAATTCAAAACTCAAAACTATTTCCCTAGCCGGTATTCCGCATCCCCGCAGCAATACCATTAATCGTCAGCAGAGCTCCCCGCAACAATTCACCCTTGCTGTAACGCGAGTGAATCACCCCCGGAATCCCGCTACTACCGTGCTGCCGCAAGCGTTTTAGCAGCGAAACCTGCAACAAACCCAAAGGCACAATCGTCGCATTTCGCAACTGCACCGAACGCTGCAATTCCGGATCTTCGTCCAACAAACGTTGGTGTCCGGTAATAGTTAAAACTAAATCGCGAATCAAGTGAAATTCGGCAGCAATTTGATCGAATAAAGCCTTAAAACGCTCCTTGTCACCCGGCAAAGCTAACTCCTGCACGTAGTGTTCTGCAATCTGCAAATCCACCTTAGATAAAGTCATTTCCACCTTAGAAATTACCATTCTAAAAAACGGCCATTTTAAGTAGAAATACTGCAAAAGTTTCATGTGTTCTTCCGGTTCCTCCAGCAAAAACTCTTGCAAAGCTGTGCCGACACCGTACCAAGAAGGAAGTAAAAAGCGGCTTTGAGTCCAGCTAAACACCCACGGAATTGCTCGCAAACCGCTGATGTCTTTTTTGCCACCGCGACGGGCGGGGCGAGAACTAATCTGCAACTGGCTGATTTCTTGAATCGGGGTAACTTGGTGGAAGAAATCAACTAAATCCGGCTGTTCGTAGATTAAATGGCGGTAGTGCGATCGCGATCTCACCGACAACTCCTCCATAATCTCATTCCAAGGGTCGATGCCATCAAAACCAGTGTGCAGCAAACTAGCTTGAATTACCGCCGCCGCCACAGTTTCCAAATTGTAAAGCGCCAACTCCGGCAAAGAATATTTAGAAGCCAAAACCTCGCCTTGTTCGGTAATCTTAATTCGCCCGCTAATACTCTTTCCAGGCTGAGCCAAAATTGCCTTGTAAGCAGGCCCGCCGCCGCGCCCTACAGAGCCGCCTCGGCCGTGAAAAATCCGCAACTCTACATTGTATTTTTCCGCAACCATTTGCAAAGCCTTTTGAGCTTTGTGGATTTCCCAATTGCTGCTAAGGAAACCCGAATCTTTATTGCTATCGGAATAGCCCAGCATCACCTCTTGCAATTTAAGAGTTTCGATTGGACATTGGAGATTTTTTTCGTTTTTTTGCGCTCGTTCCTGTGCGTATCCTCCTGCTAGTAAAGCTCGATAAAGCGGCAGATCAAAGATTTTTTGCATTACTTCCGGCGCTTTTTTCAAATCTTCCACCGTTTCAAACAGGGGAACTACTTGAATGCTGCTAATTCCTGTCGCCGGATCGTAAAGTCCTGCTTCTTTTGCTAACAGCAAAACTGCTAGTAAATCGCTGACATCGTGGCTCATGCTGATGACGTAAGTTTGGCAAATTTCCGGGCCAAACTCCTGCTGCATTTGTCGCAATATTCGGAAGGTATTGATCGTCTCGCAAGTTTTGGGAGAAAACGGCAATTCTGCTGGAATTAAAGGGCGGCGAGTTTGCAGTTCCGTTGCCAGCCAAATAATTCGATCGCACTCCGACATTTGATTGTAAGGCTTCGGCAAAATTTGCAAGTATTCAGCAATTTCGCTCAAAGCGTCAGAGTGTACTGTTGACTCTTGGCGGATATCTAGATAAGCCAAATTAAATCCGTAAATTTCTACTTGGCAGAGCAGATTTTCCAAGTCCCGACAGCTCAAACCTGTTTCCACTAAATTGCGCTCGATGAGCTGCAACTCAGTCAAAAACTCAGTACCCGATCGATAAAGGCCGGTCATTCCGGGATGTTCTGACAAAGCTTCGCGTTCCCGCTGCAACTCGTCTCCTTTGTAGAGCCGCCAATTACGATCGCGCGTATTTTCCAGTCGCTGCTGCACGTAGGCCAACTTCAACCGATAAGGTTCTTGGCGGTAGCGGATCGCCCACTGCTCGTAAACATCGGGGAATTCCGATTTGTCGCGATCGAGAGATTCGAGCAATTCCGGCAGCACGTCACTCCAGTGCAGCGACAAACTCAAAAGTTCGTTCAACCGCTTCACTGCAGCGATGTACTTCTCTAGCACTAAGTGGCGCTGATAGCAAGCAGTTTGCCAAGTAACTTTCGGAGTCACAGAAGGGTTGCCGTCCCTGTCCGAGCCCACCCAAGAACCGAACTTGCAAAAATTGTAACTCGGCGGTTTCAGATAAGGATAAGAAGCGTGCAGAGCTTGCTTTAAGCGCTGGTAGAGTTCGGGAATAGCATCAAACAGCACTTCCTCAAAGTAGTGCAGAGTGTACTCCACCTCGTCAAGCACAGTCGGCTTGAACTGGTGCAGTTCGTCAGTGCGCCACCAGAGGCGAATTTCTTCCATCAGTTGCTCTTGGAGAGCCGCCGCTTCCCAGCAAGACACCGGGTAGGGGCTTTGAGAGTCGGCCCCGATCACCTGAAATTTCTCGTCAACTTGGTCTAGCTGTTGGAGAATCTTCGCCATTCGTCGCTGTTTGGTGCGGATCGTGTGGCGGACAATTTCCGTCGGGTGAGCGGTGAATACTAAGCGGATGTCCAACTGATCGATCAAGCGCTGAATTTGCTGGCTGGGCACGTTCAAGCGCAGCAGCATCGGGAACAGTTGGTGAAAAGTGCCGGCATCACGAGTGCTCGTCTCGTTGCTGTCTGCCTTGCTCAAAGCCATTTGGGCGGGGCCGGGGCCTTCCCTGTGGCGCGGGCGATCGGGGGCATCCGTTGCTTGTCCTGGCAGCTTAGAAAACATCCGCCCCCCAGCGTCGTTGCTGCTAGCGTAAGCTAGCTGTTGGTCTCGCTGTTCGTAGTGCTGTTCGACAATGTTGATCAACTGAAAATACAGTGCAAAAGCCCTAGCGGCGCGGATGGCGGCGTTGAGGTCGAGCTTTTCGATTAGCTGTACGACATTCGACTCGCGAAAGTGAGTGGCTTGTCCCTCGGCGGAATTGACCGATCGCATTTGTTGGAGCAAATCCACCAATTCCTGCCCGCACTCCTGTCGCAGCACCGATTCCCACAAGTCCTCTACTACTTTGAGGCGATTGCGCAGAAACAGGTCTGATTTTGAGTAAGCGGGAAAATGGGAAATAGATGTTGCATCAATAGCCTGTTCTGAAGACTGGAGGACTGAACTCATCGGGCTGTTCCTCAATAGCTGCGGGTGTCTGTGAAAATTGTATGGTTTAGTTTCGCCTAAAACACTTTTGTTTGCAGTCAAATTTGAGACAACTTCTTGCAACGTAGAAAGTAGAAGGCACTTATGTACAAAGTATAAGGAAAGATTAATTCTCAATGCACGGATTGTACCGATTGTCAAGCTTTTATATCAGTTGACTGGCGATTTTAGATTTTAGACGATCGGCGTAAGACGTTCGGCCAGGGGTCAGTTGAGTCGCGCTAAGTCGAACAATTTGAGATTTACTCCCAAGATGAATCTGGAAAGTTGAACTAGGGTCGAAAATTTTGATCTCTCCCCCACAGAAGTGGGGGGTTGGTATCCGTTTTTGGGCGAGGTAAAAAAAATTAACTTCTAGCTGCAGCATCCTTCCTTGGGCTTTCTAATCCTGTAATTGAGGAAAGTTGAGCACGGGAAGGCGCGAACCCCGAAAGACTTCTTCGCTTTCAACGCCGATCGACGCAACAAACTCAGCAGCAGCTTTAGCCACCACCAAGCCGCCCAGCATAGGTAAAGCGACCAAGCTCAACAAAATATCTGAGGGAACTGGCAACTTTGGACTGTTAGGTGTTTCAGTTTTGAGCAAGTCTTGGTTTTCCGACGGCATAAATTTCTCCTGTGTCAATCCGTAATCCTTAGTTTACAAGGCAAACAATCATCTTGACCGCTACTTTCTGACTAATGACTTCAGAGATCAAATCATGTGACGAATAACTGGTTGCTTGGCTTAATTTGGACTTATCTGTGCCAAAATGTCGAGGTATTATCAAAAAAATATTCCCCAACGGAGCGAAGCCGAGGGAATACAAGGCAAGACACTAAGTCCAGCATGGCTTAAACCAGACAAAACGGTTAGGCTCGGCAAATCAAATAATTGTCTGTAAAATCTGTAACTGTGCTATTTCTAGAAAACAAAACCAGCTTTGGCAAAATTTAGAGTTTCATGTTGAATGCGAACGGGAGCATATTGGCAGATAATCGATCGAGCGCGTCGCAGTGGGCAGGGGAAGCTTTAGGGCTTCCCGAAGTTCAAGTACAAGCGCGTTTGCGGGGAAATCACCTGCACATTTTGTGTGAAGCAGCGCAGTGTCCGTCTCAAGAATTGGTGACGGCGAGATTCACCAACGCCCTCGAACACACTGATTTAACGCGACTGCTGCCCGATCGACCTAAAATTTACCAGTTGTTTTTGTGCGGCCGCAAAATCGGTTCCAGACAAAATGACTGGACAGTACGGCTCGATTGCAGCAGTCCCAAGCGACAGCAACAGCCACAGCAACAGGAACCAAAAGTTGCCGAAGTCCCGCCGCCAGCGAGTTCCCCCGACGAAACGCCAGCAAGCCCTAAAAGAGGCGGATTTTTCGGCAAATTTAAGAATGACAACCAGAAACTCAAACAGACACCAAAATCTGTAGAAACAGCGCCCCCCCCGCCACAAGTACGGGAAGAACTGGATTTTGACGCCGAAAGTCTGCCCATCGCCTCCCGCATTCAATACCCAGAAGCTTTTGAAACTTCCCCCGTGACGATCGACACTTCGGCTGCTGCGACGCGGGAAGTTGTCGGTTCCGCCGTTCCCCCGCAGCCGAAAGCGAACCGTGGCGCTGTGGCTTTGATTCAATCCCCCGAACCCGACTCAGGCGAGGGCGATCCTGATGGAACATTGACGGTTTCGCCGGAAACGTTGGCGCGCCGGGGCTATCCAGATGCGATCGCCAGCTATCTCAGCGAAATCCTCGGGCCGATGGGAGTTGCGGTGAAAGTAAGCATTCGCGAAAAAGAACTCAAAACCAGCCGAGAAACCCTGCCGCTGAACGGGCCGGAAAATATCAAGCCCAAAGAACGGCGGTTGCTGGTGCTGTGCGAGTCAGCTTACAGCCCCGACCCCTCATTGCTGGCCGAACCCATCGCCGGCAGGCTGCGGAAACTGCAACTAGAGGATTTCCGGGAAGCAGTGATCGCCAGCCAAGTCAGCGGCGAAGCGAAGCCGGACTGGCTGCTGCGGGTGGATTTGACTTCGCCGGACAAAATTCTCAAGGCATGGGCCAGGTGGGGAGACGTACAGTCGATCGCCAAACTGCTAAATCAACACTTGGCTGCATCAAGAGTCGAAGTGCGGGCCACCCTCAAAGAAGCAACCCTCCACCTGTTTTGCAGCAAAACTGCCAAACAGGGACAAAAGCCTAAACGGCAAGAATACCCCGACAAGCAACAAACCACCGACGCGATCGCCCCTTTGTTAGCCTCCTTCGCGCCCCAAGGCATCCGCGCAGCTACTATCTACGGCGTAGAACCAGCCAAGGACTCTCAGGCGGCGCCGGAGTCGCCGGTGTGGATAGACTGGGTGGACTTGCCTGCAGCCCACCACCCCGACTTAGCTGCAAGCGCCAGAATGCTGGCAGCCGAGGGCGACCAATTGGCTCTAACTTTTTTATTGAACAGGTTGCTCAACCCCAGTCTCAGACGCAAGCTGGAAACGGGAGGGATTCGCGCTGTCGTGCTGCAAAAAGCCGACGTGCTGCACGTCATGACAGAAGCTCTGACTTGCCCTTCTCAGTCGAAGGTAGGGCCGCCGGTGGCTAAATTTTTGCGGCAGTTACAAATTCCGGGAGTGGCAGGGGTGCGAGTCTACGGACGCCGCGCCGGCCAGAAACTGCCCCTGTGGCGCTACGCAATCGACCTCAGAACGGCTGTTGACGAGGAATCAGCGACGGCACCCGCACCGGCTCCCTCCCAAGTGGCTGTGTTGGAAAAGGAACCGGTGCCGGAGTTTGCGCCGGCGGAGGATGGGAGTTTTTCGGGTTTGGGCGACAATTTGGTGTTCGATGCTCCGATGCCCAATTCCTGGCGGCCGCGCTTCAAAATCAGAATCCCCGGATACAATCTGGGCGAGCAATTAGTTCAAGCTGCGGTGCAACCGCTTGTCGCTTCGGGTTTGTTTGTTCCCAACGATGGTTTGTCAACAAATGCTGCTGCGCCCGGTGGCGTGAGAGCCGATCGCGCGGCAGGCATGGCTTTGATTTGGGCGATCGCCGGCTGTCTGCTGGCTTTCAATACCGATTGGCTGCTCGGTCTATTTCTACAATCTGCGACGGTCAGTCAAGCTCCTAGCGTCTCGGAAGTTTGCAGCGGCCCAAATTGTCAAAATTCAGATCCCAAGCCTTCTGGCGACGTTACAGCCCGACTGCCGAAGGAAACCGCGAACCCCGTTCCCCCTGCTGATGAGGTGAATTTGCCTCAAATTCCGTTGCAGCCGTCGCCGGACGCCAACCAGCAAGAGGCTTTCAATGGCTCTGGCTTTACGAAACCGGGAAATACTAGCGTTCCTGTAGCTGATGTTTCTGCTCCTCCGGTGTTCCCGACTTTGAGGAGCCAGCAGCTTGACGATCAGATAGCGCGCTATCAAGAGTACATTCACCAGCACAAAAAACCGCCGGATATTTTAATTGTCGGTAGTTCGAGGGCGCTGCGAGGCATCGACCCGGCGGTTTTGGAAACCGCTTTGGCAGCTTCGGGCTATCCGGGGCTGAGGGCTTACAATTTTGGGGTTAATGGAGCTACTCTCCAGGTTGTAGATTCGCTCATCCGCCGGATTTTGCCGCCGCAACAACTGCCGAAATTGCTGGTGTTGGCTGACGGGGCGAGGGCTCTCAACAGCGGGCGGCCGGATTTGACTTTTAGTGCGATCGCTTCTTCGGAAGGTTACAGGCAATTGAGCCGGGGTAGTTTTCTCATCCGCACCACTCAATTAGAATCCGAAACATCGAAGGAAAGCGCCAACAATCCGGTGGCGACTGCGACTGAATTGGTGAACAATTTGGGACAAACTCAAGCTAACGTTCAGCAATTGGTGAGTCAAAAGTTGGTTGAGGGTTCTGCAATTTACAAAAAGCGCGATCGACTCAAAGGGTTTTTGCGATCGATCGTTAATCCCTCAGCCCCTGTTGCAACCGACAGCCCCCAAACCGCAGCCCGGGGTGAACAAACCACGGAAAATGCCCAGCCCGCTGCTGTGAGTAAACCAGTCAGCGAGTATCAACCAAATGGCTTTTTGCCGATCGATATACGCTTCAATCCCGATACTTACTTTCAGAAGCACCCGAAAGTATCTGGTTATTACGACTCCGACTATCAAAATTTTAAATTGGTAGGCGAACAAGCTCTAGCACTCAAAAATTTGATCGAATTTACCAAGGTTCGCAACATCAATCTTGTGTTTGTGAATATGCCTCTGACTGAAGATTATTTAGACCCGGTGCGGACAGGTTACGAACAAGAATTCCGGCAATATATGCAACAATTAGCAGCCCAAAGCGGACTAATCTTCCTAGATAAGAGTTTATTGTGGCCCCAGGCGCGGGAATCTTTTTCCGACCCCAGCCACCTCAACCGTTACGGTGCTGTTGCAGTTTCTAAGCGGTTGGCTCAAGATCCCATGATTCCCTGGCCCGCGAAACAGTAGTTTTGACTTTTGAGTTTTGAGTTATTTTAGAAGTTAAAGGAACCCAGCGTGCCGAGTGGGCCGCTGCTCTTTCAAAACTATTCTTTCCTGCGGCTAAATACTGAAAATGAAAAGATTGATATTTCCTGAAAATAGCAAAAATACACAGATAAAAAATCCTAGAAAAAATCTGCCTGTGATATTTTTTATATTATCTTTAGCATTTTTCTGTTTCAGTTTGTATAAAGGTTTCTTTTTACCTTTAGCTTTATCATCGGGGCCGCCCAGTAACGAACAAAGTAGCGAACAGCCAACTCTGGCACCCTTTGAAGAGGTTGTCAAAGACGCGAAAAAGTTAGAGGGATTATTTACTCTTTACCGCAATCAAGCCACTGATAAAGTATATCTGGAAATTACACCGCAACAATTCAACAAAAAGTTCCTGTGCTTTGTGACATTGGCATCGGGTTTGGGGGAAGCGGGCATTTTGAGCGGAATGCCGATCGGCGATTTCTTGTTTCAACTGCGGCGCGTCCAAAATAACGTGCAGTTTGTGATCCCAAATATAAATTTTCGCACAAGTCCGGGCGACCCGCAAGCAGGTTCGGTAGCACGGGGATTTAGCGAGTCGATTCTCTATTCTTTGCCTCTCAAAAGCATTCATCCGCAAAGACAAACTCTGCTAATCGATTTAGGAGATTTGCTGATGAGCGAAAAACGCGATTTACCAGGGGTAAAAGCGATTTTGCCGATGCTTTTGGGCGCTTCTTACTCGATCGATGCAGACAAGTCTTCTTTTAAAGATGTTAAAGCGTTTCCGCTGAATGTGGAAATTGCTTCTGTCTATGGTTTTTCTAGCGATAATGACAGTGAGCTTAACTATTTACCTTCGGTTCCTGACAGTCGGGCTTTTAACCTCCGCATTCACTACAGTTTCTCGGAAGTGCCGCTAAATAACGGCTACCGCCCCAGACTTGCGGACGAGCGAGTGGGCTATTTTCTCACAGCATATAAGGACTTTTCTGACAAGAGCAGCCGGGAGCCTTTTGTGCGCTATATCAATCGCTGGCATTTGCAAAAGCAAATCCCGACAGCGCCGATGTCGCCTCCGGTGCAGCCGATCGTCTTTTGGATTGAAAATAATGTGCCTACCGAATACCGCAACGCAATTCGTGAGGGCGTTTTGGAGTGGAATAAAGCTTTTGAAAAGGCAGGTTTTACTGAGGCAATTCAGGTCAAACAAATGCCGGAAAATGCTAAATGGGACCCGGCTGACGTTCGCTACAATACTATCCGCTGGTCGAGTTCTTTTGAGCCTCAGTTTGCCGGCATCGGGCCGTCTCGCACTAACCCGCTGACGGGGGAAATTTTGGATGCTGACATTCTGTTGGATGCTAATTTTGTCCGGGAAATCAAACAGGGTTATCGGTCTTTGGTGGAACAAAATAGATCGCTATCTAAGAGTTTTCAAGGAAACGGTTCTAATACCAATCCCTGTCAATTTGGGATGTATTCTCGCTATTTGAATGTGCTAGAAAATGGGGATTTAGGAAAAAGCAGCGGGGAAAATGATCGAGGGGGAATTGCTGAGGATTTGCCGACTTTGGTAGAACGATATCAAGAGCAAAAACGCTCGCCTTTATCACGGTTGATGTCGAGTTCGGATATGTGTTTTGGGTTGGAATCGAGCCGCCAGTTTGCGATGGGGGCAATGTCGATGGATCTGTTGCAAAATGCAGCGCCTAGCAGTCCGACAATTGACAATTATGTGAATGAATATATCAGATATTTGACGGCGCACGAAGTCGGTCACACTCTTGGTTTGAGGCACAATTTTCAGGGGAGTACGATGCTGCAACCGGAGGATTTGAACAATACTCAGGTAACTCGCACGCAAGGTTTGGTAGCGTCGGTGATGGATTATGTGCCGATTAATTTGGCACCGGCCGGAACTGTGCAGGGCGACTATTATCCAACGATTGTAGGGCCTTACGACGATTGGGCGATCGAGTATGGTTACAAGGTGATTGGCGGCCGGGACCCTAACAGCGACTTACCAGCGCTGCAACAAATTGCCAGCCGCGCTGCCCAACAGCAATTAGCTTACGCGCCGGATGAGGATTCCGTTGATATTCTCGATCCCGCTGCAAATACCTTTGATCTCAGCGCCAATATGCTGAGGTACTCGCAATGGCAATTGGATAATGCTAGGGCGATGTGGAAGCGTTTAGAAAAGCGCACTCCGGCTGGGGAAGACGGTTATAACGAACTGCGGGTGATGTTTGATTCGGTGTTCGGGTATTATGTTCAGCAGGTGATGAATGCTACTTTGTACGTCGGCGGGCAGTCGTTTAACCGGATTCGCCCTGGAGATGCTAATGCGAAGTTGCCGTTTGTGCCGATCGAACTTTCTCAGCAGCGAGAAGCTTTAGCAACATTAGAGAAGTACGTTTTTGCGCCGGATGCGTTTAGTTTTGCGCCGGAGTTGCTCAACAAATTGGCGCCTTCGCGCTGGGAGCACTGGGGAAGTCCGGCTTTGGTGTTTCCTCTAGATTACCCGATCGGCGATCGAATTACTTTTTTGCAGCGGTTTGTGTTGCGAGTTTTGCTATCTCCGACGCGGCTGGCGAGGCTGCGGGATGCGGAGTTAAAATCAGCGCCGGAAACTGCTTTGAAGTTGCCGGAAGTTTTGGATACTTTACAAAAGGATATCTGGAAAGAGGTTTTGCAGGCGGAAAAGAAGATGCAAATTTCAACTTTTCGGCGTTCTTTGCAGCGGGAACATTTGGCGATTTTGATCGGAATGGTGCTGCGACAAACGAATGTTCCAGAGGATGCCCGGAGTTTGGCTTGGTACGAGTTGCGACAGTTGCGGGAGGGTTTGAGCAAGAGTATTCGGAATTTGGATCGGAATGCGGATGCTTATACGCGGGCTCATTTGGAGGAAACGCGCGATCGAATTTCTAAGGTTTTGAATTCGCAAATTCAGTCGAATTAATTTGGAGGTTCCGAAACCGGGTTTTTGAGGAAGATATTTCGTTGCTGCCCGCAGATTTGCTCAAAAACCCGGTTTCTTAGAATCTGAGTCAACTTAAAATAATTAAGTTACGAATCATTCTGAGGTGGATGTAGAGCGATAGAATGCAGGACTCCTCGAAGATTGACTACTCCTTCTCGGTTGAGTTGCAGCCGATCGATGGTAGCGCGTCCAGTCGGTGTTAAACCCAACATTTGAGTCGAATCGCTGCTCCAAGTAAAGTGTTCGCTCCAGTTATCCTGTCGAGGATGATAAAGTGGGACGGAGCCACCTGTCACGGGGTCGATCGCCTCACTATGACTGTATTTGAAATTGTTGCACCCTTGACAAGCGATCGCCAGATTATCCAAATCACTGGTGCCACCTTTCGAGCGAGGGATAATGTGTTCAATGGAGAAGGGGTCTGGAGAGAATTTAGCTTGACTGAGACAATACTCGCAGCAACCATTGGCGCGTTGTTTAATGAATTGTCGTTGCTGCTGTGTGAGGCGGGATTCAGACATAATCAACGATATCGGGATGAGGATTGATGCCGAGGGTTTGCATGAGCTCCGTCAGAGGTTGGTTGCGGAAGGTTGCGAGTTGAATTAAGGCTTGAATGCGGGCAACATTGAGTTGTTCAAGGCGTGAGCTCAGTTGGATCAGTTGCTTGTGTTCTTCGGGAGTCAAGGTTTCGGCATGACGCTTGGCGATGAGGGCATGATATTCTTCCCAGGTTTGTGCACTAAAGCCGATGTTAATTTGTTGCAGCAAGTCGGCTTCTGTAGGTTGGGTGGTTGGAAGTCTAGGCTGGAGGCGTTCTTGCAGGGTGTTGAGGATGTAGCGATCGGGTTCAACGCCCTGTCGAGATGCTTCAGTGCGGATTTGGTGTTCGAGTTCGGGAGAGAGGTTGAGGGTGATGGTGGTCATGGTTATCTTGGCAGCAACATCTATTCATCATTTTAGCGATCGGGCTTTCACCTTATCTCGAACTTCATCGCCTAGGACTTCTCGATTTTACTGCCCGCGTCCTGGTTTGCAATCTACGAAACCTAATGCTTCTGTGTCGAGAAAATTGGCGATCGAAATGGCGATCACCCATCAATTTTCGCAGTACGCGCGATCGGAGCAGCTTGAATTCGTTCTGGCAAGCGTCTCAAAATGACTTCGGCATCAGCAGGAGAAAGTTGTTCTTGAAGTTTGGCTTGTATGGCATTCACCTGTCAGTTGGAATTAGATAGATACATTCAACCCCCTACCCAACTCCGATTTAGCGGTCTAACGGTTCGCTTGAGCGACTACAAATATCCTTCGCATTGTACCAGGATCTTCCAGCAGTCCGCTCCAGCGAATTGTTAGAGGGTGTGACTAAAAGGAGATCCTAGCTTGCCTAGATGCTTTGATTTCTGCCAAATTAGCCTGCCGCTCATGCTTGTAATCAAAATATTCATCAATTAACGCTATGTATTTTGATTGAGCAAAAATCCAGCTAGGACTGCTTCCGTCATCATTTACAAGTAGATCTCCAGCAACATAAGACGGAACGCTATGCAGCAAAAATACAAGAGAACAGGCAAGACTACGCGCAATTAAGTTATTTAATACCTCAACTTCAGCAGGGCTTTCCTTACCGGATGTATATCCTTGATCTACTAACCTAATCCGTTCCAGAATTTGAACTGTGGTTAGATGCACATAGTTAGATGTTTCTCCATATAATCTACCTACATCTTGTAAAAAGCTCTCTTCTTGTTTCTCTGGAAGCATTTTAAGATTGATTTGATTCTTAACTGAGATACTTGCCGAGTCCAACGTGGATTTGAAGGAATCTAGTTTAGAACTTATATTTGACGAGTATTGCTGTTGCTGTATGAAGCAAAGCTTGATTGCCATTTCAAGGATAAAACGAAGTTCACGCCGGCATACATTATGAATACCTTGTTGAATTAATAGAGGTAAAGAGATTGTTGATTGAAGAAAATCTTGAGCAGTATAAGAGAGAAGATGATTATCAATATAAGACGGATCGCGTGCTGTATCTTGCACGATAAAAGATAAGCCGAAAAGGAATGAATGACAAATATAATCTGTTTGTTTTAGATATGGAACTAAATCTTCTGGAACATCCTTATCAGCCTGCATTTCTAGTTTTCCCTACAGAGCTCAATCAGTAATTTCAATATCTCAGATCAGTTGTATTAGATTGACAACGTATATGAGAAATGTACCCAGATGCTATGGCTAGCAAATAGCTGGTTCTTAACTATAGATTCAAATATTTTAGTCAGCACGTCGCAGTAGTTTTAATCTAACACTTTGCGGGTCACAGACAACTTTTTCGTAACGCCTCCACCGAGAAATTAAACCGCATAACTTATAATTGTATCGCAGTTGCGGTACAATACCCAATATAATAGAAAAATACTGCTGCTCGCTCGATCGCTGATGTATGTCACTAAAAGTGGCACTAATTCACACAGCAATTGCTGCCGATCGATGAGAATTAAACCAAATTGTCATGCGACTAGAACGGGATGGTCTAGTTTGCGGACTGCATAGAGAAGCGCAGCTTTGAGATCGTCAAGTTCCAAGTCTGGCAATTCTTCGAGAATTTGCTCAAAACTCAAACCAGCAGCTAGCAACTCTACGATATCGATGACTCGAATCCGCATTCCCCGGATGCAGGGACGACCGCCACATTGTCTTGGGTTCACTGTGATTCTGTCAAACAGATAAGCAACGGATGCTGGCATTGGTTAAAATTGTTTGAAACCTTTGTCTCTAGCTTAGCTCATTTATCGCCCCAAACTCACACCGCGAGATAATTCCTCGATCGCTATGCTGTAATAGAGATCAGTCCATTCAAACTTCGATAGTTTATCACCGCAGCAATATCTATTGACATTGGTACGCTCATTACACGCACTCCCGGACTGCATGGTGGATGTCCACACATCCTCGGTAAAGGCGTTACGGTTCGCCGGATCGTAACCTGGTACAAGCGAGGATTGACTGCTGAAGAGATTTGCGATCGCATCGGACATCTCACCCTCGCCGAAGTTTACGTCGCACTCACCTACTATCATGCCAACACCCAAGAACTTGAAACTTATTTGCTCCATCAAGCAGCAGAAGTTAAGCGTCTTGAAGCTTGGCACAGCAACTTTGGTAAATATGAAATGCTAAGATAATAAATAATACATCGCCAACAGAAAAATCTTCTAGATAAGCACTATCCTCAAACTGGGAAAGAGAAACTGATTTTTACCGGGTAAATTTAGCGGGTGTAGGAGCAATATCGGCAATGAAGTAAAGTTTTATAACAAAACTCAACATCTGTGCTTCTTGAGTAAACCGTAAAGTTCGATCTCTTCAAACTGCCCTCGGTGAAAAATACGCTGTTTTTGGCTACCTTCCTGCGTCATTCCCAGCTTTTGTAGCACCTTAGCCGAGGCTATATTCCGCCTGAGACAAGTTGCATAAATGCGATTGAGCTTTAATGTTTCAAATATTCAAGACTGATTTAGTGTAATTGATTCGTTTTTTTTCTCAAAAATTATGTCTACTAACACCGCAAAAAATCATTACTTCCGATTGGCATTGTTCTGGGCGTTTCTGGGTAGTTTGGGAAGCTTGGCGGTGTTCCCTTATGCGCTGTCTCTGAAGCCGGCACTAAGTCAATTGCCTGCACCATTACCTGTTTTGGCGATCGCCTCCGCCCTGCAAACCGGAATTTTTCTAATTCTCTTTTGTTGGATTGGGCTCCGCCTCGGTAAGTCGATCGGACTTGATTCGCCCATAGCTCGTGCTTTGGTATATCGACAGCCTTTCGGGCCAATATCTAAATCTGCCCTTAACACGGCGCTAATTGTAGGCTGCATCGGTGGAATCCTCCTGATAGGATTGAGTTTAGCTTTCCAACCTTGGATGCCACCCACGGTAACTCCAACAACGCTCGAAATTGACCTCTGGAAACGCCTCTTAGCTTCTTTCTACGGAGGCATCACCGAAGAACTCTTGCTGCGACTGTTCGGTATGACATTGATGGCGTGGCTACTTTGGAAAATTTTTGAGCGAGACAAACCGCAACCCTCTACATTGATTTTTTGGCTGGCGATCGTGGCGGCTGCAATATTGTTTGGTGTGGGTCATTTGCCTGCCGCTGCCAATCTCTGGGGACTAACCCCAATCGTCATTTTCCGAACGATTTTGCTCAATGCCCTCTTAGGGATTCCCTTTGGTTTTCTTTACTGGCGTTGGGGCTTAGAATACGCTATGTTATCTCATTTTTTGGCAGATTTGGTACTGCATGGAATTGGAGGAAGTTAGCAGGATATGCAAACAATGCAATGGTACAACGAACCTTTACAATGGCATGAGGATAACGATGTTATCCATATTACCGCCGGCGCAAAGACTGACTTTTGGCGGCAAACTCATTACGGATTCATTCGCGATAACGGCAACTTTTACTACCGTCAAGTTTCAGGCGACTTTACAGCCGAAGTCAAAATTACTGGTTGCTATCAATCGCTGTACGATCAAGCAGGATTGATGATTCGAGAAAGCGAAAATATCTGGCTCAAGTGCGGCATTGAGTTTGTTGAGGGAGTGCAAAACGTGAGTGCGGTTGTGACACGACACTATTCGGATTGGTCTGTTATTCCACTTGAAGTGCCACCAGTTTCCCTGTGGCTGCGGGTAAAGCGCCGAGCTGAAACGGTGGAAGTGCAATACTCTTTGAATGGGTCAGACTATTTAATGATGCGATTGGCATATCTAACTGAGTCACCAATCGTTCAAGTTGGGTTAATGTGTGCGGCTCCCCAAGGTGAAGGCTTTGCAGTCGAATTTGAAGGGTTTAAGCATACATAATAAGCTGATCTAATGTGGATGGTAAAAAAAAACGATTTCTGCCCCACTCCATACATAAAAATAAAATTAGGGGTGAGTGCTTTTCACTTACCCCGGCCATTCACTTTTTGGGCGCTTTTGAACCTACTTAATACAAATTGTAGCACTAAATTGGCACAAAAACGATGCTATTTATCCTAAAAATACCTGTCGATGTGGAGGGTCAAAATCGCCAATACTCCCAGCAAATGACCTGCGCTCATGCAAGCCAGAAATGCTGGTACGCTTACATTGTTGAACAAAGAGGGGAAGGGTAAAGGCATTTTCGGCCCGACGTGGGGATACCAAATTCGGCGGCTGAGAACTAGCAATGCTAAGATATTGCAAACAAACATCACCAGAGGCTTTTGCCAATTTCCTGATGCTGTGTCAGCCAGAGTCGATTCTACTACTGCCAGTAAATTTGAGTTAATCATCGTTGATGCTCCTATTTTTCATAAATTATCAGAAATGCTCGATGAGATTTCTTGCCAAAAATACAGCAGGGGCGATCGCCCTTACGCCATAAATATCTGTTGCTGTGAATCTTCACCGCGCCAGCGACAGCGCCCCCACCCCTAATCATCGAATTACAGCAAGAAGTCTCTTAATGCCATTCAAAAGTAACGAAAGATACAAAGGGACAAAACCATACTCGCTGCCATTTGTAACTTTTAGCCTGTCTGGCAGTGGTGGCATTTACTCACGCTGCCAGACAGGAAATACCGCTACTCATTACTGAGCAATGTAGGTAGGCAGAAAGTGAAGTATGTCACGGAGAACGCTATATCCAGCGGCATCCCAAAGCAAATAAGCTAAGAAACCGATCATCGCTAAGCGACCGTTCCAAAGTTCTGCTTGCGGGTTGAAGCCAAACAAAAAAGCATTCCGATCTTTGCCGTTGTAAGCATTAGCTGTAGGAGGCAAGTTAGTAGGACGAGTTTCCATGTTTTTACATTCCTTAACAATGTTTCGCTTCTCATGGTAGCGGCCTAATTTCTGCTTTGCTATCTGCCTGTAGGCTCAAGATAAACACAAGTCTAAAGGAGGATTTTGAAACCGAAAATAAAGTGTTAACTTTTGTTGAGGGAGATTTTTTAAGCGATCGCCTGTATCTGTAGATACTAAATACAACTGCAAGTTGATATGGCTGCTGTGAAAGGCTCGATCGCCCCGTAGCGACAAACAACGGCGCTGGTGACTCGACAATATTGAATCCGCGAGATCCTAGACGCAAGAAAATTTAGTAAATTTCAACTCAAAAGCCGAACACATCGCGCGCGAGTTAATTAAAATAGGAGATAAACAGAGCGATCGGGAGAAACAGTTATCGAAACCATCTACGGCAATCTTCAAGGTTTAAAGTCCAGCCAGCTCAAGCAACTCGAAAAGCTTTACCACCAGCGACTACCGGGCGATCGCATCACCACTGCAGAATTCGCCCAGCGCGTCGCCGCCATCAGCACGGAAATAGACAAACCAATCTGCACCTACATCAACCGCCGCGGACAAGTCATTCGCGTCGGCGTGGGTTCACCCCGGCAAACGCAGATTGCGCCCCTAGAATTGCCCCGCTACGGGGGAGGTCGCCTCAGCGGCATTCGCTGCATCGCCACCCACCTGAAGCCAGAAACCCCAAGCGAAGCAGCCCTCACAGCAATGGCAATTCAGCGCTTGGATGCCCTCGTTTGGCTGACACTGAGCGGCGGAGGATTTCAGCGTCGCGGCGGCGGTGCGACTGGTTACATCCAAGAAGCTTATCTCGCTCACCTGATACCCCAGGGAGATCAGCCAAATTTTGAGTTCTCTGTTTTGAGCGCTCAGTTAGAACCAGATGCAACTGATGAAATAGAAGAGCCTTCAATTCCAAAGTCGCTAATTCAAACTCCACACTTTCCCTGGAAAATATCAGAACCGCTGAATTTGGACGAACTCGCTGACCAAGACTTTTTGGATTTGGTGGAAGGACTCGAAGCAGAGTTTCAAGCAGAGTTTGTCGCTAAGCAGGTCGATGCAGACCAAGACAAAGTGCTGTTGGTAGGTGTAATGACTCAGCACATGACTCAGTTGGAGTTTGAGGACGGACTCGCAGAAATCACGCGGCTGGTTGAAAGCGCTGGGGGTCAGGTGCTACAAACAGTGCGCCAAAAACGATCGCGCCCCCATCCGCAAACAGTCGTCGGCGAAGGCAAAGTTCAGGAAATTTCCCTCACCGCTCAGACGATTAGCGCTAACCTCGTGGTATTCGATCGCGACCTGGCCCCCGCACAAATACGGAACTTGGAAACTCAGATAGGTATTCGTGTGGTCGATCGAACAGAAGTAATTCTCGACATCTTTGCCCAAAGAGCTCGATCGAGCGAGGGTAAATTGCAAGTGGAACTCGCTCAGCTAGAGTACGCCCTGCCCCGGCTCAGAGGTCGCGGTCAGGCAATGTCCAGACAGGGTGGCGGCATCGGTACCAGAGGCCCAGGGGAAACCAAGCTAGAAACCGAACGGCGGACGATCGCCAAACGCATTTCTCGATTGCAGCAAGAAGTAAATCAACTGCTGGCGCACCGCTTCCGGCTGCGGCAGAACCGCCATCATCACGATGTACCCTCAGTGGCGATCGTTGGCTACACCAACGCCGGTAAATCGACTCTGCTTAACCTGCTCACCAATTCCGAGGTTTACGCCGCCGACCAGTTATTTGCCACCCTCGACCCCACAACTCGACGGTTGACCATTCCCGGCACTGTCACCAGGGAACCCCTGTCGATCGTCCTCACAGATACAGTGGGCTTTATTCGCGAACTGCCCCCTGCCTTGATCGACGCTTTCCGGGCTACCCTCGAAGAAGTCACTGACGCCGATGCTTTGCTGCATCTCGTCGATCTTTCCCATCCCGCGTGGCAGAGCCAAATTCGATCGGTGATGAATATTTTGACCGATATGCCCGTAACTCCCGGCCCAGCCCTTGTAGTTTTTAACAAAATCGATGCCGTAGATGGAGGGACTCTCGCCCTCGCCCGAGAAGAATTTCCTCAAGCAGTATTTATTTCGGCAGCCAAAGGTTTGGGCATGGAAACTCTCCGCGACAGACTTGCTCAGCTCATTCAATACGTCCTCTACCCTCGGTAAATACTTAAATATTCCTTTTGAGTAGTTGACATCGGGGAATATACGTACATATACTGAGGACAGATCTAGTCGAACTATGAGATTATAAAAGAGTAGGCAGATTGTGCATGGCAAAGTACAATACAGCAACTTTATTTGGCGATCGGTTAAATTATTAATTTCCGGAGGTCGCGGTCAAGGTAAAAAAACTCTTTGTTAATGGCTGTAACGGCTATGGGTTCAGAGGTTACAAAAAGAGGTTGCAAAAAGATGTTGCTTCACTCTCGCCCCACCACCTGGCCCAACCACGGTACGCGATGTCAAGACGCAACGTCAAGGTGAAAGAGAAGGTGAAAGAGAATAATATTATTATTCATAGTGTTTGGGTACTCACCTCAAGCGCTATACTATCTTTGACAGACGTTCTGTTACAGACGTTCGCCAGATAATACATCCATTGATTGTAAGAATGATTGTAAGAACTCTAAAATCCTTGCCCGTCGTACAGCGCTAATCTCTAGGACTATTTCTATTTTTCGATTTTACCACTGTTTAACTAAATAGTTATGTGTACGCCACTGGCAAAACTAGCAATTGGACTCTCTGCCACAATGGCAACAGCGTTTTACTACCTAGCTGTCGCCCCTCCGGCAGCAGCAGTAGATGTGTGCGGTCCGGGAAATTATTCTACTGCCTGTGCCCCGACCCCGGCATCGACACCAAGGGCATCCGAGGCACAATTGGCGCCCCAGCCGAGTTTGTCCCAAATATACACCACACCTTCGAGAAACTCAACTTCTATTCCTGAACCGGGTACTGCGATCGCAGTCCTACTGACAGGTGCAGGAATGATCTGTTCGTGCAGAAAGCGAAATAATCAGGTGGGTCCGCAGCGCTAGGCAGGCTGATGACCAACCTGTTTGCCTTCAAAATGTGTCAGTTTTTTGAAGCGTGGGTATTTGTTTACCTAACATATAAAAAATAAAAAATTGTATAAAAAATAACTGGACACCTAGCTTGTGCGCTGCAAATAGAGCCGGATGTTGAAGAAAGAAAGCTATAGCGACTTAAGTCAGGGTAAAAACAAGGAAGAAGGCAAATGCACTTCCCAGCAAGGGTTTCAGCAATGAATAACTTGCGGTGCAAAAGATAAGGTTGCTATTTATAATAAAAATTAAAATATAAAAATTAAAATAAGATTGGTTAAGATCGATCATTCGTCGGACAGTTTTTGAGAGCCAACCGTAGAATAAGGGTTTCAAGGCTCCCAGGGAAGTTTGCTACCAACGAAAAATCCAGGGTTTCAGCCTAGGAATTAAAAACACTCCGCATTATGGTTAAGATTACAATTAAAAAATATTGTTATTGTTTGAGCGTCCCATGACCCCTAAAGTAGAAATTTACACTTGGAGAACTTGCCCGTTTTGCGTTCGTGCCAAAGCACTACTAAAGCGAAAAGGGATTGATTTTACAGAGTACGCGATCGACGGAGATGAAGCAGCACGGGCTCAAATGAGCGATCGAGCCAACGGAGGCCGCACCCTGCCCCAGATATTCATTAACGACCAACACATAGGCGGCTGCGACGACATCCACAGACTCGATGCTCTAGGCCAGCTAGACCCCCTGCTAGCAGCAAAATGAGCCATTCCCTGTCGAATTTTCCGTTAGCCCCAATTTTTCTGCGACCAATTCTTAATTTTAATTGACAATGAAATTTGCATTCATCATCGATCCCCTCGCGCGACTAATTCCAGGACACGATACCAGCGTAGCGCTGATGGAAGCCGCTCAAGAGTTGGGTCACGAAGTCTGGGCAACTCAAGCCAACGAACTAAGCGTCATCGGCGGCAAAACCTGGGCAATGCTCAGTCGGGTAGCCCTCACCCCAGTAAAAGTGGTAGATGGACGCTGGGAGGCTGCTGAGGCTTGGTACGAGGTAGAACATCCTACTTTGCAGCCTCTGGAAGCAATGGACGCAGTATTTATGCGGACAGACCCCCCAGTCAACATTCCTTACCTCTACGCTACTTATCTTCTAGACGGCATCGATCCGGCTAAAACTTTGGTAGTTAACAGTCCCAAAGGATTGCGGGCGGCGAATGAAAAGATGTATGCTTTGCAATTTGAGGGAGCGATCCCAGAGACAATTGTTTCTCAAAGCAAACAGGTAATTAGGCAATTTGTTGAGAAAAAAGGAGCGGCAGTTCTTAAACCATTGGGCGGCAAAGCTGGCGAGGGGATTTTGTTCTTGGAGGCGGACGATCGCAATCTCAATTCCCTGGTCGAAATTAGCACTCAACAAGGGCAAATTCCAGTGATGGTTCAGACTTATCTGCCGGAAGCAAAAGAGGGAGATAAACGGATTATATTGTTGAACGGCAGGCCCATCGGTGCTATCAACCGCATTCCCACGGGCAATGAATTTCGCGGCAACATGGCTGTCGGCGGCCGAGTCGCAAAAACAGAAATTACCGATCGCGAACTGCAAATTTGTGCTCAGTTAGAACCCGTGCTGCAACGGGACGGACTGTACTTTGTCGGCATTGATATCATTGGCGGTTATCTCACAGAAGTTAATGTCACCAGCCCTACAGGGATCAGAGAAATTGACTTGTTTGACGGCGTTAGTTTGGGGAAACAAGTAATTGAATGGGTGGAGAAGGAAGAAGGAAGAAGGAAGAAGGAAGAAGGATGAGGGAAGAAGCCAAGCACGACACAGATTAGGACACGGATACACGGATTAATTATCGACCGTCAGGCAGATTTACAGTCGTTAGTTATTTGTTAGTTGTTCCCAAATCCCAATCCCCAATTCCCAATTCCCAATTCCCAATTCCCAGTTCCAAATCCCCAATTCCCAATTATTAAATTATGTCAAAAATTGGCGTTGCAGTAGTCGGTACAGGTTTCGGTCAAAAAGTACACCTTCCCGGGTTCCAGGCCCATCACCGGACAGAGGTTGTGGCTGTTTACCACCGGAATTTAGACAAAGCAAAGGATCTCGCCTCTACCCACAATATCCCCTACGCTTGCGACTCGATCGCCGATATAGTAGCGATCCCAGAAGTAGCGGGCGTCAGCATTTCCACACCGCCATTTTTGCATTATGAAATGGCAAAAACCGTCTTGGAAGCAGGCAAGCATTTATTATTAGAAAAACCCACCGCCCTGACAGCAAATGAAGCCAGGGAACTTTACCGATTGGCAAACAACGAATCTCAAACCGATTTTAGAAATGGTGGTTCCAGAGCAATTGCCACAATGGACTTTGAGTTTCGCTTCATCCCCGCATGGCAAATGCTAGCAGAATTATTGACAGCAGAATATGTGGGAGAAAAGCGCTTAATTAAAATTGATTGGCTGGTGTCGAGCCGCGCTGATGCGAATCGCCCCTGGAATTGGTACGCGCAAAAAGAGCGAGGCGGCGGAGTTTTGGGCGCGACAGGTTCTCACGTTTTTGATTATATTAGCTGGCTGTTCGGCCCGCCCCAGAGCCTTTCTGGGCAATTGATTACAGGAATTTCGCGCCGGCCAGATCCGAATGATTCAGGAAATTTAAAATTAGTTGATGCGGATGATTCTTGCACGTTGATGTTGGAATTAGCCGGAGGTACGCCTTGTCAAGTTTGTTTGAGTTCTGTTACTTATCAAGGGCGAGGACACTGGGTGGAAATATACGGGAGTAAGGGTACGTTGGTGTTAGGAAGCGACAACCAGCAAGATTACGTCCACGGATTTCGCTTGTGGGGTTCCCAAGGTGGAGAACCTTTAGCTGAAATCAAAATTCCTCAAAGATTGGAGTTTCCTCAAGTATATCCAGACGGGAGAATTGCACCTTTTATTCGAGTAGTAGATAGGTGGGTAGAAGCAATAGATGCCGGTAAATCTTTGATCCCGTCCCTCAGAGAAGGGGTTTACTCGCAGTTGTTGATGGATTTGACCCAGGAGTCGAATGCTACGGGAACTTGGGTAGATTTACCGAGTATAGATAAATTTTTGGACACTAAGTAAAAGTAAAAACTGCCAAAGCAATCTCACGCACTCGATCGCACCCCAAACCCGATAAACTACAAATAGAGAAACTCGATCCCACCCTATATCCAGAGTCGGTAGTTGTGAATGGCGCGCCCTGAAAGTCCTTGCCTCAGTATAGCGATCGCTCGCCTGAGAACCGCTGGGGCAAACCATTTTGCCACTTGGGTTCTACAAGCTCCCTATCCCAGCGGGTACGTTCACCACGACTGTATGTGGCCCGATACCCTCTCCCAATCTTGGAAAGCTTGGCAGGAAATGTTTTCGCCCTCCGGGACAATTCACGAATTGCCCCTAAATCCTGATGGCAGTTTCGTCTCGCCGGAAAACAACCAGAATATACTGGCAGAAACTGAACAACGAAGTCCTCAGTCGCTAAACCTCTCTCCAGGGACGCCCTCTGTGCCGCTCCACCTCGGCCAGCGGGGGTGGGGCGAGAAGGGGGATCAGCATCCGCCGCGGCCACCAGCAAGCTACAGCAGCCGCCTGATGCAGCATTTGGGGATTAATCTTTGGCAGTGGCTGTTTGAAGGCCCGATTCAGGGTAGTCTCCAGGAAAGTAAAGGTATCGCGATCGGGCAAAATCTACCCCTGCGAGTACGCATAGATTTGCGCGAACCGTATTTAATTGCTTTGCCTTGGGAAATTATGCAGCCTCAAGCCGGTCAACCGGCGATTTCTCTGTCGCAGCAACTGCTGTTCAGCCGCACTACCAGCAATGTTGAACCTTTGCCACCCCTGCAGCCTGCGGAGTCGCTCAACATTTTGCTAGTGTTGGGACAAGCAGAACCAGGCGGCGGTGCTAATTCTCAATTTTCCAACAGCAATAACGGTCATTTGCAGTTGGGAGAAGAAGCACTCGCCTTAGCGGGCGTTCTGGAAAGTGCTTTTCAAACCGACGACAGCGGCAAATATTTTGACATCAGCGTTCCGACTCGCGTCGATACTCTGATCGAACCTACTCCGGCAGAACTCATTTCTCGGCTGGAAACGCAAGCTTACAACATTCTGTTTTACGCCGGCCACGGAATACCGGGCCCCGACGGCGGTTTGCTGTTTTTGGGGCCAGAAACGGCGATTAACGGTACTGAACTGGCTCAGGTTTTAGTTCGGTGCCACGTGACTCTGGCGGTGTTTAATGCCTGCTGGGGAGCTCAGCCGGCGGTGGAGAGGTTGCACTCAGCTAACGGCCAGCAACAGGCGATCGCCCGCAGCAGTTTGGCTGAGGTACTGATCCATCACGGCGTGCCGGCGGTGTTGGGGATGCGGGACTCGATCGCCGATCGCGAGGCCCTGAGTTTTATCCAAACTTTTGCCCAAGCTTTGGCCGGACGGATGTCGATCGATCGGGCAGTGGCCGTCGCCAGACAGCAGTTACTAACGCTTTACAAGTTCAATCAACCGGCTTGGACGCTGCCTGTGCTGTATATGCACCCTGAGTTTGACGGTCAGCTAACTGAGCCGGTGGATGACCTCAAAACTGAATTGCCTTTAAATTCTTCTACTTGGCTGGGACGCTTGCCGTCTTGTGCTTATTTGCGGGGGCGCGATCGACCAAATGCCAAATCCACCGACTCGACCAATCAGGTTTGGCCGATTCGCGCAGGTATGGTTCGAGTCGGACGCTGGGAAGAAAACGACGTAGTGATTCGAGAACAGTGGGTTTCTCAAAAACACGCCGAGATTTTCTGCCGAAACACGATCGGAGATAGCCGGGAAGAACCTAGCTACTTCCTGCGCGATTTTTCTCGCTACGGAACTCTAGTTTTGGGATCTGAGGGATGGCAGAGAGTTCACCACCAAGAATTGCTGCTACGCAGCGGGACTCAGCTAAAATTTGGCAGTTCTCAAGGTCAGATTTTTGAGTTCACTATTGAGGTTCCTAAAACTTCGGGGTACAGTGAGACTGATTGCGGAACGAATTAAGGTGCGGGTGTAGCTAATGAAGGCAAGCGGCGAGTAGCACAGCAAAGTTCTGTTGAGTCTCCAGTCTGAATTTAAAAGAGTTACTTACCACTGATAGCTCGCAACTAGCTCTTGGCCCAGTCCCCCTTCTGTCTTTTCCTTTCCCCACTTAGGTATTACATCATGGCTACCCAATCTCCTGATTCTGAATATTTTCGCGACTCACAAACTCAAGCCCAGATGGAACTTCTCGCCACAATAGTTCAGACTGATGTTGCTTATCCCTGGAATCCTGCACAGCTTGAATCCGAATCTTATTTAACTGCCCTAGAGCAGGAATTTGGGCTATCTGATTCATTCAGCGACAGCGATATTGCCCTGAAGTCGCAAGTTTTATTCTCGCAATTAGAACAAGTTTGGCTGACGACTGCTCTGCAAAAGTCTTTGCGCGAGAAATTTGCTCGCGTTCCTCAAGATTTTCTGACCAGCATCGCTCAAAGCGTGCAAAACGCAACTGTTAAGTATCAATCTTTAGCTGACCAAATGGTAGAGTGCGTCTTAGATATTTTGCCTCAGTGGGCTGAGGAAGATTTACAGGTGTTGGCACGTCCTTTGGCTTATGCGATGCGAGATGTTGATTCGGAAGGGGGAGAATTAGTCATGGCTACTAAAAGACCTTGGGCCCAATTGTCGGAAATAGAACAAGCCAGAGTTAGTTTGGCTGTCGCCCGCTATGCAATCTCGCAATTAGAAATTGCTGATTAGTTTTTTGCTGGCTAAATTTTTGTGCTGGGATAGCGGTAATTTTTTTAACTAATATAAAATTGATCTACCTTTAGTTAGATGTCAAATTCGTCTAATTGTTAAAGTCTATGGATTGCTATAGTTTGATATAGCAATCCTATTTGATTTGTAGACAAGATAATTTTTTTTGAACTATAGCAAGCGCGCCCGACGGTTAGGACCCAGATGTGGCAGCATTTTCAATAAGCTTTTTATGGGCGGCGTCGCAGAAACGGCCCCCAAGAAAAATTTTTTATTGTGGAACAGGCCCGAAAGCCTGTTGCTGACATTGCTGCAAGATGTAAGTTAGGAGGTTCTTAATTGCTGAAATCCTTGCCCAAGATTGCTTCTGACCGAAAGCATCGAGGATACAAGCCCCCGGATTCATCCCTGGAGAAATAAAAAACCTGTATCCGATGAAACTTGCCCCCGAATTTATCCGTGGGGTCAATGCTTCAATCTAAAATCTAAAATCTAAAATCTAAAATCGATTGACTTCTCTCCTAGGTAACTAAAGCGTTCTTCCTTCTTCCTTCTGCTATATTTGGCCAGGTTGGGACTCGCTAAGCAGTTTGGCAACAGCAAGCAAGATGAAGTATCATACAAGGGTCAAAATGTTAAAAAATGTAAAGAGAGTAATTGGGGTGTGTCGGAATTTTCAAGTGGATTAAAAAGTGGACAGCAGGAAACCCTTACTGTTGGATGCACGATCGGGACTTTAAAATTATTTTATGACAACTTCAAGATTTGATTTTCAAGACTTGAAACGCCGCTTTTGGCGGATTTCGCGGGTGCCGGCGGCAACGCTAGTCGTGTTGGGGGCAGTGGCTTTCGCAGGTGCGATCGCCGGGGCCTGGTTTTCAGGTGAAGGTACTGTCAGCGCTATTTTTGCCACAATCAACACTTGGCAGCAAAACCCGCCTGTGTGGCTGCAAGTGCCTGCTACGAGCAAGAGGTATTTGTTACTGCCGACTGTGGCGCTTGTCTCCGTTGCTTTAGCTGCAATTAAAATTTCGCCTCAACCGCAGAAATGGTCGCGCGCTGTAGTAGTCGCAATAGTTCTGGCTTTAACAATTCGCTACGTTTTATGGCGATCGCTCGCTACTCTAAATTTAACCGATCCCCTCAACGGTATCTTTAGTTTGGGGCTGTTTTTCCTAGAAATGTTACTCGTTTTCAACACCAGTATTCAACTGTATTTAATGCTGAGAATGAAAGATCGGCGCCGAGAAGCCGATCGCATGGCAGTTGCAGTTGAAGCTGGAAACTTCACCCCGGCAGTAGATATTTTTATCCCAACTTACAACGAACCGGCTTTTATTTTACGGCGCACTGTAATCGGCTGTCAAGCTTTAGATTATGCCAACAAAAAAGTATATTTGCTCGACGATACCAAGCGGCATGAAATCAAGTTGCTGGCAAAAGAACTGGGATGCGAGTATATAACCAGACCCGATAACATTCACGCCAAAGCTGGAAACATTAACCACGCCACAGCCCTAACTAATGGAGAACTAATTGTAGTTTTCGATGCAGATTTTATTCCCACTAAAAACTTTTTAACTCGCACAGTTGGATTTTTTCAAAATCCCGAAATCGCCCTCGTTCAAACACCGCAAAGCTTTTACAACCACGACCCCATCTCCCGTAATTTAGGTTTAGAAAATGTGCTGGCGCCGGAAGAAGAAATATTTTACAGGCAAATTGAAATTATCAAAGACAGCGCCGACAGCGTGGTTTGTTGCGGTACATCTTTTGTAGTGAGGCGGAGTGCTTTAGAAGCAGCGGGCGGCTTGGTCACAGATTCAATCTGCGAAGATTATTTTACCGGAATTCGGCTGTCAGCAACCGGATATCGCTTAGTTTATTTAGATGAAAAATTGAGTGCTGGTTTGGCGGCTGAAAATATAGAGGCTCATCTAAATCAAAGGCTACGCTGGGCGCGAGGCACGCTTCAGGCATTTTTTATTGATTCCAATCCTTTAACAATTCGCGGTCTCACATTCGTACAAAGGCTATCTCATTTGGAAGGATTGCTGCACTGGTTTACCAGTTTAACCAAGGTTTTATATCTGTTGATACCTTTAGCTTATTCGTTTTTCGGCATCATTCCTTTGCGGGCAAGTGCGCGGGAGTTGCTGTACTTTTTCCTGCCTTACTATTTGGTGCAACTTACTGTATTTTCTTGGTTGAACCGCAGATCGGGATCGGCTTTGCTTTCGGATATTTATTCGTTCGTCCAGTGTATTCCTTTAGCGGTGACGGTTGTGAGTTCCATGCTGAATCCCTTTGGGAAAGGGTTTCAGGTGACGCCAAAAGGAATGGCGAGCGATCGCTTTCGTTTTAACTGGAATTTGGGATGGCCTTTGATTATCTTGTTCGCAGCTACAGCATTCAGTTTGTGGCACAACTTAAACATTAATTTAGTGATGAAAAATATTGGCACGGTACAGTCAATATCAGAAAGTGCACATTCGTCAAAAGGAATGAGTTTGGGATGGATTTGGAGCGTTTACAACCTGCTGATGTTGGGGATTGCATTGCTGATTTTGGTGGATATTCCTAAGCCGGACATTTACGAATGGTTCAATTTACGCAGGGTTGTACAATTGAATATTGGCGGTCAAAGTTTTTGGGGTGTAACCACTGTCATTTCGGAAAGTGGCGCTGAAGTTGCTTTGACGCAGTGGCCAAGTTTTGCGGTGAAAAGTAAAGGCAGTAAAGAAAGTTTTACAGCACCAGAGATTTTGCCAAAATATGCCTTTCAGACAAGTTTATCCCAGGGTAAAATAAAAGCGATCCCTCGCAGTGCGGCAGTCAAAGCAAGGAGAGGGCTAGCGCCGTCTGTTATTGAGTTCGGCACTGAAAGTCGTTTGGCCAAAGGTTTGATTGATTGCGATTCGGCGACTCTGGAAATTATGGAAGAGAACTGTTTTATTCCTGTAGCTAAGATTGAGTTGGTGAGCGATAAATCTCAGTTAGAGTCGAGTTTTCGGGAGGGAAAAGAGTGCAGTTTTGCGGAATTTCCCACTGTGCGAATTGCGTTCGATCGCCTGAACATTAGCCAGCACCGCTGTTTGATCGAAATGCTGTACTGTCGGCCAAGCCAGTGGCAGCGGCAGGAAACTCCCGGAGAATGGCGATCGCTGTGGCTGTTGTTGAGAATTGTTTTGAAACCGAGGGCTGTTTTTGAGAGGAATAGGTCAGTTAGACCGATCGGAGTTTCGCAAATTTAGAGCGAGTTTCCATCCCGGCTGGGTTTCACCAAACCTTTATCGTGCCAACAAACAATCCCATCAAGCTGCCCCCGCCAAGGAACAATGGTAGATTTTACATAGACAAATTACCAGAACTTGTTTTTTAATTAATCGGCACAAACTCGTAACCATAACTCGTGCGGTTTCCGGGTTTAACAATTACTAATTGAACTGCTCGATTACGATCGCCCGAAGGTAAAAACCGAATCGGGCCGGATGCTCCATTTGCCGAAAAATCTGACGCCGATAAAGCTTGTTGAATGCCTGTACGAGTCGGATTGCGCCCTAAACCGGCAATTAACGCTTGGGCTGCATCGTAAGCTAAAGCTGTGCGCCAACTGACTTCAGCATTCCAAAGTTGTTTGGATGTTTGGGGAAACTTGGACTGCGGATCTGCGAGAATGTGCCAAGGAACAGCTAGCACCATATCTGTTGCTGCTGCGCCACCGAGTTGCAGTGTTTTAGCAGTATAAGCATCGTCTCCTGCTAGTAATGGCAGTCGTTTGGCGTTTACTTGCACTACTTGCAAAGCTTGGTCGAGCGTGGCGGTATTGGCTGCTAACACAATCACTTCTGCTCCCTGGGCGATCGCGCTTTTAAAGCTATCGGCAGCATTAAAATTACCCTTAGCAAAGTCAAATTCCGATACTACTTGGCCGCCATCTCCGTAAATAGCAGTAGTGAATTCACTTTTTAAAGATTTGCTATAATTGCTAGCAGAATTGAAAAATACAGCAGCTTTTCGCTTTTGCAATTTTGTCAGCATATAGCGGGAAAGAGCATTCGCAGCAAATCGATCGCTCGGCACTGTCCTAAATATATGGCTGCCAATTCCTGAGAGTTGCACAGAGGTACTGATGGGAGAAATTGCTACTAATTGATTTGGCTGGTAAATCTGGCTGGCTGCTAGCGTTGCGTCAGAACTAAAATGCCCGATTACTCCTACAACTTCAGAGTTATTTGCGATCGCGCTGGCGATTTGCGAGGCAATCTCTGGGTTGTTGTCGTCGTTAGCAATTAGCACTTTTAATGGAGTACCGCTAATGCCGCCACTTTGGTTGATTTCATTTTGAGCTTGAGCGACGCCCCGCAAAATTTCTTGAGCACCATTGATATCGACGCCAATGGGAACTGTGGCGGCAATTGTATAGGATTTGCGATCGCCGATGCGGGCGTTGTTGAGGTAAATTAAGGCTTCTGGATCGTTGCGATTGGTTTTCAGCGAAGCTTGTAAGTCGGAAATAGCTGCGTTATAGTTGCCAGATGCGATCGCCTGTACTGCTGCTTGTTTGGTTGTTGTGGCTTGCTCTGGAAGTAAAAGTTTTTCGCCAGCACTCAGACGCTGCCCAATTGCCTGCTCTGACTGCGGGGAATTTCCAGTCGGAGACTTGGAAAAAGTCGGATTTTGGGGTGATAAACCTCCGAGATTGATCCCGCCTCGGCTTGTGAGCCACCAAATACCTGCACCGGCTAGCGCGATCGTAATTAGGAGCGATAATACCAGAACAGCGGTTTCATTTTTTTGGGACATGGCGGCAGAATTTTAGATTTTAGTTTTTAGATTCAACGACTTAGGAAATTCGGCAACGAGCAATGTATGGGATGTAAAGCATTTAATAACAAGTTCTCTTTCATTTAATAATTTATGTAGCAATTATGCTAATTCTCATACTTGGGATAGATGATTGTGGGCTGACATCTACCTATATTTTAGCAGTTGTTAATTTATTTGATCTGGATATTAGAGAATCTAGCTGTGTAGCTTAGATCCCGCTGATGTTGAATGTGATACCTGCAGATTGTCCCGTCTCTGAGGGTTTGGCTCCTGTACCGTATTTGGCGCTGCTGGGGGTGGGAGCCATTTCTGGTGCTGTTTCAGGCACCGCGTCTCCTAAGTCTGCGATCGGCGGAATGTGATCGGTATGCCGCCAAGTAGGGACACCAGCGAACCCAGTATTTTTCTTGTTTCTTTTTCCATCCTTGAACAGCTTGCTCGCGCCTAGGAAGCCTAAAGTCAAGAGTCGCTGGCTTATAGCTTGCTTAACTTGTTGACTGCCGTTTTATTTGCGGTCATACTTCCTACTAAGGTATAACAATCAGCTAAATATAGTTTTTTGCGAATCCTACTTTATAGGTTTTTTTATGTTGTTTAGCTTCTTGTAAACATTTTTTATTGATTCATAGCACATTTTTTTAATAAATTCTTTTTCTTAATTATATCTTTATTTTATTCTCCAACCTAGACACTGGGAGAGTTTTTAATTATCCAGGAGCGGGGAAAGATTAAACTTTTTTTAAGTTTGACAAAATAAAGGACATCTTTTGTAATATAAAGAAGAAAGTTGAAAAAATTATAAAGACAAACTAATTGGATAAAAGTGTCGCTAAGGTAGTAAAAATGACGGTTGGTCAGAGAAAAAGAGTGTTAAGCTAGGCTAAGCTCAGTCAAAGCAAAAGCTCGATATTTAATTAAGTTCGATCGATAACAAAGGCTAAGGTAAATTTCATGGCAAACTCAGTTTTAAATCAGCCAAACGCAGCAGCAGGAGTGCAGTGGCAGCCACAAGATATTATCCGGGGCCTAGTGTGGAAAATTGCGATCGCAACCTGGCTGTTAATGGCTGTAGGCAGCGCCACGCGAGTCATGAATGCGGGGCTCGCTTGCCCCGACTGGCCGCTGTGCTACGGTCAATTAATACCCGCAGCGCAAATGAATTTGCAAGTATTTCTGGAATGGTTTCACCGATTGGACGCTGCGGCAATTGGCTTAAGCGCGATCGCACTTTTAGGACTATCTTTGTTTTACCGCAGCCGCCTGCCAAAATGGCTGCCGATTGCGAGCGCCGGAGCACTATTTTTAATCGTTTTTCAGGGCGTATTGGGCGGCTTGACAGTAACACAACTGCTGAGATTTGACATCGTTACCGCTCACTTGGGAACAGCTTTACTATTTTTTGGCGCCCTGCTAGTCATCGGTTTCATGCTGACTCCCTACGAAGCTACAGGAAATGTCGGCAAATTAGCTTGGGTAAGTTCGATCGCAGCATTGTTAGTTTACCTGCAAAGTTTGCTAGGAGCATTAGTAGGCTCGAGATGGGCACTGCACCAATGTTTGGACTCCTCAGAATTGTGTTCGGTAATGAACAGCCACATCGCGGGTATCGTACCAGCTACGGCAGCGACTTTAGCCTTAGCAGTCATGGCTTGGCGGCAGCCTGCACTGAGTCCAAACTTGCGAAAACTGGCTAATTGGGCGAGTGTTTGCCTCATTGCTCAATTAGTTCTAGGATTAGCAACTTTCCGGCTGCACCTTCAGGTAGAACCGCTGACAGTCGCCCACCAAGCAGTCGGTGCTGCTTTGCTGGGAACCCTGATAGCTTTTAGTGTTTTAGCTTGGCGCGATCGAGTTTTATCAGCTTGAGAGATAAGACTAAACTAAGATGCGGCGGGTTTATTAATCCTTGTAGCTACAGCAGATATTTATCCTAAAACCCGCCACTCCAACCTAATGACTAATGACGAATTCGCAAATAATTACTAACAGCTTACAACCAATGCAAGAAATCCTTACCAACGACAGGCCCCGCCTCCACGAAAACTTTTCGCAAGTCGTGAAAAGTTACTATCAACTAACAAAACCCCGAATTATTTTACTGCTGCTAATCACCACCTCAGCAGGAATGTGGATGGCCGCCAAAGGAGAAGTAGATCCACTATTGCTGGTATCAACTATTACCGGAGGCGCTTTAGCTTCTGCGTCTGCGAATACGATTAATTGTGTCTACGACAGTGACATCGATTATATTATGGAGCGCACCCGGTGGCGGCCGATTCCTTCCGGGCGTGTCAAGAAGCGGGATGCTTTGATATTTGCGATCGCCCTAGCTACAATATCCTTTACATTGCTGACAGTTGTTGCCAACTTATTAGCCGCATTGCTAGCAATGTCAGGCATCGTTTTCTATGTCCTAATTTACACCCACTGGCTGAAGCGTCACAGCGTGCAAAACATCGTCATCGGCGGTGCAGCAGGGGCGATTCCCCCGCTAGTTGGGTGGGCTGCGGTGACGGGAGATTTGAGTTGGGGTGCGTGGCTGCTGTTTGGGATTATCTTCCTGTGGACACCGCCGCATTTTTGGGCGTTAGCAATGATGATTCGCGACGAATACAAGGAAGTAGGCGTGCCGATGTTACCTGTAATTGAGGGCGACGAAGAGACAGCCCGCCAAATTTGGATGTACACGCTATTGATGATTCCTGCAACTTTGCTGCTAGTTTATCCCCTGCATTTAGCGGGCGCGGTGTATGCGGGAACAGCTATTTTCCTCGGTGCTATTTTTGCCCAAAAAGCTTGGTTGCTGTTGCAGACTCCAGAGGATAAGATTGTTGCGCGATCGCTCTTTAAATACTCTATTCTGTACCTGATGCTATTGTGCGCTGGAATAGTGGTTGACAGTTTGCCTGTGACTCATAATTTTACTACTGCTGTTGTACAAAATGTGCAAACTTTGATTAGTGCGGTTGTGATGTAGTCTTTTGTTAAATAGCCCTTATTAAAATAAAGCCCGCACCTTGCGGGTTTTGTTTATGGTAAAATAGTGGTAGTCATTCTCCCATCTGCGTTAATCAGCGTGCATCTGCGGTTAAAAAAAGAGCTAATGAAAATTCCAGAGAGGCGAACTGATCATGAACTGGAAAGCACACATTCACTCAAATCCTAAAATTCTGCTTGGCAAGCCTGTAATTAAGGGGACACGAATATCAGTGGAGTTCGTTCTAGGGCTATTTTCAGAAGGTTGGACGCAGCAACAAATTCTAGAAAACTACCCAACGTTTAATGCTGAATCTCTACAAGCTGTGTTTGCTTTCGCTGCGGAGAATCCCAATGAAAGTTAAATACGATGCAGAAGCAGACATTCTGATTTTTATCTTACGTGATGCGTTTCCAGCTAATGCTATCTCTGAACCTGGAGCCGTGATTCTCAGTTATGACGAAAATGACGAACCCGTTAGCATCGAATTTCTCAATGCCTCCAAACGTAAACTGTTTAATCCTCAAGAACTCATACTAACGATCGCAACTTAGTTGATGCGCTTGATCGAGGTGGCATCGCAGAATTATATCGCGGTGTGAATTTCGAGCGATAAATGAAGTAAGCTAGAGACAAAGATTTCAAACAATTTTAACCAATGCCAGCATCCGTTGCTTATCTGTTTGACCGAATCACAGTGAACCCAAGATAATGTGGCGATCGTCCCTGCATCCGGGGAATGCGGATTCGAGTCATCGATATCCTAGAGTTGCTAGCTGCTGGTTTGAGTTTTGAGCAAATTATCGAAGAATTGCCAGACTTGGGACTTAACTATCTCAAAGCTGCGCTGATGTATGCAGTCCAAAAACTCGACAAGTAAGAGGTATTTATATGCGAGGCACAGTTCTTAGTTTCTCGATTCAGGCAAATCAGGGATTCATTTCAGGCGACGATGAAAAAAGGTATAACTTTGTTGGCTCAGACTGGAACTTGAGCAATACCCCTACTCAGGGAGTTAGAGTGGATTTTGATGTGGATGGCAATCGTGCTATTTCGATTTATGAAGATCCCAGTGCCGCAGTTTCAACTCAAACTACAAAATCTCGAACAACAACAGGTATCTTGGCTTTATTGCTAGGTGGTTTGGGAGTACATTTTTTCTATCATGGAGCTTGGGGATGGGGGTTAGTCAGTGTACTATTTTCTTGGACTTACATTCCTCTAATTGCTGGCTTGATTATGGGTGTTCGCTATCTTTCAATAACAGATAAAGAATTTGAGAATAAAATCAAAAAGATGCAGGGTCCTTTCGGAACGATAGAGCTTTAATGGTAATCTCTGTTTTCTATTCATGGCAAAGTGAACATCCTGAGTGCGTCAACCACTACTTCATTCGAGATGCTCTGAAGGAGGCAATGAAGGTCATTCAACGAAAATTAGAACTTGAGGAACGACCAGAAGTCGATCACGATACAAAAGGGACACCAGGACTGCCTGAGATTGTGCATACGATCTTTTCAAAGATCGAAATAAGTTCTGCTTTTGTAGCTGATGTGTCTTTTACTTCAGAGTCTACTAAAGGCAGACTTTGTGCGAACGCCAATGTTCTTATTGAACTTGGTTTTGCACTGCACTCGCTTGGGAGTGAGCGGCTAATCCTAGTAATGAATGACGCCTTTGGAAGCCCAGCAAAGCAAATGCCATTCAATCTTGCTTCTCGTCGTTGGCCAATCACTTATACTCTCGCTCCTAATGCAGATAAGGAGACTCGAAAAAAGGTTTCTGGTGAGCTTAGCGGCAAGCTTGCTTATGCACTGGAGGTAATGGCAGACAGCGGTATTCTATTCTCGACTCCTGCTACGAGTTCATGGATACGCTCCGATCGATTACTATTTAGAAAGCTTTTAGAGCAGTTCCCTTACAACAGCCACATGATCTACTTACTTCGTGAGTGGGATGTCGCAGAGCCATTCGAGAGGGAATGGTTAGCAGAGATTGACCGTTTTACCCAAAAATGGAACAATGCGCTCCATGAATTTATAAACCCTACTCTTGAAAGTAAGCGAAAAGACTTCATGCAGAAACTTACCTCGTTCCAAAATGAACTATGGTCAAACACTTGGAGTTGGGGAAGTGATGGTGGTTTGCGTTCTATGAACTTGGATGAATTTAATGATAAACATCCTCGTTGGAAGAAACGAGATGAACTAAATGTTATGGGAACAGAGGCACACGATGCACATCAAGAACTTGTTAGAGCTTGTAAGACTATGCTTGGTCACCCAGAAGCCAGTTAACACTTCATGGCAGCGGACGGTTGAATACCGCTTCTGCTATGTTCGAGGCTATCTGCCCCCGCTGCATTTTGCCGTTAGACCGCTAAATCTGAGTTGGGTTGTTGCTTGAATATATCTATCCAATTCCAACCCAAAGGTGAGTGCCATGCAAGCTAAACTTCAAGAACAGCTTTCTCCTGCTGATGCCGAAGTTATTTGGGGAGGCTTGCCAGAACGAATTAAAGCGGCTCCGATCGCGCGTGCTGCGGAAATTGAATATCCGATCGAAGCTGCGATATAAATGGCGATCGCCCTAATCTCGACACACGTTACACCAACGCCCCTAACGCTTTCAATAATGTCGATTTTTGAGGATTCGTCAATCCCGTTCCCCCTTGAATATTCATACCTTCCTACAGCCGATCGCCCATCAACGTCCTAATACAGCCACCAGTTGCGACATCCGACACTTTAATGGTGCGAATTATAGATTAGGTCTTTTGGGCAATTATATAAACGTGATTTTCAGGATACTGGTCATATTCGAGATGGCGACAGGTGCAATGATGCTCAACCAAAATTTGCAGGAAAGTATCTACACCCAAAGTGCTGTAATCAAAGTCTTGACCTTGAAATGCTCCCGAAACCTCGCTGCTTGTATGTCCGCCGCCACAAGTGAACAGGAGCACTCCATTGGGTTCAAGCGCATCGCATAGCTTTTGTATGACAGGCGCTTGGCTGTTGATTGGCAGATGAAACGTGCTATCCCACGCTGCAATCAGGCTGTAAAGTTTGGGCGGCAGCCAATCACAAATATCTTCCCGGTAAAACGTGATTTCTGGATGTAGCCGCTGGGCTAAATCGATCATTTCCCTAGAAATATCAAGTCCTTCAGGCTGAAATCCATGCTTGGATAAACTGTTGATAAAACGCCCGCTGCTTCCACACCCGACATCAAGTGCTGCGTGCTGCTTAGAAGTAAATTTTATCGCCCGTTCTAATTGGGCAATCCCGTAGGTTGAATCTTGATGCTCAGTTTGCCACCATTGGGCAATTCGATCGTAGCGGGCCGATGTATCATTTGGCTCCATAGAGTGACCTATATCATGACATCTTGAACACTACCAAATTTTTCAATGTTTCAATTTCGGGCTGTCAGTGGGAAAGTGGCGATTTCTGTTGCAGATTCTGGCAGAGGGGGGCGCAGACAAAGATAAACTAGCGGCCCTAACAGCGGAACTAGAGACACTGCCCAAAAAATGCGATCGTCGGCGAGTCCACGGCGTGCCATGTCGTCTCCCAAAAGTGAGGGAAATATTACAGCCATCAAGCCACAATCCCAAGTTATTAAATGCACAAAAGGAATTGATTGCCACTGCCTGACATAATCTCCCCAATCTCCATTTAACCAAGCCCAAGCTAACAGCCAGATAGTAGTTAGTAAAAGTAAAATCCCTGTCCAGCGGGAGTCTGATATTTTGATCAACACATCTTTGCGGCCGGAAAATTGTGGCTGAGGCTGGCGGAGGAGTAAATAGGGAATTAAGCCGATGATGCCCGCGCCGTTGGAAGCGATGAAAGCAGGCCAAGCGGATATATTTTGGGTTTTCTCATCAATGAATAAGAGGCAAGCGTAGACCATCGGCCACACTCCCATGAGAGCGAATATGGTGACAAGGTAGGGGTTAATTCCTTCTAGCTGCAACTTGAGCATTTTTTCCATAACTGTTAGCGTTCCGGGCTGATCGAGAGGAGCTAGCAGTAAGGTGTAGGCAATAAATGTTGCCCAGAGCAACCCCAGAAAAATTTTTGTTTTCATTATTATATATAACGAGTATTTGAACCCGACTAAATTAAATTATGGTAAAGTAACGCCTGAGTTAGGCGCGTCTATCTTAGGTCATAAGCAGTTCGATTGAAACAGCCACTGCAAACCCCGTTTTAGTTCGGGGATGAAAGGCTCTACAGCAGGCGATCATTACTTTAGGCAGACGCAGGGGCCATGTCAGGAGAGATACATTTTAAAGAATCGGTTGTTTTTATTACAAAACCCCTTAGCAAAGGAGTTTCAGCGGTGAACTTAATATCTGTAGAGGAACTCAAAGCGCTGGTACAACAATCTCCTGGATTGTGCGTCTCTATTTATATGCCAGTCGCTCAAGGAACAGAAATTCAACAAAATCCGATTCGGTTCAAAAATTTAATCAGAGAGGCTGAAGACAAAATAGTAGAGTACGGATTTGACAAAAAAGAAGCGGTGGAATTGTTAGAGCCAGTCCGAGCAGAAATTGACCAGGAAAAGTTTTGGGAAAATCAAAGCAACCTGCTGGCGATTTTTGTCGCTTCAGGATTTTTCCGCTACTATAGCTGTCCGGTGAGTTTTGATGAATTAGTGGTTGTGAGCGACAATTTTCACGTTAAACCGCTGATGCCTTTGCTGACAGGAGATAATTTATTTTATGTTTTAGCTCTCAGTCAGAAGGAAGTGAGGCTGATTGAGTGTACGGCTTACGGTGCTCGGGAAGTTGAAGTTGAAAACTTGCCGAAAAGCCTTGATGAGGCTCTGCAATATGACCCGACAGCTAAAGATGGTCAGTTTCGGATTGCTACTGCAAAAGGAGGCACTAATAATTCTTTTCAGCATCCGGGCAGTTTTCACGGCCAAGGAAGTCCGGATCGAGATGAACCCCAGCAGGAAATATTGCAGTATTTCCACATAATCGATGCGGCGCTGCACGAATATTTGCGGAATAAAAAAGCTCCTTTAGTGTTAGCTGGAGTTGAGTATTTGCTCCCGCTTTACCGAGAAGCCAATACCTACCCGCATTTAGTTGAAGAAGGAATTACAGGCAATCAGAAACTTCTCAAGCCGGAAGAGTTGCGGGCCGAAGCTTTGCCGCTGGTGGAACCTTTGTTTTTGCAGGCTCAGTCAGAGGCGATCGCACAATACCACGATCTCACAGGAAGCGATAAAATTTCTGCTGATTTGAAAGAAGCTGTTTCGGCTGCTTATTTTGGACGGGTCGATCGACTATTTGTTGCTCTTGGCGTTCAGCAGTGGGGTACTTTTAATCCCGATACGAACGCGGTGCAAATCCACCCCGAGGCAGAACTGGGCGACGAAGATTTGTTGAATGCCGCAGCAATTCAAACTATTCTCAACGGCGGAACTGTTTACGCGGTGCCGCCGGAAAAAGTTCCGGACGAGGCGCCTTTAGCTGCTATTTTCCGCTATTAATTTACCAGGTTTAAACCAATGGAATCTACTTCAATGACAAATTCCGACAAACAAAACCAAAGTAGCAGCGGCGATACCGAACGCTGGGCATCTTTAATTGGCGGCGGCGCGCTGGTGCTTTTTGGTTTGTCGCAGCGTTCTTTGAGAGGTGCTTTGCTGGCGGTTGCGGGCGGCGGTTTAGCGGCACGCGGGCTGGGGGTTGTGGAGGGTTTGCAGTCGGCGGCAGATCCGAATCAAAGCATTAAAGTTGAAAAGACAGTGACGATCGACAAACCGGCTGAGGAATTGTACCGTTTATGGCGCAATTTTGAAAATTTGCCTCGGTTTATGAAGCATCTCAAACACGTTACGGTCATCGATGAAAAACGTTCTCACTGGATTGCCAGCGCGCCGATGGGCAATAGTGTGGAATGGGATGCAGAGATTGTCCGCGAAGAAGAAAATCGCTTAATTGCTTGGGCGTCTGTTGAAGGATCTGATGTTGACAATTCTGGTTTTGTGCGCTTTCAACCGGCATCAGCGGGACGGGGTACAGAGGTAAAAGTTGTCATCGAATACAACCCTCCGGGCGGTGCAATTGGTGCTGGTGCTGCTAAACTATTTGGCGAAGCTCCCGAACAGCAAATTGCCAATGATTTACGTCGCTTTAAGCAGTTGATGGAAGCTGGGGAAATAGCGACTACAGAAGGTCAACCTTCGGGCCGCAAGTAAGTATCGCACTTTTGGTGGTGAGCCCTTGTAGGGACAGGGCGAGTGTAGGGACTTAGGCCAAGCCCATAGGTGGTCAACTTAAGCTTTTTGTCCACCAGTCCTCCCGCCCACCCGTTAGTTAGTCCGCCAGGGAATGAATTCCCTGTCTCATAGCGAAAGTCCTCTCAAAGAGGACTGAAAAACTCATTAGTCGTCTTCAGACGACTTTCGCTTTGAGGCAGGGGTTTCAACCCCTGTCGGACTATCGGTTGTACGTTAAGTTGACACCTATGGACTCTTGGAGTGTCCCTACGGCACGAGCGATCGAGCGGGATGTCCTTGAGTACAAAACGTAGAGTTTGTGCTCTCAAGCTATTTGTTGTTTACCTGATTAGCTGATGTCATCTCAAGTGGTTTTCGGAAATGCGGGCGCTGAAGGTGCAAGTCGGGGTGGTTGGTTTGCGGGTCATTTTATGACCCCTGAAGATGACGCGCGATCGACTTCTGTTTTAGAGGTAAAATGGGGCGCTCACCCCGCCGGAGATTGTAGGACTCAGTGGGCGGTAAATGCGACAGCCACGACGCTTTCTATCCTGGTAAAAGGGCGGTTTCGCCTGCAATTTCCAGAGCAAGAAATCTTGCTTTCTCGCGAAGGAGATTATGCTCTCTGGCAGCCGGGAGTGCCTCATTATTGGTCGGCCGAGGAGGATTCGGCGATCGTGACTGTGCGCTGGCCTTCCCTGTCGGGAGATAGTTCTGGAGTTAAGAAGTAACTTTAATTTCGGGAACCAAAACGCGGCCGCTATAACCCGCGCGCTGGTAGCGATCGATCGCCTCGGATGCGATCGCACCCGCTTTCCCACTCTCCACCAGCGCTACGCAAGCACCGCCAAAACCTCCGCCCGTCAGCCTTGCGCCGAAGACCCCGGGAATTGACTGCAAGATTGCCGCCAGCGTGTCTACTGCAGGCACCGAAACTTCGTAGTCGTCGCGCTGACTGGCATGGGAAGCATTCATTAACTCGCCAAAACGTTTTGCTGGCAAAGATTTTACCGCTTCGAGTACGCGGTTGTTTTCAGTAACCACGTGCCGCGCTCGTCTTCTGAGGGGTTCCGGCAATACTTCCACAGCTTGGGGATCGGCGATATCCCTAAGAGCTTTAACTCCCAATATCCGCGCGGATTCCTCACACTCGGCGCGTCGCTGGTTGTAGCCGCTTCCTGCTGCCAGTTCGTGGCTTTCGCCACTGTCAATTATTAAAATTTCTGTGTTTGTGGGAAAAGGTATCGGGCGGCATTCGAGGCTGCGGGTGTCGATCAATAGCATGGTGTTGGTGTCGGCTAAACTCGACGCCATTTGATCCATGATGCCACAGTTCAAGCCGGCATACCGGATTTCGACTTGCTGTCCGATTTGAGCGAGGCGCACGTCGTCTAGGGGGAGGTTCAGCAGCGCGCGCAGTCCTCTGAGGGTTGCTATTTCTAAAGCGGCGCTGCTGGACAAACCGGCTCCGATCGGCACAGTCGAGGTAATGTAGAGGTTTATTGGCGGTATTTTGTATCCTTCTTTTTCTAAAAGTCTCAGGCAGCCACAGATATAACTGACGAATTTTTGCGGTATGGTATCGTCGTCTGAATAATTTATGAGTTCGTCATATTCTGCTGAATAAAAATGGTGTCGATCGTCACTGCTGAAGCCTATTTGTACTGTGGTGCGCTGGGGAATCGCAGTTGGAAGTACAAATCCATCGTTGTAGTCTGTGTGTTCGCCCAGCAGGTTTACTCTGCCGGGGGCGCTGGCTGTGGTTTTGGGTAATGTACCAAATACTCGTTGGAATTTCATTGTTGGGGAAATTGGTAATTGGTTCTTGGTTATTTGTTATTGGTTATTTGGAAAAACAGCTATCCGTGTATCCGTGCCTTCCCTGTTGTGCTGTTGGTAATGGGAAAGAAATAAATTTATTTTTTATCGTTTGTCCTTATTATAGTGCCCAAGTTTTGTGGTTAATTCAACCCCAGTTAACAAAAATAAACATGACCCTAGGTTAGGAAAAAATATAGAGCTGTGATAAAATGACAGCCTAAGATTTCTCCAAAAATTCAAAAAATGCGATCGACCAGACCCCGGAAACAGTTTGCTCAACATTGGCTCAAAAGCGAGAAAGCCTTAGATAAGATTGTGAAAGCGGCTTCTTTGGATCGCGATCGCGTCCTAGAAATTGGGCCGGGTACGGGGATTTTGACTCGGCGTTTGCTGCCTGCGGCTGAGTCTGTTGTTGCTGTGGAGATCGATCGAGATTTGTGTCTCAAGCTAGCCAAACAACTCGGCAAAACAGACAATTTTTTACTGCTGCAAGGCGACTTTTTGGAAATGGACTTAGAGGCGGAATTAACGGCTTTTCCCAAATTCCAAAATCCCAATAAAGTTGTTGCCAATATTCCTTATAATATCACCGGCCCGATTCTGCAAAAACTGCTGGGAACGATATCTGTTCCTGCGGCTAAACCCTTCGATGCGATCGTGCTGTTAGTGCAGAAAGAAGTGGCCCAAAGGCTTTACGCTAAACCGGGTTCGACAGCTTTTGGCGCGCTGTCGGTGCGGGTGCAGTATTTAGCAGAATGCGAGTTAATTTGCGATGTGCCGTCTAAAGACTTTTTTCCGCCACCAAAAGTCGATTCCGCCGTGGTGCGGCTGCTTCCCAGACAGATAGAAACTGCGGCGGTTAATCCGCGCTATTTGGAGACTTTAGTTAAGTTGGGATTTGGTAGCAAGCGCAAGATGCTGCGAAATAATTTGAAAGGGGCTGTGGATTTAGATAAACTCGTTCAATTGTTAGAAGAGTTACAGATAAATCCTCAATCTCGCGCTGAAGATTTAAGCGTGGAGCAATGGGTAAAGTTGAGTAATAATATTATGTGCGATGTTTGAAGTTCAGGATGGGGTTAGATACCCGAATTATTTAATAATTCGGCTATCGTGGTATTTGTTTAATAAGGAGTTTTCGGTGTGAATACTAAAAGTTTAATTTAGGTTTGATGGGGATTCTTAAAGGTTTCTTGCAGGCTAATCGGAATTTTAATAAGAAATTCTGCACCTTTCCTAGGTGCAGAAATACAGTGCAATTCGCCTTTATGTCTTACTGTGATAATTTGATAGCCAATCGATAAACCTAATCCCGTGCCTTTACCTACTGGTTTAGTGGTAAAAAATGGATTAAATAACTGGTTCATCACCGATTCTGTTATTTCTGGCCCGTTGTTGCTAATTCGGATTTCTACCACTTCAGTGTCTGAAAGTTTGGTAGAAATTTTAATCAAGCGGGGATTTGTTTCATTGCCTGCAATCGACTCGCTGTGGTTGTCCTCTTCTAAAGCATCAATAGCATTAGCGATGATATTCATAAACACTTGATTTAGCTGTCCCGGGTAGCACTCTATTTGGGGTAAATTGCCATATTCTTTGATAACTTGAATATTCGCCAAACCGGGCTTAGCATTCAATCTGCTTTGCAAAATCATCAGTGTGCTGTCAATTCCTTCGTGAACGTCGGCTAATTTCATTTCTGCTTCGTCATGGCGCGAAAAAATTCGCAGCGACTTGACAATACCGAGAATGCGCTCGGCCCCGTTTTTCATAGAAATTAATATTTTTGGTAGGTCATAGATAATAAAATCTAAATCTACCGACTGCAGTTTTTCTTTAAGTGTGGGTAGGGGATTCGGATATTGCTCTTGATAGATATTCACCAAATCTAGCAAACTATCGGCATACTCGCGAGCGTGAGTAACATTCGCGTAAATAAAGTTAATCGGATTGTTGATTTCATGAGCAACGCCAGCCACCAATTGCCCCAAAGACGACATTTTTTCGCTGTGAATTAGCTTTGATTGAGCCTGCTTCAATTCAGACAAGGCTTGTTCGAGCTGTTGAGTTTGAGACTTTAACTCTGCGGTGCGTTCTTCAACTCGAATTTCTAATTCTTCTTTAGCTTTTTTTAGTGCTGCTTCGGCTAATTGGCGATCGACAATTTCCGATGCTAGGAGTCGGTTTGCCAATTCTAACTGTTGAGTTTGAGACTTTAACTCTGCGGTGCGTTCCTCAACTCGAATTTCTAATTCTTCTTTGGCTTTTTTTAGTGCTGCTTCTGCTAATTGGCGCTCGACAATTTCAGCTTCTAGGAGTCGGTTGGCGGATTCTAACTGTGCGGGACTGGGAAGTGCTAGGGCTTGAGGGATTAAGTCTACCAAAAGTATGGCTGTAGCAAATGAAATAATGGCAGTAATTGCTTTCATTGTTCCTGAAAGCCAATAGGTAGGATGCCAAAGCGTCCAGACTTCAAATATGTGAGTGATGCCACAGGCGACGATAAAGCCTCCAAACATGGTAAAGATCCAGTCAAAGGGCAAATCTTCGCGTTTGGAAATAAAATAAATCAGTGTAATCGGGATAGAGAAATATGCTAGTGCAATGATCGAATCTGAGGCCAGGTGAAGCCAGACTAACGGGGTCTGCCAGAGATAGCAGTGACCGTGAGGAATAAATGACCCGGAACTAAAAAAAGTTTTCCACATTTCCTGCATAATATTTCCTTTGAGTTGTGAGAAAATGGACGGGGACTGGTGTCAATTAATTTCAACCAGGGGTTTCTTTCACCTGCGGCTTAATCACCTATGCGTTCATATTCTCTGTTAGCTTCAGCAAAAATCAATCTGTATTTGGAAATCATAGGCGATCGCCCCGACGGATATCACGAACTGGCGATGGTACTTCAAAGCATAGATTTAGCCGATCGAATTGACTTGCGCGCGATCGGTACGGACACGATTCGCGTGCGCTGCGATCACCCGCAAGTCCCTCCTGATAAGAATAACCTCGCTTACCGGGCGGCGGATTTGTTGGCGAAGCAATTCCCCGATGCTTTGGCGAAATACGGCGGAGTCGAGATTGCCATTCACAAGCAGATTCCAGTGGCGGCGGGGCTTGCCGGCGGTTCGGCCAATGCGGCTGCGGTTTTAGTTGGGATGGATTTGCTGTGGCAATTGGGACTTACTCAATCGGAGTTGCAAGAGTTGGGGGGAACTTTGGGTTCGGATGTGCCTTTTTGTATTGCGGGAGGTACCGCTTTGGCAACGGGTCGCGGGGATAAACTGTCGCCGCTGCCTGACTTGGCGGGCTTTTATCTGGTTTTGGCGAAGTACCGGAATCTAAGTATTTCTACGGCATGGGCGTATCAAACTTATCGCCAGCAGTTCAGTAGTTCCTATTGTGCAGCGGAAGATTTGGGGTGCCGCCGGGAACGGCTGCATTCGGGCCCGATGGTGGGGGCGATCGCCCAAAAAGATCGATCGAAAATTGGTCAATTGCTGCATAACGATTTAGAAAAAGTTGCTTTGCCCGTGTACCCGCAGGTGTTGCAGTTGCGGCAGGCTTTTGAGTCGGCGGGGGTTTTGGGAACGATGATGTCGGGTTCCGGGCCGAGTGTGTTTGCGCTGGCGGAGTCTCCAGAGCAGGCTCAGCAGGTTATGGAACGGGTTAAAATTGCGATCGCTTCTCCAGATTTGGATTTTTGGGTAGCAAAGTTTAGCAATACTGGAATTCAGATTTTTTCGGAGGGAAACGAGACGAAACCGCCGATTTCGAGGGTGTAACTTCAAGAGGGTGCGATCGCGATCGGCCGTTAAACCTGTCTAACAGCCGAGGGTCAAGATGAATCTAACTTTTCGCAGAGTCGATTGAGATCGAAGAACTGATAATATGTCATGCAACACCGATTTTAGTTTTGGTAAATTAACCAGAAATCTAAAATCTAAAATCTACAATCTACAATCGCCATGACTGATTTAACTAATCCAAATTCTACTTCTAAACCTCTGAGTTCGGTTGGAGATGCAACCTCTGCATCTTCCACGCCGCCGACGATTTTGCGGTGCGTGATGGGTTCGCTGATCGCGGGTGGCTTTGCGGCGGCTTTGTACGCGCTAACTTTGTCGATCGTCCAAACTTTTGCAAATTCCCCCATTCATTCTGACAATGTGACTGCGATTAATATTGGCGCGGCTGTGCGAACTTTAGTAATGGGAATTGTGGCTTTGGGTGCGGGTGTTTTTGCTTTTGCATCTTTGGGTTTGATGCTGCTGGCTGTGCAACTTGTCATTCAAAAGTTGCTAAAGAAACCTACAGCTTGAAGTCTACCAATTGCCAAAATTGGGCTGCACAAACTTTCATCCGCAAGGCAAAGACTGCATAGTAATATCGAAGCAATGGAATTATTTACGATCGGACACTCCAATCTAAGTATTGAAGCGTTTGTTTTGCTGCTGCAACAACACGAAATTACGGCGGTTGCGGACGTGCGATCGCATCCGTTTAGCCGCTATTTACCTCATTTTAATAAATCCGAAATTAAAGCTTCTCTGTCAAGTGTCGGCATTCAATATGTTTTTTTAGGCAAAGAGTTGGGCGCGAGACCAGAGGATTTAAGCTGTTACGATACTAGCGGTAAAGCTTTATACGATCGCATAGCAGCAACTCCTCTATTTTTCGCAGGAATTCAGCGCTTGCTAAAAGGCGCCGCCAATTATAAAATCAGTTTAATGTGTGCGGAAAAAGACCCGATTACTTGTCATCGCACTATTTTAGTTTGCCACAAGTTGAAAGATTTTAACTTGCAGATTAATCATATTCTGTCAGATGGCAATTTAGAAGCGCACCAGCATTTAGAAGAAAGACTTTTGAGCAAGTTTAACAAAGGCCAAAAAAATAATGAGCCAATTCAGCTAAGCTTGTTTGAGTTAGAGCCTCAAGTTAAACAGGAAATAGTTGATTTAGAAACCGCTTATTATCGTCACGGATTGGAAATCGCTTATGTCACAAAAGAAAGCAATTAATTTATTTACAATTGGTTTCACTCAAAAAAGTGCGGAGGAGTTTTTTGGGATTTTGATGAAAGCCGGAGTCCGCAGGGTAATCGATACACGGCTGAATAATGTATCACAGTTAGCAGGTTTTGCTAAGCGGAAAGATTTAGAATATTTTCTGCGAACCATTGGTAATATTGAGTATGTTCATGTGGTGGATTTAGCGCCGACTCAAGATATTTTGGATGACTATAAAAAGAAAAAGGGAGATTGGGGTGTTTATGAACAAAAGTTTTTGGAGTTGATGGGCGATCGACAAATTGAACACAAGGTTTCCTCGGATATTTTAGACGGCGGGTGTCTGCTTTGTAGCGAACCAAAACCTCATAATTGTCACCGCCGCTTAGTTGCTGAATATCTCAGCGAGAAGTGGAAAAATGTGACAATTAATCATCTTTGATTTAGGGAAAATATTAGATAATTGTGGGATGAATCTAAAATCTAAAATCTAAAATCTAAAATCGAATGACTCGGATAATTTGTCTCGCTAATTCCTGGAAACGCGGCGACAGGTGCATCGCCGGAATTAATGAACTTCAAGGTAAGTGGGTGCGTCCTGTTTCCGACTTACCAGATGGCCAAATTCCTAAAGAAATGCGGCAGATAAATAGACTTGAACCCGGGTTGTTAGATGTTCTAGAAATTCCTCTGGCAAAGACGGGCCCGGACTTTGGCTTCGAGTGTGAAAATCTTTCTGTTTTACCGGGAAAATGGCGGCAAGTTGGGAAAGTTCCGCCAGCATATTTGCTCAAATATTGCCAGAGTCAAGAATATATTTTACACAACGATTTGCGATATGTTACGGTGGAATATATGCAGTCTTTGCCAATGTGCGATCGCCTAACTTTGCAATTACTCAAAGCAGTAAGATTTACGGTAAAAAAGCTAAGTCAAAGATTTGAAGGTGGTAATAAATGGGAAGGATCTATTGTCACGCCGCATGGTCAAAGATTGACTGCAACCATTACCGATCCGGTGTTTATTAGAAAGTTAGAATTGGGGTATCGACCGCAAAAACCTTGTTTGGTAACAGTGAGTTTGAGTATGCCTTGGCGACCGGATGATTGGGAGGGAGATGACCCTTGTTGGAAGTTGATTGCCGGTGTGATAGAGTTGCCGGAAGGTCTGGTTCATGATGAAGTTTTGTTTTGACCAAAATGGGCGATCGCTTATTTATTTCTTTTTATTTACCGCAAAAACTCTGTTCGTGCTATAATTCTGCGGGACTATAGCAGAAAGGGGTGCTTTTTGATGAAAGCAGAATTTTATTTTGACTGTCACAAATATATTTGCAGTTTAGTTCAAGTAGATTTTGTCAAAGAATTAAAAATAAAAAATCATCAAGGTTTTGTTTTGGCTGTTAAGCAAGGACAAAAGATTGGACTATTGGGAAAAAGTCGCCATAATGCTAAACAAGTTGATGTATCTAAGCCGCATTTTTATAATGTAATTAAAGCGGCTATGAGCGCTTTGGAATTAGAAACTAAAAATGAGGTGATATTAGATAGAAATCGAACTCTTGCTGATGCCGAAGAAATGATTCAGCAACAAAACCGAGAAATTCGCGTTCTCAACGAACAGATTAGAATGCTTGGGACTAAGGTTGAGGAATTGTCAAGGGAAAACCAGCAGTTATCTATGCAGCTAGTAGAGAAGGAAATTAGAAAAACTGAAATTAGTGAAGAACTTGATAACTTTCATGCTACCGAGGAGGAAATTGAGCATCGGATTGGAGAAGTTGAAATTAATAAAGAAATCGCACAATTGCCAGTTCACCCTTCTCGGTTAGCCGTGGAGTTAATCGCAACTCAACAGAATTCACAGGAGATTGAGGGAGAAATCAGCATGGGCGAGATTGACATTGTTGATTTAGAAATTATAGAAGAAGTAGAAGAAAATCTAGAAAAAGTAGAAGTTCAAGGAGGCGAAATTGAAATTAAGCGACTGCCTAAAAGAGCTTCTAACAAAAGGATGAGAAAAAAATCTTAATGCTTTAGTTATATAGCAACCTCGCATCATTTGTGAATTTCTTACGGAGTCGCTGTGGGTTAGGGGAGGGTTGGGGTGGGGTAAAAATCTACGACTCCTGCAAGGATTTTTATATAACTCGTTTAACTATCTCGATCGCATTTTGGCCAAATTCCTCAACAGTTAAGCGAAAAAATCCCTGACAACTCGCCCGTTTTTCCCCCCGCAGCCTCACCCACAACAGAATTTTGACAATTATCCAGGGCGATCGCTAAAATTACAGGTACGATCGAACTATTGTCAGCAGCATTAAATCCTTCAGTAATTAGTCGTTTGCCAACAGTCACATAATTGTTGACAATATTGCACAATAGATAAAATTGTAAATATATAGCACCTGCGTTTTTTTTACCGCTTATGAATAGCAGATTCCTCGATCGCCTCCACCACCCCTCACGCCCCGTCATCGTCTTCGACGGCGCAATGGGAACCAACCTGCAAGTCCAAAACCTCACCGCAGAAGACTTTGGCGGCAAAGAATACGAAGGTTGCAACGAATATCTCGTCCACACGAAACCGGAAGCCGTCGCCAACGTGCACCGGGGATTCCTCGAAGCAGGGGCTGATGTCATCGAAACAGACACCTTTGGCGGCGCTTCCATCGTACTCGCCGAATACGATTTAGCAGACAAAGCATATTATCTCAACAAAACTGCCGCCGAACTCGCCAAGGGTATCGCCGCCGAATTTGACACGCCAGAAAAACCTCGATTTGTCGCAGGATCGATCGGGCCAGGCACCAAATTGCCAACATTAGGACACATTGATTTTGACACACTCACCACCGCTTTTACCGAACAAGCAGAAGGACTTTATGACGGCGGCGTTGACTTATTTATTGTCGAAACTTGTCAAGATGTGCTGCAAATTAAATCAGCATTAAATGCCATTGAAGAAGTATTTAAGAAAAAAGGTGCGCGAATTCCGTTAATGGTATCAGTCACAATGGAAGCCACCGGCACAATGTTAGTCGGTTCCGACATCAGCGCCGCCCTAGCCATTTTGCAGCCCTACCCGATCGACATTTTAGGCCTCAACTGCGCCACCGGGCCCGATCGCATGGCCGAACACGTCAAATACCTTTCCGAACATTCGCCCTTCGTCGTTTCCTGCGTTCCCAACGCCGGTTTACCCGAAAACATCGGCGGCCACGCGCACTACAAACTCACGCCAATAGAATTAAAAATGGCCTTGATGCGCTTTGTCGAAGACTTAGGCGTGCAAGTCATCGGTGGCTGCTGCGGCACCCGCTACGATCACATCCGCGAACTATCAGAAATTGGCAAAACTCTTACACCCAAAATCCGCGAAATTACTTGGGAACCTTCCGCCGCTTCAATTTATAGCGCCCAACCCTACGAACAAGATAATTCCTTCTTAATTGTCGGCGAAAGACTCAACGCCAGCGGTTCCAAAAAATGCCGAGATTTGCTAAACGCCGAAGACTGGGACGGTTTAGTCGCAATGGCCAGGGAACAAGTCCGAGAAGGCGCGCACATTCTCGATGTTAACGTTGATTATGTCGGTCGCGACGGCGTGCGAGACATGAAAGAATTAGTTTCCCGCGTGGTGACTAATGCAACTCTTCCTTTAATGCTGGATTCCACCGAATGGGAAAAGATGGAAGCCGGCTTAAAAGTTGCGGGCGGCAAATGTTTGCTGAATTCCACTAACTACGAAGACGGAGAACCGCGTTTTTATCAAGTTTTGGAGTTGGCGAAAAAATACGGCGCGGGCATAGTTATCGGTACAATTGACGAAGATGGAATGGCCAGAACCGCAGAGAAAAAATTTGCGATCGCCCAGCGCGCATATAACGCCGCCGTCGCCTACGGAATTCCCCCCGAGGAAATCTTTTTTGACACCCTAGCTTTGCCAATTTCTACCGGGATAGAAGAAGACAGAAAAAACGGCAAAGCTACTATCGAATCCATCCGCCGCATTCGCCAAGAATTGCCCGGTTGTCACGTAATTTTAGGAGTTTCTAACATTTCCTTCGGTTTGAATCCGGCGGCGCGGCAAGTCTTGAATTCCATGTTTTTGCACGAAGCGATGCAAGCCGGGATGGACTCGGCAATTGTCAGCGCTAATAAGATTTTGCCCCTCGCCAAAATCGACCCCAAACACCAAGAAATCTGCCGTAAACTGATTTACGATGAACGGGAGTTTGACGGCGAAATTTGCGTTTACGACCCCTTGGGCGACCTGACAACGGTGTTTGCGGGCAAAACTACCAAGCGCGATCGGACAGAAGACGCAAGCCTTCCGGTAGAAGAACGTCTCAAGCAGCACATCATCGACGGCGAACGCATTGGGCTAGATATCCAACTCGCCAAAGCATTAGAAACCTATCCGCCCCTCCACATTATCAATACCTTCTTGCTAGACGGGATGAAAGTAGTCGGAGAATTGTTCGGTTCGGGACAAATGCAACTGCCCTTTGTTTTGCAGTCAGCAGAAACCATGAAAGCGGCAGTTGCCTATTTAGAACCGCACATGGAAAAGTCCGAATCTGGGGACAATGCCAAAGGCACATTCATCATCGCTACTGTCAAAGGCGACGTTCACGACATTGGCAAAAACTTGGTTGATATTATCCTATCAAACAACGGCTACCGAGTAATTAACTTGGGTATTAAACAGTCGGTTGACAATATCATCGAAGCCTACGAGAAGCACAAAGCCGACTGTATAGCGATGAGTGGCTTGCTGGTAAAATCCACCGCGTTCATGAAAGAAAATCTGGAAGTATTTAACCAGAAAGGAATCACGGTTCCCGTGATTTTGGGCGGCGCAGCTTTGACTCCCAAGTTTGTACATGAAGACTGCCAAAATACTTACAAAGGTAAAGTTATTTACGGCAAAGATGCGTTTTCAGACTTGCACTTTATGGACAAACTAATGCCAGCAAAATCTGCTGGTAAATGGGAAGACTTGCAAGGATTTTTAGATGAAATTGAAAACGGCAATGGCGCGGTTAAAGAAGCTAAAGCGGCGCCAGAAACGTCTGTAGAAGATGCCAAGAAAGCAGACACTCCTGTGGTAATAGATACCAGGCGATCCGAAGCAGTTGCTGCAGATATCGATCGCCCGACTCCTCCTTTCTGGGGCACGAAACTGTTGCAGGCAGAAGAAATCCCCTTTGAGGAGATTTTCTGGCACTTAGATTTGCAAGCCTTAGTTGCCGGTCAGTGGCAGTTCCGCAAGCCGAAAGACCAATCGCGGGAAGAATACGATGCTTTCTTAGCTGAGAAAGTTTATCCTATCTTGGAAGAGTGGAAACACAAAATTATCACCGAAAATTTACTGCAGCCGCAAGCAATTTACGGGTATTTTCCCTGTCAAGCTGAAGGCAATTCTTTGTATTTGTACGACCCGGAAATTATGAAGGGCGGGCAAGATGTATCGATACCCGCTGTAACATTCACATTTCCCCGGCAAAAATCGGCGCGCAGGCTGTGCATTGCTGACTTCTTCGCCCCCAAAGAATCCGGTAAAATCGATGTATTTCCGATGCAAGTAGCGACAGTGGGAGAAATTGCTACAGAGTACGCGCAAAAGCTGTTTGCTAACAATCAATATACCGACTATCTCTACTTTCACGGGTTAGCGGTACAGACAGCGGAAGCAATAGCAGAATGGACTCACGCGCGAATTCGCCGGGAATTGGGATTTGGTAGCGAGGAACCGGACAACATTCGCGATATGCTGGCACAAAGATATCGCGGTTCGCGGTACAGTTTCGGCTATCCTGCTTGTCCGAATATGGCGGATCAGTACAAGCAACTGGAATTGTTAAAGTGCGATCGTATCAACCTCTATATGGATGAAAGCGAACAACTGTATCCCGAACAATCAACAACGGCAATTATCACCTATCACCCAGCCGCCAAATACTTCAGCGCTTAATTTATAGGGTGCGCCGGGTCGCGCAATTTTTTCTAGTAGGGTGCGCAGTGCGCACCGGTGGGCACTGCGCACCCTACATATAGAGCGCTTGCTATAGGTTTGTAGTGAGGAATTTAGTCCGAGCGAGTTTTATAAAGAGTAAAGTCCTCACTACAAACCAATTTTACGATATAGAATTAAACCAACAAAAAAGCACCTTAAAAAAAGTGCTTTTCTGAAGATGAACTTTCCGTGTCTGACGAAACTTTTATGAGTAATTCCGGGGAGTGCGCGCGCCGGCAGATGCTCCTACCATCGCAGCAACTAAACCCAATAGTGAGCCGAACAAGAACGACCAACCAGCTTTGGCAGCATTAGCAGCAATATTGCGAGTATCCTGAGCAGTTACGTTAGGCGCTTGGTTCGGCAAATCGACCCCGCTCTGCTGTGCTTGATTAATTGCTTCTCCCGCATTCGCAGCTATGACGCCAAAAGTACCGGCCACGCCATTTGCTAACAGCCAAGAGCCAATTGTTAAGGTCGTTGCCCACAAAATTGCTCCGTTTAAAAGTGCTGTGTTGCGGTTCATCGGGCCGCAAGCGCGAGCAGTTACCCAACCGCCAACTGCTAAGCTAATTAACAAACTGATAATTGACCAAATTCCGACGCCGGCACCCACGTCTCCTGAAATAGTGCGCGGAGCTCCTGAACCAGCAATGCTGCTCAACCCGATCGCAGCACCCAATGCACTTAACACCAGTTGTGTGCCGATCGCAATTACCAAACCAGAAAAAATCGGGCCCCAACGTACTCGATCGTGGTATTCCATCACTGAATTTACTACCACAGGTTCGGTACCCACGTTATCTACAGGTCTATTTACGTATGACATAGGTTTTTCTTTCCTCTTAGAGTTGCTTTAATTTTTAACAATCTTTCACCTAAGTATTGATTGTGGCTGAGATTGATAAAAACTATATCTGCCTGGGGAAATAACCAGTATCTATGTCTGAAGAAAGAAACGAAAAAGTCATCCGCCCCCAGCCACCCGCTATTAGCTAATGACTGATGACTGATGACTGATGACTATTTTATCCCGTTAGAAAAGTTCCCGGATGTATACAGGAAATGCGGACGTATACAGAAAATACAGCTTAACGCAATCTTACAGCCGTTCCAACGGCAGTAATCAGCAGCAAAGCCCCGCTCGAGTCTACATTAATCGTGCCGGTGTCCACTTCCACCCCGATTACGGCATTGGCGCCCAGGCGCTGGGCTCGTTTTTCCAGTTCCGCGAGGGCATCTCGCTGTCCTTTGAGAAACACTTCCTCGTAACTGCCGGTGCGCCCGCCGATGATGTCGCGAATGCCCGCGAAGAAATCTCGCAGGGCATTGGTGCCGTAGACAACCTCAGCAGTTACTATTCCCAGGTAAGATTGAATTTCTGCTCCTTGGATGATATCAGTTGTTGTTACAATCATCAGTTGGCCTCAGTCGCGAAAATTTTGAGTGGGTCTTGTTCTGTAGATTTACTACATCTCGCCGCTCAAAGATTCCTGGTAAACCCTAAGCTGTCAGCTTAACAAGGTGACAGCCACTCGCTCTTTCATTCCACACACTCTTTGAAACAAATGGCCGTGTACAAACAAAGTCTCTTGGTATTCAGTACGTTGCTAGTAGCAGGATTCGCTGTCGCAGCGCCGCTTCGGGCGCTCTCAGCAGAAACAGTCGTTCAAGTCAACCCTCAAAATGATTCAAATTTAGATGCTCTGCTGCGACAAGGGCGCGAGTTGGTAGATTTAGGAGACTACAGTAAGGCGATCGCCATTTATCAGGAAGCGGCACGTTTAGATACGGAAAATCCGCGCATTTTTTCTGGTATTGGCTATTTAGAAGCGCGTCAAGGCAACTATCAAGCCTCAGTAGAATTTTACCAACAAGCGATCGGTCTGGAACCCAACAATGCTGACTTCCAATACGCATTAGGATATGCTATGGCGAATTTACAAAACTATCCTGCAGCAGCCACAGCTTATCGCCGCGCCGCTCAGCTCGATCGCAAAAATGTCAATGCCCGGATCGGTCTGGGAGTGGTACTCTTTCAGCAAAAAGATTACAGCGGTTCTTTTAAAGCATACCAAGAGGCGATCGCCCTCGATCCGAAAAATTGGCAAGCTTATTCTTCAATGGGTTTAGTATTGATCCAGCAGGGAAGTTTTGCCAGTGCTGTCACCGTACTCCAAGAAGCAGCCGAACTCGCTCCCAAACAAGCAGGTGTCCAGTTAAAATTAGGCACTGCTTTGCTGCGTGCCGGCTATACTTCCGAAGGGCTAGCAGCTTTTGAAGAAGCTGCCAAATTGGAGCCCCGGAATCCAGAAGTGCAGCTAGAAATTGGCGAACTTCTCCAGGCTCAAAACGACTTCGACGGAGCGCTGGTAGCTTATCAGCGGGCTATTGCGGTGCGACCGAATTTAGTGGAAGCACACGCAGGAATCGGGAAAATTCAACTGGAAAAACAAGATTTTTTAGGAGCGATTACCACTTTTGGGCGAGTGATTAAGCTTGATCCAAACAGGGCCGAAGCTTATTACAATATGGGTACGGCACTCAAAGCGCGCGATCGCAAATCCGAAGCAATTGAAGCTTTTCAACAAGCCCTCAACACTTACCGCCAGCAAGGCAACAATGATGGTGCACAAAAAGCTGAGGCAGCATTGCGGGAACTGAAGTAATATTTCTCAATTTACTAATTGGTAATTGGCTATTGGCAATTGGCTATTAGCAATTGGTAATTTGCTAGCAGTTTTGAGTGTTGAGTAAGTAATTTTCGTAAGGCTTAACTCCTGACAATCGCAGCCTTGCGAGAAAAGAAGCAATCTCAAAACTGTTTCTATTCCCTATTCCCTATTCCCTATTCCCTCTTTCCTCTTCCTTCGTCTAGTTAATTTTTTAATTTGTCGCAGAGCAACGCGGCTAAATGCAGTATAATCTTGGCGCGATTCGAGAACGGCGATCGCTCTGTAAGTTTAAGAAGAAATAAGGGCGATCGCACAGTAGCATTTGGTAAAAGCTCCATCTTTTGTAAGATGTTAAAACAGCTTCCTGAATGGGAATCTATTTCTATTGATAGAGACTGCCAACTTGTTAACATTTGTAAAATAAGCAAAATATCCCATCCCCAGAGCTTCATCTATGCAAACGTATGACGTGATTATCATCGGCGCAGGTCACAACGGACTGGTATGTGCGTCTTATCTCCTCAAAGCTGGATATACCGTCCTTTTGTTAGAAAAACGTTCGGTTCCCGGCGGCGCGGCAACTACCGAAGCTGCGATTCCCGAATTGCCGGATTTTAAATTCAATATGTGCGCGATCGACCACGAATTTATCCATTTAGGCCCAGTTGTAGAAGAATTAGAACTGGAAAAACACGGTTTAGAATATCTTTTCTGCGATCCAGTTGCCTTTTGTCCGCATCCCGACGGCAAATATTTCTTAGCGCACAAATCTGTAGAAAAAACTTGTGCTGAAATTGCCCGCTACAACGAGCGCGATGCTAAAAAATATGCCGAATATACAGACTTTTGGCAGCGGGCTTTAGGTGCAATGGTTCCGATGTTTAATGCGCCACCAAAATCCATCATAGATATTCTGGGCAACTACGATATTGCCAAGATCAAAGATTTATTGTCAGTCATCGGTTCCCCCGACAAAACGCTGGACTTTATTCGCACGATGCTCACCAGCGCCGAAGACATTGTAAACGAGTGGTTTGACGAGGAATTTATCAAAGCACCACTGGCAAGATTCGCCTCAGAACTCGGCGCCCCTCCTTCCCAAAAAACCCTGGCTGTAGGCGCAATTATGCTGGCAATGAGGCACAATCCCGGCATGGCAAGACCTCGCGGGGGGACGGGTGCATTAGTGCAAGCGCTGCTTAATGTAGTGAAAAAATACTCGGGTGTGGTACTTACCGACCAGCACGTAGAGAAAATATTAGTTGATGATGGTCGCGCTGTGGGAGTTCGAGTTGCCGGCGGCACGGAATACCGCGCTACAAAAGGTGTCATTTCTAATATTGATGCTAAGCGCTTGTTTCTACATTTAATGGATGACAGCGATGTCGATGCTGCTGACCCTGATTTGCGGGAAAGATTGGAGCGCAAAATTGTTAATAATAACGAGACTATTCTCAAAATAGACTTAGCTCTCAATGAAATGCCCAAGTTTGAGCGCTGGAACCATCGGGACGAATTTTTAATCGGTTCTGTATTGATTGCAGACTCCGTGAGACACGTTGAAATCGCTCACAGCGACCCTTCTATCGGCCGAATCCCCGACTCCGACCCATCGATGTATGTAGTGTTTCCGACGGTACTAGACCCGTCAATGGCTCCCCCCGGACATCATACGGCTTGGATTGAATTTTTTGCTCCTTACATGATCGAAAATGCTGAAGGAACCGGCCAACACGGTACGGGTTGGACGGATGAGCTGAAAAACAAAGTTGCCGATCGCTGCATTGATAAATTAGCAGAATACGCCCCCAATATCAAAAATGCAATTATCGGCCGCCACGTGGAAAGTCCGGCGGAATTGGGAGAGCGTTTGGGCGCTTTGAAGGGAAATTATTATCACGTTGATATGACGCTGGATCAGATGATATTTTTCCGTCCTTTGCCGGAGTTGGCGAATTACAAAACGCCGATCGACGGTTTGTATCTCACGGGGGCGGGAACGCATCCGGGTGGCTCAATTTCGGGGATGCCGGGACGCAATACCGCTCGCGTTTTCATGCACTCGCAGCAGCCTTTCGCGCAGACTTTAGCAGATGCGGCTAATACTCTGAAAGCGAAGGGTAAGTCGGTATTTCGGAGTAATGAGAAGTAAGATTTTTAGCAACCGCAGATGAGGGCAGATTAACGCAGATGTGATTCATCTGCGTTTGTTTGTATTGATTTATCAGTGCGCAAGTGCGAGAATTTTTTCGGGTTGATTTCCTGTGAAGAGAAAACGATTTGCGATCGCCCTCAATACCCTTTCTAAATCTTGTGCATCTTTCGCTATCGGTGGCGACGGTTTGCGTTTCATCAAATATGTTTAAATATTTTGTCATCATAGAGCATATTCCATCGATAAAATTCTCAATATTAGAAGAACAAGTTAACGCTGAAGGCATTTTTGAACTTAGTATCGCAGCCAAACCTCTAATGACAGCAGAACAGGCAAGTCGCGGGTAGAAGTCGCTCCCCATCTGCGAATCGGGGCGATCGCCGCCGATCCCCCAGCATCTCGCATTCTCCTCAATTCATACTTTATGCGGATGAAAACGCTGGCCCCAAGTTGAGAAACTGAGAAGTGGCGTTACCCTTTTTTTAGCGATGGCAAACCGAGTTTTGATTGTCGGCGGGCGGGGACGAATTGGCAGCAGCGTTGCCGAAGACCTTGTTACCCACACCGACGCGGAAATTACTGTTACCGGACGCAACTCTGAAGCCTCTATTGGGCCGGGATTGCCGCCGGATAGGGTGCAGTATCAAACTTTAGATTTAGCAGACAGTGCAGCGCTGCGCCAAGCGGTTTCATCCTCTAATCTTGTCGTTCACTGTGCGGGGCCTTTTCACTACCGAGACGCTAGTGTACTGAAAACTTGCATAGAAGCAGGTGTTAATTATACTGATGTCAGCGACAGCCGCAGTTTTACTCGCAGGGCTTTAGAATTGCGCGAAACCGCTGAAAATGCTGGGATTACTGCTATTATTAATACGGGAATTTTCCCCGGTGTTTCTAACAGCATGGTGCGCCGAGATATGGAACAATTAGATGAAGCAGAACACATTCATTTGAGTTATGTTGTCGGAGGTTCGGGCGGTGCTGGCGTTACCGTCATGAGAACCACTTTTTTAGGTTTGCAAACTCCTTTTGAGGTTTGGGAAGATCGCAAGTGGCAGCAAGTACAACCCTACAGCGATCGCGAAACAATTGAATTTCCCGCACCCTATGGGAACACAGGAGTTTACTGGTTCGATATGCCGGAAGCAATCACTTTGCCCGAAACTTTCCCCGTCAAATCAGTTGTGACTAAATTCGGTACGTCTCCCGACCTTTACAATCACCTTACCTGGTTTGTTGCTAAGTATTGGCCGGCTAGCTGGCTCAAAAATAACTCCGTGATTGAATTTCTCTCCTACGTCAGTTATGGGATGACCAGTGTTACTAATAGTTTTAGTGGGGTAGGCGTGGCAGTGCGATCGCAAGTGACCGGTCTCAAAAACGGTCAACCCGCTAAAGTTTGCTCGACAGCAGTACACCCAAATGCTGCCACCGCTACTGGCATAGGTACTGGCAGTATCGCTCAATTAATGTTAGAAGGAAAACTGGAAAAACCGGGCGTTTGGTCGGTAGAACAAGCTCTTTCTACTGAGCTATTTGAACGAGCTATGCAGAACAGAAACCTAGACATAGAGCAGGTTGTTTTGTAGTTACTTAGGTTATTTATAGCACTTTAAAATGTTTGGCAATGGAATTTTTGCCCGAACTGCGAAGACGCGAAAGACGCGCCGCAAGAGAAGAGTCAGGGGCTTCGTAATTGATGGGAAAACCCCTAGATTGGGTTACTCGCAGGAATTGCGATCGCCCCTGATAGGAGATGAGTTCCGCTTGTATAACTAATCTATCTTTTGGTAGAAGTAATAATAACAAGCAGGCGCTTAAGATATGGGATGTCACGGGAAACATCCCTTTTGGCTCGCTCTAGATGCGGTAGCTGCGACAAAGATTGCGCTTGAACCAAGGTTGTCAATGTGCGATCGCAGTGAAGAAGCGACAAACACCATAATTTTTGCGGAAAAATACGAGGAGAAGTTGATATGAAGCGGGTTTTAAAATCTCTCGGAAAAACATTGAGCCAAAGCATTTTGCTGGTCTGTACCCTGGCTTTCATTGGTCTGCTAAGTCTAGCGGTAGTACCCAGTCAGGCTGCTTACGCAGGTCAAGACAGAACTCAGGCGCCGCCGGAAGCTAAAATGACTGACCCCGCAGAAAGTTTCGAGGATCTCAATCCCCAAGCAGCTTACGATGAAATAGTCAAAACTGCTCAAAATCCTGCAAAGGTCGAGAAAGTTTACGACGAAAGCTTAAAGGAGTACAAGGGAGAACACCCGCAAGAAGGCATAGTTCAAAAAGCTGAAGATTTGCTCGAAAAGGTCACAGGCAACTAATAAATCAAGAGATTTATATCTAACTCAAGTGGTTGGTAAGTACACAGATTCTGTGAGTACACAATTGATACGAGAGCAGAAGTCACTTGAACCTAATTATGTAGGGTGCGCAATGCGCACCTTACCGCGTTATAGCAGGGTGTTAATGCACTTTTGGGGTGGACAAAGGCTTGGTCATTCCACTTATTTTTAAGCTAGCAGATTCATCCTCAAGGCAGATGAATAGATATGAATTTAAAAGGTAAATTTAATCATAGTTACAGTTAGATAAAAGGAAAAAATATCATGAGCGATGACAAAAAAAAGGTACATGAACCTGATGCTAACCTCGACCCGATTTCCGGGGAAAAAGGCGCTCATCCAGTAGAAACCGGTATTGGCGCCGCGAGTGCGGGTGCTGCGGGTGCTGCGATCGGCGGTGCAGTTGGCGGGCCTGTAGGAGCAGTTGTCGGCGCTGTTGTGGGTGCGTTTGGCGGCGGTTTGGTGGGCAAAGGTGTGGGCGAGGCGATCGACCCCACGGTAGAAGATGCTTACTGGCAAAGCAACTACAGTTCCCGTCCTTACGCCGACACGAGCGTGACTTACGAAGATTATCAGCCTGCATACCGCACTGGTTATGAGGGATACAGCCGCTATGGCGCTACTGGTAAGAAATACCACGAGATCGAACCGGATTTGCAGCGCGACTACGAAACAAATCGCGGTAAGTCTAATGTGACTTGGGACAAAGCGAAGTACGCCACGCGCGACGCTTGGGATCGGGTGGAACGGGCTGTTCCTGGCGACAGTGACAAACACGGCCGCTAAGGGCTGACGCCAAGTATTTATCAGTCTTGGATGCACACAAACTCAAGCGTTCCGGTCATTTTTAGCCGGGTACCGGAATGGAGCGAAGTGTTCGATCAAAAAAAAAACCCGGCTGCAGCGCCTTGGACTGTTGTTGATAGATGGCACAGTTTTTAACGCGAGTTTAGCAAAGTTTTTGGGGATTTTCAGCCCCTCTCTACATCGGAGAGGGTATTTTTATGCTCCTTTGAAATCGCATTTTTCATCAGAATTTTTATTTTACAGGACTGTTCGCTGTGAGAACTCCCTAGAGACGTAGAGGTTTTGCTGTGCGGGACGATCGCACTCGTAATAAACGCTTTTTACCAAATCGGGATGCTTCGGTTTGAGATTAACATTTTTTTTTGACTATTAGCCTTAAAATTAAACTTATTCAGGACTGAGACATCGAGCACGATGGGCTTTCTTCAATCGCAGCCGGATCGTAAAGCGTCGGTGGCTTTAAGTCCGATAATTGTTAATCTAAATCCTCTCATTCAAAATTGGTATTACTTGTGGATGAAATCTTGGAAAGAGCTTGGACACTCAAGCAAAATTTAATTGATTTTGTGCTGGATGCTGAGGGAGAGTTGGCGGTAGCTTTGGAAGCTTATGCTGCCGCTCGATCGACCGGCGAGCGCTACGATATTGCTCAGCAAAATCAAGTGATTGACAGTTTTACCATCGAAGGTAAAGTCGGAGAGAAAACCCCGATCGACCTATTTGTCGAAAGTCAGCCGGATTTAACCGAGAGCGATCGTAGCTTGCTCGAAAGTTGGGAGCACAGAAGCTTCACTGGCTTATTTGAAATCACTCAACTTTCCCCGGACAGGTTTGAACTGATGAACTGGCTGACGGCTAAGCACTACGTTGTCAAGCCCAACAGTCCTAATTTTCTGGCAGAAATGTCTCGCTTTAAGTTAGGAGAAATCTTGCTGGCTCGGATTTCTCCCCTTACCGATGACTGGTGGATACTTTCGAGCTCTCCCATTATGAAGGGGAAATTGGGTAAGCCGAAGTTGGCGGTGGCGATCGGCAATTTCAAGCAAAATCACAACAAGAACCTGTACAGCGATGCCCCGGAATTGTTAGAGCAAGCTTGGCAGTCGGTAGAACACTACCATGAAGATTTTACCGAATTTTTTGGTAGTGAGGAAGTAACGCTATCGGGATATCACCTGAATAAACAGTTGGCTGAATTTCAGGAATTTATCACTAAAAAACGCCTAGCTGATATGGGCGTTGATGGCAGTAAATCTCTGGCGGATATCGTTGAAGATGCCGGAGTCGATCGAGAAGAAGTCAAAGCAGCGGCAATCGCGGCTGCAGGTGCCGATGCTAAAGCAGTTGAGGTAATGCTCGACAGCAATGCTAGTTCAAAAATGGTAATGCCGAAAGTCGAATTGCCCGATCGCTTCAAGAAAGCCGAACAGGTGACAGCGCTTTCTCATCCTCGCTGGGGACAAACCTTTTTGTCTACCTACGCTCAATTTACTGCACTGCTAGCAGCCGAAGACTTTTCAACTGTTCCCGGTTACGAAAAGCTGGTGCGTAACTATCTAGAAGATCCTGGAATTAATGTCTGGATTTGGCAGCGGTTAGCTAAAGTTAATCCAGCGAAATTAGAACAAATTTTGCAAATTGTATTGCAGCGGACTAATTTTCAGATCGATCGCGATTTAGATGCCCTGCTGCAAGAGTTTAAAAAACCCTTAGAACCCGAACTCCCGGAAATTGCCAGCGTTCCCTTGCACCTGCACAACTTATTTCAGGAAGCTTTAGGCGAAGTTAATAAGTCAAAGTCTAAACCGCAGGAGAAAAAGAAAAGCTCTAAAGGCTTTAAATCCTAAGCAACCGAGTTCGTGACAGAATCACAGCTAACTGTGAGTTTATTGCCCGGTAATCTAACTCAAATAGCTTTGCAGTCAGGACTTTAGTTTTTCTTCAGCGCGATCGAAAGAACTGAAGTCCTCACTACAAACACTTTTTTTTAATCTTCAACTTGTCGGACAGCCATGCGTTGCAGCGGCAGGCTGAGTATGCTAGAAGCAGTCAACAAGTAAGAAAGAACCGTAGTCAGCTTCAAACTGAGCAATAACCAGCTATCTTCTGGTAGGTGAAGTTTCAGCCCGAAAAAAGAGATGCAGTACACTATCCAGTAAGTAAAGCTCATCTTGATTAGGATTTCTTCGCTCAAAGTGCGATCGTCCGTTGGCGGCGAGTTGGGATTATCACCCAGCAGGACTAGACCCGCAATAGAAGCCACAAAAGAAACCATAACGAGATAGTCATGCCAGTTAAGCTCAACCATTTCTAAACTCCCGCTTTTATCCGAATTTTTGGAATCAGACATCAGTCTAAAGGATAAGTTTTCCCGGTCAAAGCAATAGTTACAAATTGAAACAGCCACAGTTACAAATCGCAATGAAAAGCAACCGCAACCGCCCGCAACAGGCTCGTTTAGTCAGCCGCCAAGGACAATTCCCCTTAAATATTGTCAAGCTGGGAGTACCTCGCCTGCATTTTGCCGACCTCTACCACAGGCTGCTAACTCTTTCTTGGCCGCGATTTTTCATGCTGATTTGTCTGTCGTATACAGTCGCGAATTCTTTATTTGCCTTAGCATACTTGGCGGGAGGAGATTGCATTGCTAACGCGCGGCCGGGCTCTTTCCAAGATGCCTTTTATTTCAGCGTGCAAACAATGGCGACGATCGGCTACGGTGCTATGTATCCGCGCACGGATTACGCTAATACTATAGTTGCGATCGAAGCGCTTTTTGGTTTGTGGGGAGTGGCGATGGTGACGGGACTGGCTTTTTCGAGATTTTCTCGACCAACAGCTAGAGTTATCTTCAGCCGGGTAGCTGCGATCGCTCCTTTCAACGGCGTTCCGACGCTGATGTACCGCACTGCAAATCAGCGTTTCAACCAAATTTTAGAAGCGCAGCAGCGAGCTACTTTGATCCGCAACGAGGTAACAGCGGAAGGAGAATTTATGCGGCGTTTTTACGATTTGCAATTAGTGCGAAGTCACTCTCCGGTTTTTGCCTTAACTTGGACGGTTATGCACGCAATTGAGGAGAGCAGTCCTTTGTACCAACTTACTGCCGAAGACTTGATGGAACAGCAAGCGGAAATTGTAATTACTTTAACAGGAATTGACGAAACAGTGTCGCAAACTATTCATGCGCGACATTCTTTTGTGGCCTCGGAAATTATGTGGAATATGCGGTTTGTAGATATTCTTTTGAAATCGGCGACGGGAGGGCGGGTGGTTGATTATACTCGGTTTCACGATGTGCAGCCTGTGGAATGAATGTTTGAATTCAGCCAGTGCTAGAATACCTGTATGGCAAAACGAGTTAATATTTATGAACTCAATAACTGCGAACATGACACTGAAAGAATTGCAACCACAACTCTTGGCTTTAACTCCCGAAGAGAAGGCTCAAGCTATAGAATTACTAGCCCAAAGTTTAAGAAAATTTTGGTCGGGGATTCAAAAGACTCCTGGCGTGTGCGGCGGCGATGCTTGCATCAGAGAAACGCGAATTCCTGTTTGGGTGCTGGTGAATGCTCGCCGTTTAGGTATTTCTGAAGCTGAACTCCTAGAAGACTATCCGACTCTGCGTGCCACAGATTTGGCGAATGCTTGGGCTTATACTGAGGCATATCCTGATGAGATTGAAACAGCAATTATAGAAAATGAGGAAGATTGAAAAGTGGCGCGTTTCTATGCAGATGAACAATTTCCGAAGCGGGTTGTGGAATTGTTGAGGGCTTTAGGTCACGATGTCCTTACCGTACAGGAAGCAGGAAATGCTAATCAAAAAATTCCTGATGAAGAAGTGTTAGCTTTTGCAGTCAGTATTGACCGCGCTATTTTAACGCTCAATCGCCGTCATTTTATCAGGCTGCATACATTACAACCAGACCATGCTGGTATCATTGTTTGTAAAGATGATTCAAATAGGGAACTGTTGGCTTTACGCATTAATGAAGCTGTTGCTAATCGAGAAACAGTGAGAAGTTTACTGATTCGAGTTAACCGTCCTTCGGAGTGAGTATAAGTGATAGAATACCTCGGGTATGGAATTCAAAAGACTCCCGCTGTCATGGGCGGTAAAGCCTGTATTCGTAAAACGCGGATTCCTGTTTGGCTGTTAATAAGTTATCGCCGTCAAGATGCCACCGATGCTCATATTTTAGAAGGTCATCCCGATCTTAGTGCAGCAGATTTAGTGAGTGCTTTTAGTTATGCGGAGGCATATCCTGATGAGATTGAAACAGCAATTCAAGAAAATGAGGAAGATTAAAAAGTTACAGGTTTCTCTTAAAATAAACAAAATACTCTTCGTACTATGCGAATAATTCATACTGCTGACTGGCATTTAGGGCGACGTTTTCGAGGAATCGATCGCACTTTTGAAATTGCGATCGCCCTCGAACAGATTTTGAAGCAAGCAAAAGCCTTGGATGTCGATGCTGTGCTCGTTGCCGGTGACATTTTCGACGTGCCCAACCCACCCGCTTACGCCGAACGCATTGCTTATAACTTTTTCTGCGAACTCCAAGCCGCAGGAATTCCCGCAATTGCGATCGCCGGCAATCACGATTCAGCATCCCGCATCGACAGCATCGCGCAATTGCTTTCTCTCGCCGGTGTTCGCGCTTTAGGCAAACCCAGGCGTTCCGCAGACGGCGGCACAATTACTCTTAATACAAAAAGCGGTAAACTTTGCGTGGGAGCGATGCCTTTTGCTTCCGAACAAAGACTGTTAGATGCTAATTCTCTCTGGCAGTCGGGCGATGCCGAGCGCCGAAAAGACTACCGCGAAATCGTAGCATATTTACTCGAAGATTTAAGCAGGGATTTTAGAGACAATACTGTCAATATTCTCATGGGACACATGAGCATTGACGGCGCTCGATTGGCAAAATCCGAAGTCGCTTATTACACGCGAGAAAAATACCTGCTTTCATCGCAAACTCTGCCGCCGGATGCTCAGTATGTTGCCCTCGGACACATCCACATTCACCAGCGGATTTCTGAGACTTCTCCCGCTTATTATTCTGGTTCTTTGATTCAGTTAGATTTTGGAGAAGCGGAACAGGAAAAAGGATTTTGCTTGATAGAAGTTGAGCCGGGAAGTCAGGCAAAGATGGAATTTAAGCCTGTAGCTTGCCACAAGCCGTTAAAAGTGCTTAAATGTCATAACGACAATCTCGATGAAACTTTACAAGCTCATCAGTATCATCCGGGTTTCTTGAAAGTAATTGTCGAACTGGACAGTCCGCAAATCGGACTTGCCGATCGAGTGCGCCAAATTTGTTCTCAAGCGCTGTTAATTGAACCGCGCTATCCAGATGCAGCGCTAGAAGCAACAGAAATAACTAATATCGATCCCAATAATTTCGATCCGGCAGCCGAGTTTTGCAACTATTATCAAAACCGATTGGGAACGACACCGAAACCGGCAGTATTGGAGGAATTTAAAAATTTGTACAAGAAGTTTAAGGAAACAGTTAACAATTAAATGGGTAAAAAGATACAATCCTAAATCCAAAATCTCAAATTTCAAATTGTTTTAAGACTGAAACCCACCCTCAATGTCGCTTGTAGTCGAGTCTAGATCCCCCTAAATCCCCCTGGTTGTTGGGGGACTTTGATAATACTCTTGTCCCCCCCTTTTTAAGGGGGGTTAGGGGGGATCGGGAAGACTGTAGACCTGAATATAACAATCTAAAACCCCAAATCCTAAAACTAAAATCAGTATGCGTCCACTCGAACTTATTCTCGAAGGATTTACCAGCTTCCACCGCGAACAGCGTTTAGATTTTTCTCAACTCGATTTGTTTGCAATTACTGGTGCTACAGGTGCAGGCAAATCTTCACTCCTAGATGCCATGACTTACGCTCTTTTTGGCACTACTACTCGCAGTGGCAAACAAGTCGGTGATTTGGCAAGTCAAGGCAGCGAAAATTTAAAAGTGCAGTTGCGTTTTGCTGTGGGTTCGGCACAGTATCGGGTGACGCGAAGGTGGCGTTTCCGTCCCAAATCTCCCGAAAATAAGGTGATTTTGGACAACTGGCAAAATGGTCAATGGGAAACTTTGGGGACGAGTATCGTTGCTGTTCAAAATACCATTGAACAGATTTTAGGAATGGATTTTGATACTTTTACGCGAGCAATTGTTCTGCCTCAAGGCAAGTTTGATGAGTTTATTAAAGGGGATACATCAAAACGCCGGGAAATTTTGCGGCAGCTAGCGGGATTTGAGATTTTTGAACAGATGCGGAAGGAAACCAATGAACTCGCAAAGTTGCTGAAACAGGAACGGGAAATGGTGGAAAGGCAGCTAGCGGATTTGAGTGCACCGACGGCTGAGGAGGTGGCTCAAAAACGATCGCAACTTGTGATTTTAGAGCAGCAGTTGCCCCAGTTCGATCGCGCTGTGATGAAAGCTCAGAAGGATCTAGATGAAGAGGAACAGCTATTTTCGCAAATCGCTCGCTGGCAAGAGTTACAACAACAACTGATCCAATTAAATGCTAATTCTGCTGAGGTTGCAATTTTAGCACAGCGTTTAGAAAGAGCGCAAGCTGCCAATCATTTACAGGGAGATTGGGCTTTAGTGCGATCGGCTCGCAGTCAGTATGAAACTGCCGAAAGTGCCTCGGTGGCAGCGCGAAAGCAGTTAATTAAAGCTCGCTCTGAGCTAGCAGTAGAGCAGCAGCAACTTGACGTGGCAAAAGCGAAAGAAGAGGTGCTAGCGCCACAAATTAAGGCTCGCGAAGATGCTCTAGCTGCTGCTAAAGTATATGAAGAACAGCGCGCTCAATTAGAAAAAGAAGTTGCGCTGGCCCAAAAAATTCAACAGGAAAAACTCCGCTTTTTTATGGTAGCAGATAAAGACTTGCAAGCTGCTAACACTAAAATTCAAGGTGCGGGTTTTCGAGTTACTCAAGCAGCGGCACAGCTCGAACAGTATGCGCCGGGAGGAAAGCGTTTAGAGCAATTGCAGCAAATTGCACCCTTATTGATGGAATTGCAGCTAATTACCAAGCAGCAAAAGACTCAGCAAGAACAGTTGGAGAAATCTATTGCAGAGAAGGAAAGCGCTCAACAAAATTATGTGCAGGTTGCAACTAATTTAGAAGCAGCCGAAATCCGACTAAAAGAGTGCGATCGCGAGTTAGAAGCGGCCCAAACTGCTAATGCGGAAGCGGCACGTTTAGAGAGTGTTGCTGCTGTCAGAATGTCGCTGAATTCTGGCGATACTTGCCCGGTGTGTGGGGGGGTGCATCCTGAGAGCGATCGGCTCCCTCCTTTGCCCGATTCTAATATTGTCGATGTCGCTGGTTTGCGGCGGAAATTGGCTGCTGCAAATCAGGTTTTTCAAGATGCTCAAAGGTTGGCTGCTGAGGGAAAAAGTGCAGTTTCATCCTGCCTGCAAAAAGAGTCGGAAATTGCTCAAATGTTGGAATTAACTGCGAATAAAGTTGCTCAATTGCAGCAGGAAATCACTCATGTGCTGGAAAATCCTCAGTGGGAAAGCTTGGGGTTGCAGCAGGAGTTGGCACTTCTTAAAGAGAGCGATCGCCAATACCGCCAAACTGAACAGCAATTCCAACTCGCATCATTGGAATATGATAATTTTCAACAAAAATTTAATTTTGCTGTGGCGACTCAAGCAGCTAAACAGCAGGAATATCAAGATGCGATCGCCGAATCAGACCGCCGCCAGCAGCAGTTGCAAAGTTGTGTCAATGCGCTTTATCAAATTACCGAATATCAACCTTATGCTAATTTAGCAAAAGTCTTAGAACAAGACAAGCAAGACTTGGCAAATCTGCTGAAAGTTGCCGAAAAATCCTATCAAACTGCTCAAAATAAGGTTATTCAAGCAGCAGAGAGAGAGCAACAAGCTGGAGAAGCTTTTGGACAAGCGCAGGCTCACAAACAGCAGTTAAACCTGGATTGGTCAGCAAAATTAACAGCGGCTGATTTCACAGAAGAGACATTTTTAGCAGCGGTGGCGACAGTTAAGGAACAATCAGAATGGGAAAATGCTATTCGCTCTCACCGCGAATCAAAAATTCAGTTAGAAACGCGGGCGAAAGATTTGAGCGAGGATCTCGCAGGCAGAACCACCGATGAGAATACTTTAGCACAAGTGCGATCGGCAAAACAAACAGCCCAAGAAAACCTCAAACAAGCCAACAACAACCGCGCCGAACTCTTAGCTTGGATTCAAGTAGCAGCCCAAAATCTCGAACAAGCCGAAAGACTGTCACAGCAAATCACAAATTTCACTGAACAAGAGCAAACTTATCACACCTTAACGCAGAATCTCAAATCCAACGAATTTCAGTCCTACATTTTAGAACATTTAGAAGCAGAATTAGTCGGCAGCGCCACCTTAATTTTGCAAGAATTAACCGAAAATCGCTACAAACTAAGAAACCAAGACGGCGAATACTGGGTAGCAGATAATTGGAACGGCGGCGAAGCTAGACGAGTGCGTACTCTTTCCGGTGGCGAAACCTTTGCCACTTCCTTATCAATGGCTTTAGCTTTGTCAGAAAAACTGTCTCAAGGAACTCACTTGGGGAGCTTATTTCTAGATGAAGGATTTGGTACTTTAGATACTGAAACTCTCGAAAGCGTTACTCAAATTTTAGAATCTTTGCGGCAGCGAGACAGGCTGATTGGAGTGATTACCCACGTTCGAGAATTGGGCGAAAGATTACCCGCACAAGTTAAAGTTTCTAAATCCCCCCAAGGTTCTACAATAGAAGTTGAGAGAGTTTAATTATAATATAATAAGACTTATGTAAAAAGTAGTTCGGCTCGCTATTTATAGCGCTCTCGGTGCGCCGTCCACATCCGACAAACTATATATGTAGGGTGTGTACTACGCACCTGTTAAGTAAGCTCTTTTTGGATCTAGTAAAACACTTTTTTAAATCATGTCAGCCAAAGATATCTTTCACAACACAGTACGTTCGGCTTTGGAGAAAGATGGATGGACAATTACTCACGATCCTCTGTTTCTAAAAGTAACTTCTCAAGTAAAAATGCAGATAGATTTGGGAGGAGAAAAATTACTTTCTGCCGAAAAGGGGCTGGAAAAAATAGCAGTAGAAGTAAAAAGTTTTGTGGGCTTGTCGGCGCTGTCAGAATTCCATATGGCTGTTGGTCAATTTCTTAATTATCGAGTAGCATTGGAAAAATTGGAATCAGAACGAGTGCTGTATTTGGCAGTGCCTACAGATATCTATCAAGATTTTTTTACAGACTCGTTTGTTCAAAATGTGTTAGAACGATATCAAATAAAGATGCTGGTTTTTCATGTGAAGGGACAGGAGATAACATTATGGAAAGATTAGATTATCGCCAGTTAGTTCAGAAAGTCATACATCAACACGCGAAAGAGCAGTCTGAGCAAGATTTAGAAACCACTGAAATTGTTTTCGATACGGAACACGATCGCTATTTATTGTTGTATGTGGGATGGCGGGATGAAGAACGAATTCATGGATGTCCGATTCATGTTGATATCAAAGATGGAAAGATTTGGATTCAGCGCGATTTTACGGAAGCAGGAATTGCCAATCAATTTCTAGAATTGGGAGTCCCTAAAACAGATATTGTGTTGGGATTTAGAGCGCCTTATGTACGGCAATTTACTGGATTTGCGATAGCGTAAATCCTTAAATAATCTCCCAAACAACCAAATCCCCACAACCGCGGCTTACCCAATGATTCGGAGGTCTAATCTGTAAGTTATGTCAATTTACTTAACGCCCCAAGAAACAAATATTATATGAAAAATCACCCGACTCGAATGCAATCGGTACAGTCGCCAATAATTCCCGTAGTTGGCGAACTGATCCGCCACAATCCGGGAACAATATCTTTAGGACAAGGCGTAGTTTACTACAATCCGCCACAAGAATCATTTGACCGAATTCCCGAATTCTTCGCAAATACCGACAATCATAAATACAAAGCCGTGGAAGGAATTCCACAATTACAAGATGCTATCGCAGCCAAACTTAAAACCGATAACGACATAGAAATTAACAGCAAAAACTGCATTGTTGTTACCGCCGGCAGCAATATGGGATTTACCAACGCCATTCTCGCTATCACTTCGGCGGGGGACGAAGTTATTATCCAATCACCTTATTACTTCAACCACGAAATGGCGGCAATTATGGCAAATTGCCGACCAGTGATAGTAGAAACTGACGCCACTTATCAACTTAATATCGATGCTCTAAAAAAAGCAATTACCGACAAAACGCGAGCCATAGTTACCATTTCCCCAAATAATCCCACTGGTGTTGTTTATCCTTCCGAAGCACTCCGGGAAGTTAACGAAATTTGTCGCCAGCACAACATCTATCACATCAGCGATGAAGCTTACGAATATTTTACTTATAACGGCGTCAAACACTGTTCGCCCGCCGCTTTTCCCGACAGCAGCGAACATACAATTTCTCTATTTAGCCTCTCCAAAGCCTACGGTTTTGCGAGTTGGCGGATCGGGTATATGGTAATCCCAGAACATTTGCTCGTTTCAGTGAGAAAAATTCAAGATACAATCTTAATTTGCCCGCCAGTAATTTCTCAGTATGCAGCCCTGGGAGCCTTGCAAGTTGGTAGAGGTTACTGCGATAATTATGTAAGGGCGATCGCATCTGTGCGGCAACTCGTATTAGACGAACTCAATACCATCCAAAACTTGTGTACAATTTCCCCAGCCTGCGGAGCATTCTACTTTTTCTTGAAAGTTGATACTGAAATCGATACAATGGAATTAGTAGAACAATTAATTCGTGAATATCACGTAGCAGTGCTTCCCGGTACAACCTTCGGCATGGATAGTGGCTGCTATTTGCGGGTTGCTTACGGTGCTTTGGAGAAAGCAACCGCAACCGCTGGTATTAGGAGATTGGTTAAAGGTTTGAAGACAATTTTAAACAAGTAAAATAGGAAAATTAAACATGGTTGCCACGAACTTAAAAGCAAATACAAATATCCAAGATACCTCCGCTGCAAAACTGGCAGACTTGCGCGACTTGATGGCAGATTATGAATTAGATTGCTATTACATCCCAGCGGTTGACGAACACTTAAATTTATCAGTTCCAGCAGCCAAGCAGCGACGAGCTTGGATGTGCGGTTTTACGGGTTCCGCCGGTGATTTGTTGGTTGGCAAAGATTCCGCTTGGTTGTTTGTGGATTCCCGCTATTACGAACAAGCCGAATTGCAAGTCGATACTGGAATTATTCAAATATCGAAACTCGGGTTAGAAGGAAATTTAACCTTAATTGAAACTTTAGAAAAACTGGCTGTAGAATCGGCAGAAAAATCAACTAAAATTCGCCTGGGTTTTGATCCGTTTACTGTAGCGACAGAGCAATATCAAAATTGGGTGAAAAAATTTGCAACTGCGGAGATTGAGCTCATACCAATCCGGGAGAATTTGACAGACAAAGTGCGATCGCAAACTCCTTGGCAAACAGCAGAGACTTTACCCGCGATTGATGCAGAGCCCATATTTAGCTTACCTGTATCCCTGACCGGAGAAACGGCCGCCGAAAAATTAGCCAGAGTCAGGGAAGCGATGCAAAAAGCCAACATCGATGTGCTTCCGATTACCAACCTCAATCAAATAGCGTGGCTGTTCAACCTCCGAGGCTCGGATATTCCCCACATTCCCATTTTCATATCCTATGCCATTGTCACCACAGATTCAGCATTTTTGTTTACAAATACCGAACGAATTTCACTAGAAATCAAGCAACAATTGCGGGCGGATGTAACTTTGCTTCCCTACGCAGACTATCCGCATACATTAGAAACTTGCGTAAATTGGCCACATAAAGTTCGGGTACTTTTAGACCCGAAACACAGCACAGCAGGCACGTACCAGTTAATCTTAAACCATCAAGAAGCGCAATTATACAACATCGAAATAGTTTTTGAGACGCATCCGGTAGAAGGGATGAAAGCTCGCAAAAATTTGGTTGAAATCGAGCAGATGAAATCAGCCAATTTCAAAGCAAGTCGAGCGAAAAGTTTGACTTTAAAATGGTTGACAGAACAACTAGAAAATGGTAATGTCTTGACCGAGTTTGATGTTAAAGAAAGCATTGAAAGATTTTACCAGGAAGAAACTGATTTTCAGACTTTAACTTTTAGAACGATCGCAGGTGCGGGAGCCAATAGCTCGATCGTACATTACGGAACCCCCAGCCCAGAAGTCACATTAAAACCCGGAGAATTGCTGCTGCTTGACTCAGGCGCGCAATATTTAGCAGGTACAACGGACGATACGAGAACAATAAGTATCGGAGAACCGACGGCGCTACAAATAGAACACTACACAACAGTCTTAATCGCGCACATCAACTGTGCAATGCAGCAATTCCCCAAAGGAACAACGGGAGCGCAATTAGATGCGATCGCCCGTGCGGTATTATGGCAAGAACAGCTAGACTACGGACATGGCACCGGGCACGGAGTAGGCGCGTTTTTAGCCGGTCACGAAGGGTCCAACGGCATCAGCAAATCTGTGCAGTATCCCCTAGAAGCCGGAATGGTAACTAGCATCGAACCGGGATATTACGAACCGGGATGGGGCGGAATTCGCATCGAAAATCTCTATGTTGTCAGGGAAATGCCCTCAAAAAACGGTACGGTTTGGTACGGATTTGAATCGCTGACGTATATTCCGTTTGAGCGCAAATTGATAAATGTCGATCGACTGTCAAAGACTCAACTAGCATGGTTGAATAATTATCACGCTTTGGTAGTCGAGAAACTCGAACCCGTACTTGATGCAGCAGCAATTGAATGGTTGAAAACAGCCTGCGCTGCGTTAGGTAAAATTGATGTTACTGTTAGCCAATAAGCCGATCGTACTCTGCGTGCGCGCCGATCCAAAACCACAAAATCCCCTGCTCAATCCCTATACCCAAAGCTCGGTAGTCTTGTCCGGCTCTGACTGACCAATACTTGCCGACTTTTTTGAAATGCAGCGATGGATGAGTTGGATCGGCTTTGAGTAATTCGTAACATCGATCGGCTGAAAGCTTGACGGTTTCAGGTAAAGCGTTGTAGCATTCCCAAAATCGGCGAGTCGTGTAGTGCATCAAATTTCCCGATAGCGCCCCGCCTCAAAATCTGCGATCGCCTCCTGGGCTAAATCTTCCAACTTACCGCCAGCAATATCTTGTTCTAACTGCTCGTCCCAACGCCGATAATCCAACTCAAAAAACCATTCCAAAAGTTGATGAAACTTATCTGGTGGTAAATCCAGGATAGCGGCTTCAATTTGCTCGATCGTCAACATAGAGCTTCTGACCTGTAGCTAGATTATATCTATCAAAATTATACTAATAAAGCTGGTGACAGGATTTGAACCTGCGACAGGCTGATTACAAATCAGCTACTCTACCAACTGAGTTACACCAGCAGTGAAACTTAATATAGCAAACTTATAGTCATTAGCGCAACCCCCCCGCCATTTTTTTTTCAAATTCGCTCAAAACCCCTCCCCGTAAGGGCAAAACCGAAATTGTCTGCCCACTGCCCACTGCCCACTGCCCATTAACTAATCGCACCGCCAAATCTTAATCGTCTGATCCGCACTGCCGCTGGCGAGCAAATTGCCCGAAGGTGCGATCGCCACCGAGTACACCGTACCCGAATGTCCCTTCAGACTGCTCAACAACTCCCCCGTCTGCAAATTCCAAATATTAATCGTATTATCATCGCAGCCACTAACCAAAGTCAAACCGTCCCCACTGATAGCAACCGAATCGCCCCGACTCACATAATTCTGCAAAATATGCAGCGCCTCATTCGTTCCTAAATTCGTTACACCCTTTCCCTTCGCATAATTAGTATTTAAAATCCGCAACAAACTGCCCGTGTGCAAATTCCGCAGCTTAATCGTATAATCATTGCTGACGCTAGCAAGAATCTGACCGTCTGGGGCGATCGCCACAGAATTCACCCCAACATTCAACCCCGAAAGAGTCCGCAGCAACTTGCCGCTTTCCACATCCCAAACCTTGCTCGTCGCATCCGAACTGCCACTCGCCAATATTTTACCGTCCGGGCTAAAAACCACCGCATTCACATTGTCAGAATGACCCCTCAAAGTCCGCAGCAACTCACCACTCCGCAAATTCCACAGCTTAATCGTATTATCAGCGCCGCCGCAGCTAGCAATTACCTGGCGCTTCGGGTTAATCGCCACCGAATTCACCTCCATAGAATGTCCCGGAAAAGTACACAGCAAATCGCCACTGTGTAAATTCCAAAACTTAATTGTTTCGTCCGAACTGCCGCTGACCAACATTTTTCCGTCATAGCTAATAGCAACTGAATTTACGCGATCGGAATGTCCCGTTAGAGTGCCAATTAATTCCGTGGTTTCTAAATTCCAAATCTTAATAGTTTTATCCCAACTACCGCTAGCCAAAATTTTGCCGTCAGGGCTAATCGCCAGAGAATTCACAAACGATGAATGTCCGGGCAGCGTAAATACACACCGCCATTTCTGATGTTTTAATTTGTGAGCTAATTCCTTCACCCGCTTAGATGCTGCCTCAGCTTCCTCTCTGCGTTTGAGTTCAGCCTCTTCCAAACGCTGGCGTTCCGCCCTAGCTTTCGCCTCTCGCAGCGCCAGCCGCCGCATCTCTCCCTTATAGACTATTCGCTGCTCCTCCTGAATTTCTTTAAGAGTTTCAATATACGGTTTTGCCCAATCTTTAGAAAACCATTCCTGAGCAAATTCCGCCTCTAATTTAAATAACTGAGGTTCGTGAGTAAAATCGATATTTAAATAATACAAATCAGCTAAAAAAGCCGCCAATAACTTGTGAATAGTCACAATTATTTGCCGAATAATCCGCAGACTCAGCTTTCTATCTTTTCCCTCTGCCTCCAACTGGTGATAAACCTCTTCCCAATTCCAAGGCTGCATCGCCACTAGAGAAACGCTCTGATTTATTACTCCCCAAAAACCAACATGAAAATTAACTTCATAATCGCTGATATCGCTGTACAGTATAGCTGTAGGTACCGGAGACAACACAGTCTGCAACCGCTCCACATCAATATCAGAAATCGCTTTTTTGAAATAGTCTCCGTAAAACTGAACCGGACACACATCTCCGTGCTGGGGGTAGTGCTGGTTCAAAAAAGCTCTTAACTTAGCCGGCAGCTCGATATTCAGATTGTGGCGAAACGAATCAGGGCAATCTTGGCTTATTTTGGCGGGAGCAACTAACAGCAGCAATCGGTGCTGCTGCTGCTGCAAAATCTGTTCAGTTTCCTGCCTGCTCAAATTAGAAAACCAGTTGTCCCTGTCCCAAATAGTTTGAATTTCGCTCAGCTTCACTCGAATTGCTTCTGATTGAAACTCTCGCATTAAGTCACGGCAAAGCCGGCTAATTGCCCGCTTATCTCTTACTTCTTGTGCCTTAATTCGATTAGCGCGTTCTTCCTTTACCCTTTCTTCTGCGCCGGCGAGGGCGATTAATTCTTGTTCTCTGGCCTGCTGCCGCTGCAAATATCTCATTTGTGCTTTAATCCAGCGAGGGTCTTTTTTGATTTGCTGGTTTAAAGTTGAAGAACCAGAGGGCTCAATTTCTGCATAGCGTTCGTTGACAGCGCTTGCTCCCAATCTTTCTCCCAATTCAGAGGCTACAGGCTTCAACAGTTCAATTAGGGTGTCTGAGACTGGGCGGGGTAAGGACATACCAGTTAAAACTTTTTCTTAGTTAAGGACGATCGCGCGAGTCAGACATATCCCCCTGGGGCGGGGACTCTTGGCAGGGCTATTAGATTGGGGCGATCGGCCGATGGTAGTCGTAAGGCGTATCGTGCAGGCGAATCGTGCAGCCGCGCCAGCTTAGCACCTTAACTTAATAATAATATTTATTTATACACTTTACATTTTACCCCGAATCTGACTCGAAAACACCGACGGAAAAGACTTCAGGATATGCGATCGACCCTGAGTTCCCCCAGTTTATTTTTTTTGTTGCCTTTTGACTCGCTCTTGTCTATAATCGTACTTCACAACCATAATTACGGTATTCCTACCTGATAACCGTACTTTTACTAGAGGAATAAATATAATGAGCCCGTGGCAACGCCTAACTCAACACCTTCAGTGGCCGCAACAGCCACCAGCCAGCACAAATCAATCATTTACGGCGCTCAAAAGATTTGTGTCGCTATTTTTAGTGGGAATAACTTTAAGTCTGGCCGTTGCATCCTGTGGCCAGGGAACCACCAACAACCCCGCTGCCACTCCAGGCGGTGCTACCCCAGCAGCCAACAAAGGCAACGTAGAATTAACCCTAGTATCCTTCGCCGTCACCAAAGCCGCCCATGAAGCGATAATTCCCAAATTTGTAGAACAGTGGCAAAAAGAAAAGGGTCAAACCGTCACCTTCAACCAAAGCTACGGCGGTTCCGGTTCCCAAACTCGGGCCGTAATTGACGGTTTAGAAGCAGACATCGTACACCTAGCCCTAGCCCTCGATACCGCAAAAATCGAAAAAGCTGGACTAATTCAACCTGGGTGGGAAAAAGAAGTTCCCAACGAAGGCATAGTCAGCAAATCGGTAGGGGCAATAGTTACCCGCGAAGGCAATCCCAAAAACATCAAAACCTGGGAAGATTTAAGCAAAGACGGAGTAAAAGTGATTACTGCCGATCCCAAAACATCAGGCGTTGCCCGCTGGAATTTCCTCGCACTTTGGGGCTCGGTTGTTAAAACCGGAGGAGACGAAACCAAAGCATTAGACTTTACTAGCAAAGTCTACAAAAACGTCCCGATTCTGACTAAAGATGCCCGCGAAGCCACTGATGTATTTTTCAAACAAGGGCAAGGCGACGCCTTAATTAACTACGAAAACGAGATTCTTCTGGCAGGTGAGAAAGGCGAAAAACCGACTTACAGTATTCCCGAAGTCAATGTTTCGATCGACAATCCGATTGCCATTGTCGATAAAAACGTTGATAAACACGGTACTCGCGAAGTCGCCGAAGCATTTGTCAAGTTTCTCTACACCCCAGAAGCTCAGCGAGAATTTGCCAAAGTAGGCTTCCGCCCAGTAGATGCGACAGTAGCCGCAGAACCAGAATTTGTCAAAAAATATGCCCCCATCAAAACCCTATTTACAGCTCAAGACTTAGGAGGTTGGGGAGATATTCAGCAGAAATTCTTCGATGACGGAGCTGTTTTTGACAAAATCCAAGGTTCAATTAGACAGTAAAAAAACAGAATGCCCAGATCCCCGACTTCCCCGAAGTTGTCTGGGATCAGATAGATTCACTATTCTTCCAAATCCAAAGTATTCACTTATGGCTGTATCATCTCCAACCAGCAACCCTCAATCTCCGATCGAAAATATCAAAAGGGCGATCGGCAAAATAACATTACCTTGGGGAATCACCCTAGGCTACCTCAGCTTAATGCTATTCCTCCCAGTTACAGCAATGCTGCTGAAAGCCAGCACAGCAAACCCCGCCGAATTTTGGGCAATTGCCACCACTCCCATCGCCCTTTCCGCCTACGATGTCACCTTCTTTACGGCATTAATTGCGGCATTAATTAACGGAGTATTCGGCACATTAATTGCCTGGGTTTTAGTCCGCTACGACTTTCCCTTAAAACGGATTGTCGATGCAATCGTCGATTTGCCTTTTGCACTGCCCACCTCCGTTGCCGGTTTAACTCTCGCCACAGTTTACAGCGATAACGGGTGGATTGGTTCGCTTTTTGCACCTTTGGGAATCAAGATATCCTTTACTCGCTTGGGCGTAGGTATAGCGATGATATTTATTTCCTTGCCATTTATAGTTAGAACCGTACAGCCAGTTTTAAACGAGATGGAAAAAGAAATCGAAGAAGCAGCTTGGTGCTTAGGTGCTTCTCAATTTGAAACCTTCTGGCGAGTAGTTTTGCCACCGCTATTTCCGTCTATTTTAACCGGAGTAGCACTCGGCTTTTCGCGAGCGGTGGGCGAGTACGGATCTACGGTAATTGTAGCTTCTAACATACCGTTCAAAGATTTAATCGCCCCGGTTTTAATTTTCCAACGGTTGGAACAGTACGACTATGCCGGAGCAACAGTTATCGGCACTGTCATGTTAGCTATTTCCCTGGCAATGCTGTTCGCCATTAATCTCTTACAAGCATGGAGAAGACGCTATGACGGCTAATATCAATTCACCCGCTGGTTACAAATTTCCGCCCGCAGGTTCTAGTCGGAGTCAGGAAAAAGCTTGGGTAAAACCCACTTTAATCGGAATTGCGATCGGCTATCTCGCTCTTGTCTTATTTATCCCTACTCTCAACGTTTTTTATCAAGCTTTCAGAAAGGGATTTGATCCATTTTTGTCTAACTTAACCTCGCCCGATTTTCTGCATGCAGCGCAACTCACCCTGGTGATTTCTCTGATAGTTGTGCCTATAAATACAGTCTTCGGTTTGTGTGCCGCCTGGGTAATTGGCCGCAACAAATTTCCGGGTCGCACGCTATTAATTAGCCTTTTAGACGTGCCTTTTGCCATCTCTCCCGTAGTTGCAGGTTTAATGATTGTACTGCTCTACGGTCGGCTGGGATGGTTCGGGCCGTGGCTAGATGCGGCCAATATCAAGGTTATTTTTGCCTTCCCTGGGATGGTGCTAGCTACTGCTTTTGTTACCTTGCCTTTTGTGGCGCGCGAAGTGATTCCTGTTTTGGAAGAAGTGGGGACAGATCAAGAAGAGGCGGCGAAAACTTTGGGAGCAAATGACTGGCAAATTTTCTGGAATGTCACGCTTCCCAGTATTCGCTGGGGATTGCTTTACGGAGTAATTTTGACCAATGCTAGAGCAATGGGAGAATTTGGAGCCGTCTCTGTGGTGTCGGGAAATATTGCTAAGAAAACGCAAACTTTGCCTTTGTTTGTAGAGGATGCTTACAAGCAGTATGCGACGCAAGCCGCATTTTCGGCGGCGGTAGTTCTCGGTCTTTTAGCAGTTGTTACCCTCGTGCTTAAGGAGATTTTAGAACGAAAAACTAAGATCAAAGAAGTTGAAGAATAATCACCATTCATGAGGCTTTAGGGTGCGAACTTGTTAGTCATTAGTATGGGCTGCGCTATCCACAATCTGGTTGGAAGCTCTAAAATTTCGCAGATCCGCACCCTACAAGATATGGCTGCAAAATGTAAACTGAAACAAACATTAGGAGGCTCAAATGTTAGCTCACAACACTAGCGAATCTCAATTTGAGGCGATCGACAATTTTCACAAAACCCAAGAATCAGATATTCCCAAATCTGATAGTGGTGACAGCAGACCCACTCAAACCCGCATTCGCATTCGTGTTCCTAAAGAATACCATCAGGAACCTGTAATCTCTAACCTGATTTCTGAATACGGTTTGACGGTAAATTTTAATGCTGCTTTATTGGGTGTCAAAACTTTAGATGACGGTTGGTTTGATTTGGAACTTAACGGTACAAGTAAACAGATTGAAACTGCTCTGATTTATCTCAATGATTTAGATGTGGAAATCTGGAGCAATTCCAATAATCCTGACGAAGAAACTTGGTAATTAGTGATTCTTGGACGCACTAAACTGGAAGAGGATTTAATATTCGGGAGTCCCACGCCTAATTTTCTTTCTTCGAGCAGGTTTATTGAGTCTAATTTTCTGTAGGAATGTTAGTCATGAGTTAGCCTATCTATTCCTGTAAAATAAGCGTTATCAAGGTTATAGTGAGGAATGCAAGCCTTCATAAAACTCACCGGACTGGCATTCCTTACTACCAACCAATTTGATTGCGGTTGTTCGTTATCGGAGCTTGCAGAAGACGATCGCACATACAGATCCTTCAGCAGCCAACAACTACCCAATAATATCAGCTTACAGCTAATAACCGTGACTGATGACTCTTGATTAACAAATATCGATAGTCATCGGTTAATTATTTGATTGACAATTTTTATAAAATCTGGTATTTTATCCATCTCTCAGTAAATCAGAAAACAGCGCGCAAGTCTTCTCCAACATTGTTGTAACAGCCGGAACAATATTCCCCTTTAAAACTTCTAAACAATCAAACTAACTCAGTTAGGACAGGGGAGCATAAAAAAAGGTTTTTGTCAATATTCAATTTAGGTGAAAGTTAGGGGCGATCCTCTTCAAGGGCTTCGCCAACGACTCTCATCCGCAGCGGCAAAAGATCGATCGCTGCTGCGGTTGGTTTGTGATATGAATTTGATGTGTGCGTGTACCAGGAGAATTTGAAAGTGGAACTCTATAAAGAACGGAAACACCAGATAGTTTTTGCAGATTCACAAGTTAAAGATTGCGAAAGTTTAACAGAAACGGTCAATCCCGATACAGAAGTTGTTATTCTGAAAGCCGATCGCGACGGCATCGAGCAAATCGCCGAAACACTTAAACTGCGGCAAAACATTGCAGCCGTCCACATTTTGTCTCACGGCGCAGCAGCCAGCTTGCAACTGGGAGCAACAGAACTAAATCTCAGCAACATTGAAACCTACCGCAATTATTTAGAAACATGGTTTGCTTTGCCAACAACTGAGGCAAACTCTAACTCTCCAATTACAGCTAAAGCCGAAATTCTACTTTACGGTTGCAACGTCGCCACCACAGAAGCAGGTGTGGCTTTCGTCCAAAGGCTGAGCCAGCTCACGGGAGCAAATATTGCCGCTTCCGACAACTTGACCGGCAGTGCAACACTGGGTGGAGACTGGGTGCTGGAAGTGACTACGGGCAAAATAGAGACGGCTTTGGCATTTTCGGCTGAGGCGAGGGAAGCTTACAGCGCAGTTTTAGTCGCCACATTTGACGAACTGCGAGATGCGATAACTCTGGCTAACGCTTTGCCGAATGCAGACACGATTGCCATCACCGGCAACATCACCTTAGCCACCGGACAGGTTCTGCCCAGAATTTCCACCCCCATCACGTTTACCGGCGGCGGTTTCACCCTAAATTTCGGTAATAACCGGGGCTTTTTTGTAGACAGCGCGACTGCGCCAGTCAGCTTTTCCAACTTGACATTGACCGGTGCTCGAGCGCAAGGCGGTGCAGGTACGGGCGGCGGCGGCGGTGCAGCCGGCATGGGCGGCGCACTATTTATCAACAGCGGCGATGTCACAGTTAATAGCGTTACCTTCAATGGCAACAGCGCTACGGGCGGCGCTGGCAGCGCCCCCGTCGCTCTCGCCGCCGGAGGCCCTGGCGGCAACACCGACTTTGCAAGCCTGTTTCCCTTCGTTTCCGCAGGCGGCCCCGGTCAAGCAGGCCTCACCGGGTTGCAAAGCATCGGCCAGGCAGGTGGAACCGGCGGTACGGGCGGCAGTGGTGGCGCTGGCAGTGGCGGAGTGCCAGGAACCGGTCTTAACGGCGGAGTCGGCGGCGCGGGCGGTACGGGCGGCGCTGGTACCGGCGGGACTAACGGCGGAGCCGGCGGCGCGGGCGGCGCGGGCGGCCTCGGTGGCGGCCTCGGTGGCGGTGGCGGTGGCGGTGGCGCTGGCGGCTCCGGCGGCCCGCCAGGTTCGGGCACTGCAGGCGCTGGGGGCGCTGGGGGCGTTGGTGGCGCTGCCGGATTCGGCGGCGGTGGCGGCGCTGGCGGCGCTGGCGGTACCGGCAGTACCGCAGGTGCGACCGGCGGTGGCGGTGTCGGTGGCTTCGGTGCAGGTAGCGGCAGCGGTGCAGCAGAAGTACTGAGCACGACCCTCGGAGGTTTTACCCCAGGTGGCACTGGTAGCCCAGTCAGTGGCGGCGGCGGTGCTGGTTTGGGAGGCGCAATTTTTGTAAATGCTGGCAGTTTGACCCTGAACAACAGCACTTTGTTCAACAACACAGCAATAGGCGGCGATCCGGTCGGCCTGACCCCTACAGGCGGTGCTAGACCGGGCCTTGGGGCGGGTGGCGCGATTTTTGTCAACTTGGCCGCTAGTGCAACTCTCACTAACAACACCATTACGGCCAACAGTGCTGGTAACGATCCTGCTCTTGCTTACGGGGGGGGAATTGCTACTAACGGCGGTACTGTGAATCTCAGAAATTCGATCGTCGCAGGCAATACTGGTGGCGTCCGTCCCGACGTGTTCGGGACATCCTTCGCTGCCACCAGCACGAACAATTTGATCGGGGAGGTTGGCGATCCGAACAGTGGTAATCTCACCAATTTACCTGCCACCCAGGAACTGACCGTTCCTCTAGCAAATGTCATCGCCCCTACCCCAGGATTGAACCAGGCTACAGGCGTTCCCCTGACTTATGCTTTGGCTGACAGCACTGCCACCGTCACTAATCCGGCGATCGATACTGGGGATGCCACGGCTGTGGCTGCTGCTGGCGCGACGGACCAGCGGGGCGCTGGCTTTCCCCGGACGATCGGCACTGCTGTTGATATCGGTGCTTATGAATACGGCCCGATCGTCACAGGGGTTAAATTCAACGACTTTAACGGGGATAGCCTGCAAGGTGCCGCGGCGACTGAACCAGGTCTTCCGGGCTGGGTGATTTCTGTAGGCACGAAGAGCGCTACTACCGCAGCCGACGGCACTTACATCCTCCGCGACGTAAAAACCGATACTCCGATTACAGAAGCGCCCCCCGCTGGAACGCCTGCGACTGCTTGGGTGCAGACTGTCGGCCCGACTCCGGCAAATACGGGTATTGTTAATGTCACCGGTGCCAACTTCGGCAACTTCCAACGGACATCGATCGCAGGCAAAACCTACACCGATCTCGCGGGCAACGGCTTCACTCCCGACGACACCGTATTAAACGGCATCACCGTTAACTTATACAAAGACACCAACGCCAACGGCACACTAGAAGTCGGCACAGATACAGTTGTCGGCACTGCACAAACCACTGCGGGAGCTGGAGATTACACATTCTCGGAGATAGGCCCCGGCAATTACCTGATACAAGCCACTGCCCCAGCTAACTCCAGCATTTCTTTCCCCGCTGCCGCAATTCTCGTTAGTGCCCAAAGCGGTACTCCCGTCACCGATCAAAACTTCGGCGTTTTCCAAAACATCACCGTTAGCGGCACCAAATTCACCGACCTCACAGGCAACGGCTTCTCTGCTGACGACACCCCCCTCAACGGCACTACCATTCGCTTGTTCAAGGATACTAACGATAACAGCACTTTAGATAGCGGTGATGCGGAAATCGCCTCTCAAGTTACCGGAACAGCCCCAGCGGCTGCTGGCACTTATACCTTTCCCAACGTCGGCTCCGGTAGGCACTTTGTGAGAGAAGACGTACCGACTGGTTTCTCACAAACCGCCGGCCCGACTTTTTATCCAATTAACCCGGTCAGCGGCACAAACCTTACGGCTCGAGACTTCGGCAACTTCCAACTAGGAAAAATCAGCGGGATCAAATTTAACGATCTCAACAAAAATGGCATCCAAGATGCGCCAGCAGAACCACCGCTAGGAGGCTGGACAATCTACCTGGATGCCAACAATAACGGCACATTCGATGCTGATGAAGAAAGCGAAATCACGGATGCTACGGGTCAGTATGAGATCGACGACCTTACAGCCGGCACTTATACAGTGCGGGAAGTGCCACAAACAGGCTGGACGCAAACTGTGCCCCCCATCGATGCAGCTACGCCTACTCTTTCCGGGGCGTTTACGATCGCCGTCACTAGCGGTACCGATTCTCAAAACAACAACTTCGGCAACTTCAGGCCCAATAGCATCAGCGGTCTGAAGTTCAATGACCTCAACAACAACCGGGTACAAGATACTGGGGAACTAGGGCTTGCCAACTGGCAATTCTTCCTCGATACCAACGATAACGGCACTCTCGACACCGGGGAAGCGAACACCCTCACCGATGCCGCCGGTAACTACCAATTCCTCGATTTGTCAGCAGGAACCTACAAGGTGCGGGAAGTGTTGCAACCTACTTGGACGCAAACTACCCCCGACCCGGATGACATCACTGTCACCAGCGGTCAAGACATCACTAATATCAACTTCGGCAACTTCCAGTCGAGCACAATCAGCGGTCAAAAATTCAATGACCTCAACAGCAACGGCGTTAAGGATGCCGGAGAATTGGGGCTAGGTAACTGGCAAATATTCCTCGACAGTATCAATCCCGATGGCATCTTTCAGCAGGGCGAACCTACTACTATCACTGATGCAGCGGGCAACTACACTCTCCGAGATATACCCGCAGGTACTTACCAGGTAAGGGAAGTCCAGCAAAACGGCTGGACGCAGACGACCCCCAACCCCGCCCCCGTTACGGTTAATCCCTCCGATAACATCACGGGCATTGACTTCGGCAACTTCCTGCCCCAACCCGGGGCGATCCGAGGTCTGAAGTTCCAAGACACCAACAACAATGGCACTCAGGATGCTGGAGAACCCGGTTTAGCCAATTTCCAAATTCAGTTAACCAATGTCGTAGCTGGAACTGCTCCTGCGCCTGTTACTACTACCACAGACGACAGTGGCAACTACCTGTTCGCGAACCTAACGCCGGGAACCTACCGTGTCCGGGAAGTCAACCAAACTGGGTTTACCCAAAGCACACCCGAACCCGCCGATATCAACCTAACTTCGGGCGCTATTGTCACTGGCATCAACTTCGGGAACTTCCCAGCGCCGACGCCGACGCCGACTCCGCCGACACCACCGACACCACCGACGCCGCCGCTGCCACCTGTACCGACGCCGACTCCTGCTGCACCGACGCCGACGCCTGCACCTGCACCGACGCCGACGCCTGCACCTGCACCGACGCCGACGCCTGCACCTGCACCGACGCCGACGCCTGCACCTGTACCGACGCCGACGCCTGCACCTGTACCGACGCCGACTCCTGCACCTGTACCAACAGATTTGGTTTGCCCTGAGAACTTCCCCAGGATCGCTACTCCCAATGAGCCAGGCACTTCTTCAGCAGGTAATGTGATCAATGGCCCTAACGGCGACGATACGATCGTGGGTAGTGCCGGCAGTGACTCTATCTTCGGATTGGGCGGCAACGATTTGATCTTTGGTCGAGGGGGCGGTGACTACATTAATGGCAATACGGCCAACGATACTGTCTACGGAGGCATCGATAGCGATACTCTCTTCGGTGGCAAAGGCTTTGACCTCGTTTTTGGCGATCGCGGTAACGATACGATTTATGGCAATCGTGGCAACGACTCTCTTTCTGGCGACGAAGGCAATGACTTATTGTACGGGGGCAAAGCCGATGACGTAATTTTGGGAGGCGCTGGCGAAGATGTGCTATTTGGCGATCAAGGCAATGACACTCTCTGCGGCGATGACGGTAACAATACCTTAATTGGCGGCAGCGGTGATGATTTGCTATTTGGTGGTACTGGCGATAACTTGCTATTTGGCGGCCTGGGCAGCGATACCCTCGTCGGCGGCAGTGGCAGCAATGGCTTTGTCTTGTCAGCGAGCGGAGGAATTGACACGATTTTCAACTTCACCGCAGGAGTTGATTCGATCGGGTTGGTGGGAGGCTTGGACTTCAATCAACTGTCATTGACCGAAACTAATGGCTCGACGGCGATCGGGCTTGCCAACAGCGACCAGATTTTGGCTGTAGTGACGGGCGTACAGCCGAGCCAGTTATCGGCTCAGAGTTTTAGCTTGCTGGTTTAGTCCACTGGGAACAGTAGGGTGCGCACTGCGCACCTTACTCTTGCCTGGACAATCGGGAGCAAGGGAACCATATTCGTTCCCTTCTTTGGTCAAATTTGTTCGAGATATTTTAGCAAGTCGGCCATTTCTTGCGGACTCGGTTGAAACTGCGGCATGGGTGGGGTTTGCCCGCTGGTGACTTGCCGGATCAGATCGAATTCGGATTTGCGCTCGGACACTCCGTGCAAGTTGGGCCCGACTTGACTGTCTGAAACGGATATGTGACAACCCGCACAGTTCATTTGAAAGATGGCAGAACCCTGAAACGGGTTGCCCGTGAGGGATAGTACGCTTTTGACGTAAGGATCGGCGACTTGAAACTGACGAATTGCCAGCGTCGCCAAGATGATGGCAAGCAACACCGCTAGCGCAAATATGGCAAGTCGCTCGATCGGGTTTTTAATTTCATTCCTGGCAAGTTGGTTATTCAAAGGAGTTCAATTAAAAATAGTATCTACAAGAAAATTTATTTCTCATAACATAGCTTAATCGTTCGCAGCGGGGAGAGCAAGATCTAATACTCCCGGAAGGGCGTTTTTTGGAAAATTCATCTGTGTAAGTGCTGGTAATATTAAAAATAGGTTGTTAAATCTTAACGTTAAGGAGATCTCATGGTAGAACCGCTGCTTTCAGGTATTGTTCTGGGTCTAATCTTTGTTACTCTGTCGGGGCTGTTTTTTGCTGCTTATCAGCAGTACAAGCGCGGCGATCAGTTGGGTATCAATAAGTAAAAGGCTTGTAGGGGCGGTGCCTTGAGTGCCCGCCCTGCCTTGAGTGCTCCCCGACTCATCCGTGTATCCGTGTCCAAATCCGTGTTGTGCTGTTCGCCTTTGTTCGTTAAAGATATCGATCGAGAATAGCAGCAGTTTCCAGGCCGGTTTTTTCCCAGCTAAATTGTTTTGCTCTGGCTAAACCGAGCTCCCGCAAGTGCGATCGAACTTTGGCATCGACTGCAACCTCTTGCATAGCAGAGGCAATTTCCTCGACGCTGTAGGGATTGACTAACCAGGCGCCGTCCCCCGCCACTTCTGGCATTGAAGACAGGTTAGAGGTGATGACAGGAGTGCCACAGGCCATTGCTTCGAGCACGGGGAGGCCGAATCCTTCCCAAAGGCTGGGAAAAACCAGCGCAATCGCTTGGTTGATGACTTTGGGCAAGTCGGCTGCGGGGAGGTAATCTAGGAATTTTACTCGATCGACCAATCCCAATTCTTGAACCTGCGCCTTCAACAGCGGCGTATAGCGTTTGTCTTCCGAACCTGCTATCCACAATTCGTACTCGGAATTCTGCTGCAAAGCAGCAAACGCTGCTACCACTCGCTGCACATTTTTATATGGATTGTGGCGGCCGATATAAAGAAAATAATTGCTTGTTGGTAAGTCTAAAAAACGGAAAAAACTGGTATCGTATCCGGGAAAAATTGGCGTAATTAAATTAGTAGGAATATTGCAAAAATTAGCGATATCTTTGGCAGTTGATTCAGAGTCGCAAATGACGTGTTCAGCCTGTCGCAGCACTTGGGGAATGTAGTAGCGGTGGTAAGGTGTCAGAGGATCGAAGCGGCGGGGAAATCGCAGCGCTATTAAGTCATGCACTGTAATTATATAGCGGCAACCTGCAAATAAAGGAGCTTCTGGAATTGGGGAAAATAACAGGTTAGATTTTAGCTGCTTGTAAATTTTGGGAAGTTGAGTTTGTGTCCACAGCAATCGGTTGATGTGTCCTTTGCTTCCTTGTTCTGGTGTTAGATTGGCGGGGATTGGGTAGCAGTTGTTATTGGGAAATTTTTCTGCTGTTAGTAATGTGGGAGTGAGGGATTTTAGGTGGGGAAATAGGTTTTTGGCGTAGATGGCTAAACCGGTTGGTTTGGAAATTAGGAAGGAGAGGTTGATTAGTAAGTTAGATTGGGGATTGGGCATGGGATAATATGTAGATTGCGGTTTTTTGGTGGGAGTTTTTTTAACCGCAGAGGGCGCAGAGGACGCAGAGAGGAGAAAGGAAGAGAGGGAAGATTTAAAGGTATTGCTGTAATATGTTGGCGGTTGCTTTTCCGGTTTTGTTCCAGCTAAATTGAGATGATCTGGCTAAACTAGCAGTTTTTAAGTTCGATCGCACTTTTGAATCTGTGGCTAGTGTTTGCATGGCTTCGGCTATTTCTGGGACGCTGTAAGGATTGACTAATAATGCGGCTTCTCCGGCTACTTCTGGCATCGATGACAGGTTGGATGTGATGACGGGTGTGCCGCAAGCCATTGCTTCTAAAATTGGTAAGCCGAATCCTTCCCAAAGTGTAGGGAAAACTAGGGCGATCGCCTGATTCATCAGTACGGGCAATTGAGAATAGGGAACGTAACCGAGAAACTTTACCAAAGATTGTAAACCTAATTGTTCAACTTGTGCTGTCAACAGCGGCGTGTAGGCATTGGGAGGCCCTGCTAGCCACAATTCGTAATTTGCGCGATCGGGCAAACTCGCAAATGCAGCAATTAATCTTTCCAAGTTTTTGTAAGGATCGTGTCTGCCGGTATAAAGAAAATAATTTTTGGCTGGCAAGTCGAGATATCTAAAATTAATATTATCGCAAGCTAGGGGAATGGCGGTCATCTTTTTAGGCAGAATTTGGAAAAAGTTAGCAACATCTGTCGCCGTTGATTGAGAATCACAAATAATGTGCTCTGCTTGCCGCAACACCTGCGGAATGTAGTAGCGAAAATAAGCTGTTAAACGAGAAAACCGTCGTGGAAATCGCAAAGGAATTAAATCGTGAACTGTGACGATGTAGCGGCAGCCGGAATACAAAGGTGCTTCGGGAATAGGGGAAAATATCAGGGTGGAATGCAAGTTTTGGTAAATTTTTGGTAACTCAAACTGAGTCCACAGCAGCCTGTTAATTTGTCCTTTCGGGCCGCGATTTGGTGTCAGAGTTTCGGGAATTTGATAGCAAGTATAATTTTCAATTTGCTGGGAAGCGAGTAATGTTGGTTCTAGCTGTTGCAGTTGCGGGAAAAGATTAGCGGCGTAAGTCCCGATTCCCGTTGGTTCGGGTGTTAAGAAGGACAAATTGATTAACAGTGAATTAGACATGATTTTAGATATCCGGCGACTGGAAGTCGCAACTACACATACAAAGTCCGCCTGCGCGGACTGAAGAAAACGGTAATAAAATCGACTTTGATATTAGTCCTATCCAAGAGGACTTTAGCTTTTGGCTAGGGGTTTTAAGCCCTGGTGGACTATTTAATTCGCCTTTAAGTTCGATCGAGCATTTGAGCTATATCGGCAGGATTTGGCAGCCGAATTGTAGCATATTCTTGGTGAATAATCTCAAAAAAACTCTTGACTTTTGCCTCGAAACGTGCCAGCCTAAAGTTCTGACTGCGTTGCTGTGCACCAGCTTGAAGTTCTGCTAGCAAATCGGGACTAACAATTAGTTGATGTGAATGCTGGCACAGTTCCTCAACGGTATTGAACAAAAAGCCCGATCGCCCATGTTCGACAATTTCTGGTTGGCCGCCGCCGTTGAAAACAATCGGAGCACAACTATTTTGCATTGCTTCGACAGTCGCCATCCCGAAATGTTCAAATCTTTGAGGATTGACTTCACCCAAACCGCAGGCGTGCCAAAATATACTCGCTCTAGCATAAAGCGATTTTACCTGATCAAAGTCAGCATTGACTTTTAGCTCGATCGCCCTTGAATCTTGCTTCAATAAATTCTGAACCGTCTTTAAATAAGGATTTTTCGGAATGCTACTTCCGGCTAAAATTAGCCGCCATCCTTGAAATTCTTCGGGATAATCTCTTAGCAAACTGCGGAAAGCTGTAATTAGTTCAATTTGCTTTTTTGTTCCCCCAGCTTCAAATTGTCCCACAGCCAAAATTACTTTTTCTTTCGGCACTTTAACTGTTGCCATTTCCACGGGCGGATAAAGCAGAAAAGTGGGCTTTAAGTTCCAGCGTTTCTCCAACCACTTGACGGTAAATTGACTGTTGGCAATAATGAAAGTGTAGTCATCGACAGCAAAGTGACGGTTGCGGAAGGTATTGGGAAAGTGGCAGAAAAATATTGAAATTGGCGAGAGTGGCTTGACTTTTTCCAGTTGGTTCGCGTTGATGAAAATATCGTAGTTTTTGCTTTCTATGGCAATTTCATCAAAGGGATTTTCCATATCTTCCACAATGATGCTGGAATCGATGCACTGCATTCCGCGTTTCTCGTAAAACGCCAAGGGAATAATTTTAATTTTGCATCCTGAAAGGTTGAGTCCGTACCACGATTCTAAGTCGGAAATAGCAACTGCTTTGTTGGCGATAAAAGTAATCTCAAATTCATTTTGTAGCAGCGAGGCGAGGGTAGCGACGTACTTTTGACCGCCCCCGATAAAATGCAGTCCGTGATCGTAAATGGCGATCGACATTTTGCGATCGCCCCGAACCACCTGTAAGCGAGACAAAATACGATCGATCTTCATCCGACTGTAAATCACCGCCAACTTTTCCGACAACTGTGGGATTACAGTTTGGATAATTTCTGGTTTCTGATAATCTATAAGTTTTTTAATCGCTACAAATAAACTCTCGAACAGCAAATCGTACTGCTTATGGGTAAAAAAATCAGAAGTATGAATTGAAGAAACTAATTGCAAAGGTTCGTGTTTCGCCAAATACAAAAACCGATTTCGATTGCAGAAATACTCGGTGAGTTTGCTTCCTTTACTCGATCCCCGATACTCGTGATGGGCGATAGCTGCGGGAGTATAAAGCATTTTCCAACCGCGTTTGTGGCAGCGTTTGGCAAACTCTACATCCTCAAAATACATGACAAAGTCTTCATCTATTGGCCCGACATCTTCCAGACATTCTCTCCTAAAAAGCACCGCCGCCCAACAAAGCCCTTCGACTTCTCCTTCTGTATCGTACTGTCCCGCATCTTTCTCGCCAAAGCCGACATCTCGCCAATAAAAATTAGGTAATTGCTGAATACCTGCGCTGTTAATTCGCCCGTCTTTAAACAACAATTTGCCGCTAATCGCACCTACTTTTTTATTAGTTTCTAGCCGTTTTACAAGAATCTCTAACCAGTGACTGTCGAGGGTAGCATCGTTATTGAGAAACCCGATATATTGCCCTTTTGCTTCGCTGATGCCGAGGTTGAGGGCTTTTGCAAAGTTGTTGGCAGAGTTGACAAAAATCCGAACTTTTGGAAATAGTTCGCGCAGGGAATTAACGGAATCGTCTTTAGAACAATTATCAATTACAATTAAGTCAAGTTGCGATTCGGGATACGCAAGTTTTTGTAGAGATTTTAAGCAATCTTTCGTGTGGCGCAGACCGTTATAGTTGACTATAATTAACGAGCATATGGGCAGTGCAGTCATTCGATTTTAGATTTTAGATTTTAGATTTTAGATTTTAAATTGAGTAATTGAAAGATTGAAGAATTTTCGCTTTTCGATTTGGGATTTGGGATTTTAGATTGAGGAATTGAAGAATTTTAGATTTTTGATTGAAGCATTGAAGCATTGCTCTCGCGAATAAATCTGTGACCTTGTGACCAAATTATTGTGGGTCATCTTTGATGCTTTATTGTTGTCGATCGAGCAATTGAGCGGTAATCTTCTCTAAAATAGCAGTATGTTGCTGCTGCACTGCTTTAATTTGCTCTATTTCCGACTGAAAAGCTGCGATCGCCTTTTGTTGAGTCTCAAGCTGTGCTGTAACTTCGGGAGATGCGCTGCTGAAGTCGGATTGAATTTTTTTCTCTAGAGTTTGCTGATTTTCTTGCAATTTTTGCAATTGAATGCTCAGTGTTTGAACTACGCGGGTATTAGCGAAATTGTAAATAACTTGGCGTTCGAGTACGGGTCTGAGCAATTTTCGGACTATTTTCCTAACTGCAATTACTGCGGAACCAAGCCGCCTTTGGTAAGAGGTAATGGGGATGTTATAAATGTCGAAACCCGCCTTTAAAAGGGCGATATCTTCGTCATCTTCATCTCTGGCGATCGCACTATTTTCTGTTCCCAAAATAGGTTGCTCAGCAATACCAATTCGCGGCTCCAAAGTTTGTCGCAATTTATGTATTATCTGTTGAGTTGGTATTTCTTCGGACTGCAAACTTTCCTCTCCTTTAGATAACTTACTAGGGCTTATTATGGAACAGGCATCTTTCCTGTTTCAATCATTGTAACTAATTGTGAACAGGCAGCTTTGCTGTGTGAATAATTGTAATTAATTGTGGAACAGGCATCTTGCCTGTTCCACGGCGGGCAGGATGCCCCACCCTACTCCCCAAGAAAATTTATCTCTTGTTAAATCAGGATTATTGCTTCCGATATTGGCAATATCTCAATTTAAGCTAACTCAATTTGACTGTCATCACCAATCAGAAACCGCAGAGCTTTTGGACGAGCCGGCGCATTGGTTAGTTGAGCTCGCTGCCCGATCACGCTGTCAACAATTCGTTGGTGAATGCCAAGTATTTTCGCCCCTTGCAATATTACACTGTGTTCGATATCAGCATCAATCATCGTCACGAGATCGGCAATACTGCTGTAAGGCCCGATAAAGCAATTTTCAATGCGGCAATTTTCCCCAATTACCACCGGCCCGCGAATTGTAGAATTAATGACCTCCGTTCCTCCCCCTATTTGCACTCGCCCGATAATTTGACTTTTGGCGTCTACTTTTAATTCAGTTGAAGCTACGATACGGCTATCTAAAATGATTTGGTTTGCACTCAGCAAATCGTCTTTTTTCCCCGTATCCAGCCACCAACCCTCTAAATTGCAGGCTTCTACGTGCTTTTCCTGATTGATAAGCTGTTGAATAGCGTCTGTAATTTCCAGTTCGCCACGGGCAGAGGGTTGAATTTGATCGATCGCCTCGTGAATAGTAGGAGCAAAAAAGTAAATTCCCACCAGTGCTAAATTCGATGGCGGAACTTGTGGTTTTTCTACTAACTCCAAAACTCTTCCTTTTTCATCAACTGTTGCCACACCGAAAGCTGAGGGATTGGGAACGGGACGCAGCAAAATCAGAGCGTCTAGTTTCTGCTTGTTAAAACTCTCTAAAAACGGATCTAACTGATTCTGAATTAAGTTATCTCCTAAATACATAATAAACGGAGAATCGCCCAAAAATGGTCGGGCAACTTTTACCGCATGAGCGAGTCCCGCCGGCTTTTCTTGCAAGATATAAGTAATTTTGGCACCGAAGCGAGATCCATCTCCTGTTTTCGTCTTCACCTCTTCTCCGGTTTCGGGACTAATAATAATCCCAATATCCGTAATCCCAGCCGCCACAATTCCTTCAATTCCGTACCACAGTATCGGCTTATTTGCTACAGGAACCAACTGCTTAGCACCCGTATAGGTGAGGGGACGCAAGCGTGTTCCTTTGCCGCCAGAGAGGATGAGTGCTTTCATTGTGAACTCTGAGTTATCCTTTAGGGTTTGCGGTGCTGGCTTGAGTTGCCTGCACTTGTTCGCTCTTGTTGATTTTAAAGCACCGCTACCCCGCTGGCAATAGTTGTCGTGTCTTATGATACAAATGATTTATGCCGATCGAGCTTTTATAGTCCTGGACGCATAGAGTGTCAGAAACCAGGTTTTTTGCCGAAGAAAGCACCTAAAATATGAGGTTTTTTGTCAATAAACGCGGTTTCTAAAGGTTGCGAGTGCGCCAGTTCAGATTTAATTGCGTACCGTTTTAATAGCGGCCGTATCGGGCGATAAATTGACTACCACTATTGTTTTGATTTGTCAACCAAGCCCACATCTGATCCCCCAGAGAAAAATGCCACCATTCGTTAGGATGTTGCTGAAAACCCGCAGCTATCATCGCATTTTTTAAGATTTGCCTGCGACGGTGATATTGCTGTTCTGGTTTGCGAGCTCTATTACCAAAATAATCTGGATAAGAACGTTCTGATATTTCATCAATCCGAGAACCCATATTAATTTGCCGATTATTTTCATCCGCTAAAGTTATATCTAAAGCAGCACCTGTACTGTGAGGGGGAGGCGTCGCGCGATCGAGGCTCGGTACTGCCCAAAATTGATATACGTGTTCTATAATCACTTGGCGTTTGTCTTCTGAAACTGGAAATTTGCAGCCTTGAGCTAAAGCAATTTGATTAAAAGTATAATCCACCATAAATTGCTGGACTTCCACCGGCCGATAAGCGTCAAATATCAGAATTTTCCACTTGGGATGATTTTGTTGTAACTGGGTTTGAGCGGCGATTAAACTATCTACCACTCCTTGCCGCAAATAGTAAGGCGAATCTGCTTTGCTGTTGTCATAGGGAGCCCCCAACTTTTGATAAGGGTGTGGAATTTCAAAGGCAAAATGTTCGGGTGGAATAGGGACTAAAGGTTCGCCACATTCGTCGATTGCTATTTGCTGATATGCTTTCATCTCAAGGTGTTACCCTACTTTATAATTACTGATAAACTACAATACAAAGTATGTGCTTTTCACTTGAGTCAGCCGCGCTGCAAATAGCAAAGCAGCTAGAATATCCTCATGTTTTGACACTCACTCGGCCTGAAGGCGCGAGGATTCTTAAGATGTTTCCAACTTAATATCCCTGTTTCCAGGGTTCCCAAACTCCTCACGTTTGCTCAATCGAGCGTGAGGATATCTTTTGGGCGTTTAGGCGCTAACGCCAGGTTTCGCGGAGTCCCCGCGTACCAAATTCAAAGCTCGAGCGCGAATAGTTTTTGCTGCACCGATATCGGCGTGTTCGTGGTATCCGCATGAGCGTGCAGATGAACTTTTCGCCGTCTCGATTAGACTTATCGATATGACCGCAGTTTCGGCATTCTTCGCTGGAGTGTTTGGGATTAATTTTAATTGCGACCTTTCCTTGCTTTGCAGCCAGATACTCGATCTTCAAAATTAATTCGCCCCAACTGGCATCAGAAATAGAACGGTTTAGCCCCTTCTTTCTTGATTGCCCATTTTTCAGGAATCTACCTGTTTTTTCGTCAATCTTTACTCTACACCGACGCATCATGCCGGAAATATTCAAGTCTTCCAGGGCAATCGCGTCAACGCGACGGGAAACTATTTTATTAGCAACTTTCCATTGGTAAGCTTGGCGTTTATCGCTAATTTTATGATGTAAAAGCCCTAGTTTTTTAGCCGCTTTCTTGCGGTTATTGCTCCCTTTTGCTTTTCTAGTAACCCGCCTCTGCCTGATTTTTAAAGTGCGTTTAGTTTTTTTGGTGGTTGAGAACTTGGGATTTTCAATTTGAGATCCATCTGAGAGATGGACTAATTTCGTAATTCCCATATCGCAGCCAATGACTTTAATGACACCCTTAAGAGGTTTTGTCGTGTAATCAGGGATAGACTTATCCTCGATACGGATAGATACATACCAGCCATTTTCGCGCCTCCTCACCGCACAAGCTTTAATGGTAAAACTACCAAAAATTGGGCGCGATTTATGAAAACGCATCCAACCCAACTTTGGCAAGTAAATTTTATTACCCTGTATTTTTACCCCCATCACAAAAGTGAAAGAAGTAAAGTTACTGCGGTTTTTAAATTTAGGAAAACCACGCCCCTCAAAGAAATTTTTGTAGGCAGTGTCTAACCGTTTGACGTTCTGCTGTAGAACTGTTGAATCTATCCCTGCAAACCAGGGTCTAGCTGCTTTCAGTTCGGGCAAAGCGGTGATTTGAATGTCACCTGGGTTGCGTCGAGGGTTTTTGACTTTCCCATCTTTATCTGTTTTGCTTGTTTTCCAAGGCTCTCCGGTTGCACCGTTTTTACTGACACAACTGGTCAAGGGGCAGGCTTCACTTTTTGTCCTAATGTCGCAATAGTTACCTTGAATGAACTGTTGACTATATTGAGTGATTCTGTCACTGAGACACCAGTTGAAATGGCTTCGTAACATATCGACCCAATTGGACATTTTTAAAGTCTGTGTTTGATTTGGGCGCAACTTGTATACATAGTTTGTTAACAAGTTTAACTCCTCCTTTTTGAGCTACTGTTAGTATATTGTAGGACAACGTTCTATCTGATGTTGTCACATATCTTTATGGAAAAGATTCAATGTTTTTACTTCTGCTAACAAAGCCGTCCTATAAGGACGGGGTTTTAGACCCAATTTCTGTGATAAATCGTCATAGTCATCTATAATTTCTTTAGAATTCATACCATAACTGAGTAATTCAAGAATCGACTCTACTAGATATCGGAGACCCCGCCTAAAGGGTTTTCCGTGACCGATATTTGGAGCGATTGTGATGCGCTGCAAAAGTTAGTTTTCCATATTTTAGGAGCAAATATTAAATATATCCTAACCTAAAGAGCGTAGCTTTCGATCAGTTTGTAGTAAGGACTTTAGTGCTTTCAATTTCCACCTAAAGTCCTAAAGTCCTTACTGCCAAAAAATCCTAACTTTGGCGGTAAGCAACTACCGCATAAAACGGATCGCCGCTTGGTATTCGTAGCATTTGCATAAAACTCGGCAAGTTAGGCTTGCGAACAATTACTTCCGGCTTGCTAAATCCGGGTATATTCGCTCCTTTGACAGAATCAAAGTAACCCTTGACTAATTCTACCCGATCGCCCTCCGAACCTTCCCGCCAAGCCGCGATCGCCTTTTGATAAAACATCCGGTTGGAAAAACTCATAATTGCTACGCCCCCCGGCTTCAAAATCCGGTGAATCTCGGCAAAAACCGCATCCGGGTGCTGCAAATACTGTACCGAAACGCAGTTGACAACCGCGTCAAATTCTGCATCCGGCAGTGGCAATTTGGGATTTGCGTTCAAATTCTGCACAAAATAATGATTCAGCCTGCGATTTTTTGCCAACTCCTCTTCATTCATGCCGTGCCCTTCGACATGGGCAAATTGCATCTCGTCGGGCAAGTGAGAAACCCAACTGCTCATCATATCAAAAATCCGAGTATTCGGTTTCAGCCGTTCCCGATATAAATCGGTGAGTTGCTGAATGAATCCATCGTCTACATGAGTCACAAATCGGGGAGCGGAATAGAACAAATTGTCGTCGGTGTCGTCTAACTTGGTGCGTTGGTCGGGTGGAAGCAACATAAATTCTGATTGCAAACTAGATTTACTCTTTCTAGTTTAAGAACAATAAGAATTGTTAACATATCCGGCAGAGGGCGGATTCCCGGTTTTAGCGTAGCAGTCGATCGCCAAAAAAACTGCTGGCATCCTTTGGGCTAACCGCTTTTCCCTGGCTGGTGCTGCTTGTGGCAACAAGACGGTTTGCCGACTTCCAGCATTGGCGACAAACTGCAACAGGTAGGCGGGACGCTGAAAGGCGCGATCGCATGAAAGAAAGAGGCCTACGGACAAATCGGCCACAAATCCGTTGAAGTCTGGCAGCGGGTGCCGCCGGGAACTGCGTTAATGGCGATCGTCAGTAACGATTTGTGGGTAGTTCCTAACTTCAAAGAAAAGCAATTGGCAAACATGAAACCAGCCGAAAAAGTAGGAATCAACTTAGATGCTTTTGGCGGTCGCAAGTTTGAGGGTCGTCTCGATAGTTTCTCCCCTGCTTCTGGCGCTCAATTCTCCTTATTGCCTCCCGATAATAATGCTACGGGCAATTTCAACAAAGTTGTGCAGCAAATTCCGGTAAAAGTTGTGTTTGATGCCGAAAGCATTAAAGGCTATGAATCGCGGATTGCACCGCGGATGTCTGCCACAGTAAATGTTGAACTGAAATAAGGGAAAAACACGGATGTTGACACGGATACACGGATGAACTTAGAAGTCGGGCATTTGATTTGTGTCGGTTAAGGGCGACTAACAGGAGAAATCCCTGACTTTTTAGAACAGTTTGAGAAGTTTGATCTGTGGGGGATTGGATTTGTTTCGGTTAAGCGCGATCGCGCTTGCAATATCATCTTAGAAAGTTAGGGATATGGTAGTGAAAACAAAACCTAAATCTCGTCCACCAGCTCAAACACGGGTTGTTGCTTTGTGATGAGTGGCGATCGATTCAAATCGGAAAAATTTTATTGCCAAAAAAACAACTATATGGTATACTAGAAGATTGTGAATATTAATCAAAAGTAAAGTAACAAGCCGGGAGAAATCAAAATGACACAGCAAACCCTGCACGGAACCAGCCGCAAAAGAAAAAGAACATCCGGTTTTCGCGCCAGAATGCGTACCGCAACCGGTCGATTGGTAATCAAAGCTCGCCGCAGCAAAGGTCGCCACCGCCTCGCAGTCTAGCACTGCATCAAGGTAGAGAGGCCTCAACGATCGCCCTACGCCATGTTGCCCGAGACAAACCGACTTAAGCACCGAAAAGACTTCAGCGCCGTATACCGCAAGGGAATGCGCCGTAACTCGGCCCATTTCAGCTTAAGAGCTCTGCGTAAACCAAAAAGCGCCGAATTAAGCAAACCGACAGCCGAAAAATCCTTGCAGCCCACTCGCACAGGCATTTCCATCAGCCTGAAAGTCAGCAAACGCGCTGTAGTCCGCAACCGGATTAAGCGTCAGATTCGGGCAGCTTTACGACAGCTATTGCCCCGATTAAAATTCGGGTGGGATTTAGTAATTGTCGTGCGTCCGATCGCACAAGAGTGCAATTATGCAGAAATTCTGCAAGAATTAGAGCAGTTGTTGGTAGAAGCCGAGGTACTAGATGGGAATTCGAGAGGAAGTATATTATGAAGGCGGCCCCGCGCCGGGAGACTTGATCCTCAATTTACTCCTGGGGCTGACTGTGGTGGGAATCCCCCTAGCAGTAGGAGCAATTGTCCGGGCTCTGTGGCTGCGGTATCGGATCACGAGTCGCCGAGTGTCCGTAACTAGCGGCTGGATGGGGGGCGATCAAACAGACGTTATCTACTCAGATATAGTCAAAATCGTCACAGTACCTCGCGGTTTCGGGACTTACGGAGACATGGTGCTCACCATGAAAAATGGCAGCCGCTTGGAACTCAGAGCTATGCCGAAATTTCGAGCAATGTATGACTACATTAACGAAAAACTGCCCATAGCAGCTCAAAAAGCAAACGCGACCCAAGCTAAATAACCGCACCGCTTTCACCCTGATTAGAGGCCCAATTCAGTGCGAGTATTGGCAAACTCATTACAACAAACCCGCAGACTGGGCGGTCGATCGACGGGCCATGTCCTAAGATAGAGACAAAACCCTAAAAATTGAGGCGGCTCGCCTTCAGCGGGTAAAAATAGTTCTCAACAGCAAACATAGAGCACCTAAATTAACTCAAAGCGAATGGATTTCGGTATCTCGTTTCTCTCCAACAACCTCATGCTCCCGATCCTAGATTTTTTCTACGGGATCGTGCCAAGCTACGGTTTAGCGATCGTAGCTCTGACGCTTGTGATTCGCTTTGCTCTTTATCCTCTCAATGCAGGCTCTCTTCGCAATATGCGGCGCATGAAAGTAGCGCAGCCATTGATGAAAGAGCGAGTAGATCAAATTCAAAAACTCTATAAAGACAATCCTGCCAAACAGCAGGAGGAAATGAGCAAAGTATACAAAGAATTTGGTAATCCTCTAGCAGGATGCTTCCCGTTGGTGCTGCAAATGCCAGTGCTGTTTGCACTGTTTGCAACGCTCCGGGGTTCGCCGTTTTCTGACATAAATTACAGCGTCAATGTTCAAGTTTTGCCGAAAGAACAAATCGAAAATGTTCAACCGCAAGCTTTTGCTACACCGCCACAAAATATTTACGTCACAGGTACTTTTCATGCTCCTGTTGTGGGCGTAATTCCAGGCGGCGACAAACTCGCAGTCGGCGACACAACCAAAATTAATTTTCAAACCCCAGAGGGCAAACCTCTCAAAGTTTTAGCTGCAGAAAATAAGAGCGAAATCGAGTTTGAACCCGGCTGGAAAGTCATCAAAGGCGAAGAAATCGTCAAGGTAGATGAACAGGGCAACATCACGGCATTAGCGCCCGGTGAAGCCACAGTTCAAGGCACAATCCCCGGATTGGCTGCTAACAAAGGATTCCTGTTTATTGAAGCTCTAGGTCGCGTGGGCGCGATCGACTCAGACGGTACAATCCACTGGGATATTTTGGTAATGATCCTGGGCTTCGGCATCAGTTTGTACATCAACCAAACTCTTTCAGGACAAGCACAAGGGCCAAACGACAACCCCCAGCAGGCTACAGTCAACAAACTGACGCCAGTCATATTTTCAGGGATGTTTTTGTTCTTCCCGCTGCCCGCCGGCGTGTTGATGTATATGCTGATTGCTAACATCTTCCAAACAGTTCAATCGTTTATTTTGTCGCGAGAACCGCTGCCCGAAAACTTGCAAAAAATAGTAGACGAAGCAGAGGCGAAAACCAAAAAAGATCAGGGATTAGATGCCCTTCCCTTTGAGCCAAAGCGTGCCAAGAAAAAGGCTTGATTTTAACAACAATGAAAGACTCTCAAATGCAGCGCGGACAGGCATGGTTAGAAGAATTGCTACAACTGTCCGCAATTCCTTCAAAAGTGGTATGCGAACAACAAAAAGATTGCTATTGGATGACCATAGATGAAAGCAATCTGACTCGAGAACAAGTTGCAATCTTAGTCGGGCCAAACGGTAATGTAATAGATGCCATTCAATACCTATGTAACACGGTTCAGAATATAGGTCAGGAAGTAGAGGAGTCCATTCCTTATACAGTTGAACTAAATGGCTATCGCATCCGCCGCCAAGAGGAATTGCGATCGATGGCAGAGTACGCAGCAGATCAAGCCCGATCGACAGGAGTTGAAGTTGAAATAAAATCGCTGTCTTCGGCAGAACGCCGTCAAGTCCACAGCTTTTTGAGCGAATGTGAGGATATAGAAACTTACAGTCAAGGACAAGAACCCGATCGCCGTTTGGTAGTGCGGCTGCGCTGACGCTAAAGAAGGAAGAAGGAAGTTCGGCAACGAGCAATGTACGGGATGTAACGGATGTAACGGATGTCAGTCCGAAGTTCGTCGGAAGAAGGAAGAAGGAAGAAGTTAAAAAATTAACTATTCCTTTTGACCTTTGAATTCAAGAAGTAGGAAGGCAAAAGATTATGGAGACAATTTATATCCCTCATCTACTCACAAAAACAGAGCGGAAAGAGGTCATTGATTTTGAAGAATTTATCCCCGATTTAGAAACTCTTACTCCGGTGCGAGGACGACTGCAAGTGGCTCACCAAGGAAATTATCTTGAGGTGAAGGCGAAAGCAGAAACAATAGTTACTCTTACCTGCCACAGATGCTTGAAACAATACAATCATCGTTTGGCACTCAACTCATCGGAACTAATCTGGCTCGAAGAAACAGCAAATCAAACAGATTCAAGTTCAGCAGAAATAGAAGTTGCTTTAGAAGATTTGGTGGAAAATTTGTCCCCAGGTGGCTATTTCTCTCCGGGCGATTGGGTGTACGAGCAAATGTGTTTGGAACTGCCGCACAAACAGATATGCGATACTGAATGTCCGGGAATTTCTTTAACTGATGATGCAAATACAGAAAGCTCAGAAACAATCTCAGACAGTCGCTGGGCGTCTCTGGAAGCACTTAAACGGCAATTGCCTTAGTCAGTTGAATAATAACTAATGACTATTTTTAGCGACGAGTTTGAACTACTGCTGCGATCGCGCTACCCCCTAATTTACATTCCCACACGGGAAGAAGAGCGCGTAGAAGCGGCGATCGCCCAATCCGCCAAAAAACAGGGTTCTCGCGCTGTCTACATCTGGGATTTTGTTGACGGCTACCAAGGTAATCCCAACGATACCGGTTTTGGCAAGCGCAACCCCCTCCAAGCTTTAGAATTTCTCGAAAAGTTACCTGCCTCCGCCCCGGCAATCTTTATTTTGCGAGACTTTCAGCGGTTTTTGGAAGATGTCTCGATTTCCCGCAAGCTGCGGAATTTGGCGAGACTCCTCAAATCTGTACCCAAAAATATTGTCATCGTATCTCCTATAATTTCGATCCCAGAAGACCTCAGCGAAGTGATGACTGTTTTGGAGTTTCCCCTGCCTGCGGCGGCGGAAATCAAAATTGAGGTGGAAAGGCTGTTAGGGGCTACCGGACACGCCATTGAAGGGCGTTTGCTGGACGAAATGGTGCGCTCCTGTCAAGGATTGTCGATCGAACGAATCCGCAGAGTTTTGGCAAAGGCGATCGCCACCAGAGGCGAACTCCATCCCGACGACGCGGAACTGATTTTAGAAGAAAAGCGCCAAACAATTCGCCAAACTCAAATTCTGGATTTTTACCCAGCCCGGGAAAATATCTCCGATATCGGCGGTTTGGACAATCTCAAAGAATGGCTGCTGCGGCGCGGCGGTGCTTTTACCGAACGAGCCCGCCAATACGGTTTGCCCCATCCCAGAGGTTTGTTGTTAGTAGGAATTCAAGGAACCGGAAAATCCTTAACAGCAAAGGCGATCGCCCACCACTGGCATTTGCCTTTGCTGCGGTTGGATGTCGGGCGCTTGTTTGCCGGATTAGTCGGGGAATCAGAATCCCGCACCAGGCAAATGATTCAGCTAGCGGAAGCTTTGGCCCCCTGCGTGCTGTGGATTGACGAGATTGACAAAGCTTTTGCGGGATTAGACGGTAAAGGAGATTCCGGGACAACCAGCCGGGTGTTCGGGACTTTTATTACTTGGTTGGCCGAAAAAACTTCGCCGGTGTTTGTGGTAGCAACAGCCAACAACATCCAGTCTTTGCCACCAGAAATGCTGAGAAAAGGCAGGTTTGACGAAATATTTTTTGTGGGTTTGCCCAGCCAAGAGGAACGGCGGGCGATTTTTGAGGTACATTTGTTGCGGTTGCGATCGCACAGCATCAAAAATTACGATGTAGAGCGCTTGGCTTATGAAACTCCCGATTTTTCAGGGGCCGAAATCGAGCAAACTTTGATTGAAGCCATGCACATTGGGTTTAGCCAAAATCGAGACTTTACGACAGATGATATTTTAGAATCAGCTAGTCAGATGGTGCCCTTAGCCAGAACGGCTCAGGAACAAATCCAGTTTCTCCAAGATTGGGCCGCTGCTGGAAAAGCTCGCCTTGCTTCTAGATACGGCAGTTTGAGCCGCCGGATTCAGGGGTAAGCTTTTGAAGTCAGTAGTCAGTAGTTAGTAACCAGTTGTCAGTTGGCAGTTACCCGATTTTACTCAACATTCAACATTCAACACTCAACATTCAACCTTCTCCCCTCTCTCCTTCTGCCTCCTGCCTTCTGCCTGACATCCGTTACATCCGTTACACAATCCGTTGCCGAACTTCCTTCATTTGCGGTTTTATGAACAGTGTATATAGCGTTTTCAAATTTTTAGTGGGTTTTTTGCTAGCGATCGTCCTGATGGCAGGTGCTAGCGTGGCTGCTGCACTTTACTTTGCCGCTAAGCTAACTACTATCCCCGAAAAACCTGTTTTTTCCAACGACAAAACACCAGCTCAGGTTGCGGCCGCTGCGCCGAAGTCAACAGCCCAGGCTAGCCCGGTTTCTACATCTAGCGATGCCCCGTCTCCCAAACCGCTGGAACCGGGAGCTTACCGCGCCATGGTGACTCAGCCGATCGGCTTAATTCTCCGGGATACTGGTAGCCGAGACTCGAATCGCATAGGCGGTGTTGGTTACAAGGAAAGAGTCGTAGTTTTGGAAGAGTCGCCCGACAAAGAGTGGCAGCGAATTCGGATTGAGGATGACAATCGCGAAGGTTGGGTCAAAGGCGGCAATACTGAAAGAATTGAGGGCGAATAGGACTTAGACAAAAAATATACTCCTCTGATTGTGAAGGCAGCGAAGCAAGCGTCGTGTGCAGGTTGTTTACCAACCCCGGTTTTTTTCCTGTCTCTGATTCCCAATATCTACATACCTATTTATAACAAAAAGTCAAGTTAAATTTATTTAAGATATTTGAGATTGCAGTTTGATGCGCTGAGACTGCGGGTGCGAGATCCCCTGCAAAATCCTGAATTTGAGATAAAAGACCAGCAGACAAAAGGTTTCAAGAGCTAAAACTCCACAGAAAAACTCAAAAATACATCATCCTAACTTAGGTTATTCAGGAGAGTATGTTAAGAAAATTAGCAAAATTTTAAGGTTAGTTGCAAAACCCAGGCTGTTGTCACCGCCGCAGAGACAAGAGTGGTAGCTTGGATTACAAGATGTAAGTTTTCAGCTTAACAGCTACCAACAATAAAAAATATGTACGACAAACGTCCCGATCGAGATTTGGCGACTGCTGCTGTTACTGCGGCTTTGGGAGCTGGGGTCGTTACCTCTTTTGCGGTGAGCAGAGGTCAAAACCCGCTAGTAGCCATCGCAATTACTATTTTTGCAGCGGGAGTAGCTGTAATTTGCGATCGGTTCGGCTTAATTTAAGCGAGCGTCGATTTTTTAATACAAAGTCAACTTATCAAAAAATCCCCGCCCTATTTGCAACTAGCAAAAGTGGGGATTTTTAGTGGCTAGTTTTTTGGTTAATCAGTGGTACTTTCCCAGACGCACTCGCCACATGAAGAAGCCACGTTTCTTAAGAAAAAACCTGGGATTTCAGGCTCTTTACCCGACAACAAATTAAGGTGATGACAACCGGTGCGCAAGTCTTGTGGTAATTTCTGCAGCAGGCAGATAAAATATTAGCCAGCACTACCGCAGAACTTATTCTCTTTGGGCATTAAAGACTAAGACTATGCCTGCAAACTTTTTTGCTGAGTCTCGCGCCTGTAGAAGCAGCGATGCTATCTTGGTTATTACCTGTAATTATTTTTGACGATAATTTTTTAGAAAAACGGGTGCTTCGCGCTTTCCAAGTAAAACTTAGCGTTGGTAGAATCCAACCCAAGCGTACCCAAAATCATTTTTGGCCTTGCTCAAACAACCCATCGACAATTTCACACTAAAAAATTATGGAATCTCTTGCTTACCTCGAACTTGCTCTTGTCTGCGAAGCACCCGCCGAGTCTAAAATGGGTGAGCGACTGAAGTGGAAACATCTATCGAGTCAGACTTATGTCGGTTTGCTGTCTCTGGCTTTGATGCTGTCGGTTTTGAGTGCAGCCGGTTCGGCTTTTGCTCAAATAGATCCGGTTTATCCGAATGTGCGAGCGGTTCAAGACAGATTGCGGGAGCTCGGCTATTTTCCCAGATCTTCGACAGGTCAACTTGGCCCGGTTACTCAACAAGCTCTGAGTAACTTTCAGCGAGACTATCAACTGTCGCGGACTGGCAGGCCCGATCGAGCTACTGTGATAGCACTCAACAGTTTGGCCGGGGACGATCAACCTTTTAATACTATTTATACAAATTATCGGGAGCTGCGTTTTGGAGACGCGGGTGCAGGTGTTTCTGCTCTCCAGCGCAGGTTGAAGCAGCTAGGCTACTTCAGCGCGCATCCTACAGGGAGTTTTCGCGAAGTTACTCTCCATGCGGTTAGATACTTCCAGCGAATTAATCGACTGCGGGTGACGGGAGTTGCCGATAGGCAAACTTTAGCTTTGCTGTTTGGTTCCACCCGGCCGATTCCCCCCGTTACGCTTCCAGGGAATATTTCAGGAAATGGCGGTTGCAAGGGGCTGCGGTTCGGGGACAGAGGGGCGACGGTAGACTTGATCCAGCGACAATTAAAAGCTTTGGGCTATTTTGAAGGTGGCGTTGACGGTAAGTTTCGGGAACGCACTCTCTACGCTGTGACTCGTTTTCAGCAAGATTACAATCTGGTTTCTGACGGCTGCGCTGACACTGCTACTTTGACTGCTATAGATGCCCAAATGAGGCAAGCTGAAATTACCTCATGGACTGAGGAAGACGACCAACAGAGTAATGCCGGAGATTTTCTGGAGTTGGGCGACAGAGGCCGACAAGTAGAATTTGTCCAGCGGCGGCTGCAAGAATTGGGTTATTACAGGAGCCAGATCCACGGTTGGTTCGATCGACCAACTCAAGCAGCTTTGATCCGCTTTCAGCAAGATTGCGGGATGTTCGGGACTGGGAGGGTGGATCGCAGCACTCGATCGGCTTTGTGGCAAGGCAGCAGGCAGGCAGCAGCGCCTGTGCCGCAAATCGCCACTGGTCTGCGACGGAGCGATACTGGGCCGGCTGTCCGACAACTTCAGTCTTCGCTCAGAAGTTTGGGCAAAAACCCCGGCCCGGTGAACGGAGTATTTGGAGCCGAGACCGAGTTTGCGGTGCTGTCGTTTCAGCAGGAACGCAATTTGTCACCGGCGACGGGTATTGCCACTCCGGCGACTTTGGCGGAGCTCCAAAACGGATTAGCTGGGCGGTTAGCTGTTCCTGCTGTTCCAATTAGCAGCAGTTTCAACTCTCGATCGAGCATTCAGCAATTACAAAGGCGGCTGCAAGACCTTGGCTTTTACACAGGCTCGATCAGCGGAGTTTTCGATGGTTCGACGAGAGACGCCCTCGATCGAGCTCAGCGCAGTTACGGGGTCAGCAGCGACGATTTGTTGAGCCAAACTTTTTAGCCCCAGCCTTGCGGACGCTACATCAAAGAAATCGGGTTTCTGGTGTCCCACTCCTTCCTGAAATGATGTATTTTTCTTAAGAAACCCGGTTTCTGCGTAACTGCGATCGCACTTGGGCTACCGATTTTTGTTAAAACTTGTAACAAGCAGTACTTGAAATGCGAAAATAGTGTATTCTCACTCGATTGAATCCGGGGCGCTGCTGCCGTTTTGGGCGATCGACCTCGGACAAGACCAATTGCTGGAAACCAAAGACGGCCATCCCATCCGCAAAGCTTCGTGGCACACCGTATGAATGGTTAGCTGGCAGTCTAGCAGGTGCAACCCAGACTTTTCAGCTTGCTTCATACCAATTTTCAAAATCGAATCGTTGTTAAATTCGATCGTTCTGTTGCACTGAACGCAGACTAGGTGGTGGTGGTGATGCGGGTAAGGCTGGTTTATTTCATAGTGTTTGTGACCTTCTGCTAGTTCGAGTTCGCGGAGGAGGCTCATCCTTGCCATTAACTTTAAAGTTCGGTAAATGGTGGACAAGCTAATGTTTTCGCCGCGATTTTTTAACAAAGTGTACAAATCCTCCGCACTCAGGTGATTGCCTTTGGGGAGGTTCTGAAAAACGTGCAAGATGGTTTCCCGTTGGGGAGTCATCCGCCAGCCTTTGTCATTGAGTTCGGATTTGAATGAAGACGCGGTGTAAAGTGCCATAGTGACCCTCTCAAGAAAGTCTGCCTATTGACAATAATACACAACGATCGAGATATTTTGCAAATATCCCAGCTTATTGAAAAAAGATTGAGGAAAAAATTTGGTTTTTGATATTTTTTGACTTTTAACAAGCTTTATGACTGAAAGCATCCAGGATACAAGCCACCGGATTCATCCGTCCAGAAAAAAAAACCTGTATCCGATGAAACTTGCCCCCAAAATTTATGCGTGGGGTCAATGCTTCAATTCTTTAATCTAAAATCTAAAATCTAAAATCTAAAATCGATTGACTTGCTGCAGAGGACAGAGAAGTTGTTTAGAAGTAAATATTGTTACTTCTGCCGAATGCCTCATGCCTTCTGCACAAGTGCCAAATGCCTTGCTCCCTGATTAATCGCGCTGACTGACCGGCCAAATTTAAGTCAGAGACTCCAGATAGTCGCGGACGCGGTTGCGACGCTTGGGTTGGCGGAGTTTTTGCAAAGCTTTGGCTTCAATTTGGCGGACTCGCTCGCGGGACAAGTCGAGGGCGCGACCGATTTCTGCCAGCGAATAGGGGTGTCCGTCACCCAAACCAAAGCGCATCAGAATTACATCTCGCTCGCGGCTGGTCAAATCTGCCAGCAGTTGCTGCAAGTCGCGGTGCAGAGCTTCTCGCATCAGCATTTCTTCTGGGGAGATGCTGTCGGTTTCGAGCAAGTCGCCCAACTCTGTATCTTTTTCGTTGCCCACTTTAGTTTCCAAAGAAACAGAACGGGGGACTCGCAGCAAAACTTCTCGGACTTGGGGCGCCGTCATGTCCAACTCGACAGCGATGTCTTCGATCGTAGCTGTCCGACCTTTTTCTTGAGAAATTTTGCGCTGGGCTTTTTTGATTTTGTTAAGTTTTTCGGTAATGTGGACGGGGAGGCGAATGGTGCGGCTTTGAGTGGCGATAGCCCGCGTAATTCCCTGCCGAATCCACCAGTAGGCATAGGTGCTAAACCGATAGCCCCGCGTCGGGTCAAACTTTTCTACAGCTCGCTCCAGTCCGAGAGTACCTTCTTGTATTAAGTCGAGCAATTCTAAACCGCGATTTTGATATTTTTTCGCCACCGAAACCACCAGGCGCAGATTCGCCTTAATCATGTGGTCTTTCGCTTCGACGCCTTCGGCTTGAACTCTTTCGATCGCCTCGACTGTCATTTCGGCTAACTCTGCCCACTGGCGCTTGCCTTCGGACATAATTCGCTTGAGTTCTGGCACGTCATCGACGCCGGCAGTTAATGCCCAGCGTTCCAGGGAAGGTTTATGTCCCAACTGTGCGGCTAACCGATCGCGCACTTCAATTAAATGCACGAAGCGCCCAATTAGCCCTTCTTCCTGGGAGGCGACGGTGTTGCGTAATTCCAGCAATTTGATATAGCGCTGAACTTTTTGAGCTTCGGAGACTTCTTCGTCTCTACCCAAGAGACGAACCCGACCTATTTCTTGGAGGTACAGGCGCACTAAATCTGTAGTGCGACGGCTGGCATTTTTTTGCAATTTGGCTGCTGGGTCTGCATCTTCTGTCTCTGCTGGGTCTTGGTCTAGCAGTTCGTCTCCAGCTTCTTCAGCATCTTCATCCAACACATCACCTTGCAAGGGATTGACTTGCAGTTGTTCGTCGAATTCAGCTTCAGCGTAAAAAGAGGTGGCTGGCATAGTGATTTTCTCAGTTGCTCCGGGTGAAAAGATGCTACGCTTAGCGGTTATTTATAATTAAGATGCCCATTTGGTTAAGACGAAGCATCACCGCTTTGTGTTTCTTTAGTAACTTTTCTGACTTTTCTGCTGTTGTTCGATAGAACTTTTGCTGCCCCACTTGTTTTACCAAGATTCTGGAAAACGCTAAGAACTTTCTGATGTAACAGGTTGAAGGCCCGAAAAGTATGTTGTACTTCTTTGTTTATGTAGCTAGTATAGATAGTGACTGGCTAGAAACAAGTGACGTTAGTCAGAAGTTAAGTTAATCTTCATCACCGATAACCTGGTTCCCGATCACTTCGGAAAATTAGCCATTTTTTTAATAAAACTTTATATAACTCGGCGCTGTTGATTAAATACGCAGCAGTAAGCGCGGAAGTTTAATCCATTATAGAATATGGGTTTCAGAGTTGCTAGAGTCCCCTGTACCGAGTTATTGGCTGACGCAAAAACCGGGTTTCTCGATGTCTTTTGCGTAAGTCATGAGTTTGAGGGGACGATCGACCGATAATTGTTTTGCTATTGGCTGCTGCTTCGGGCTTAACATCAGGCCGAGCACACCAGCATCAGAAACGGGGTCTTTTGCACCATGCCTGCACAGAAAGCCCAGGTTTTTCGTTGCTGTGGACTCGATATGGTCTTAAAGTCCTGGACGAATGGGTGCGTCGAAACCGGGTTTTTTAACCAAAATACTTGATTAAAGCTCTAAATCTCTGTTAAAAAATCCGGTTTCTTGGTGGCCGAATGGCTAAATCCTATTTTACTGAGAATGGTGCGATCGGGCGCGAGTCAACTCAAATTAAAGTTGCTAGCGTGGGTAAAGTTTCATCAGTTCCCTCACCTGTTCGGCGTGATAGGAACTGCGAGTTAAGGGAGAAGCGACAACTTGCAAGAATCCCAAAGATTCGCCAAACTTTCTCCAAGCATCAAACTGTTCTGGAGGGACAAAGTTTTCTACGTTTAAGTGCTTTTGAGTCGGTTGCAGGTACTGTCCAACTGTTAAAATATCGCAGCCGACAGCCCGTAAGTCCTGCATCGCCTCCCGAATTTCGGCGTCTGTTTCCCCCAGTCCCACCATGATGCCGGATTTGGTGTAAACCCCAGGTGCGAGTTCGCGGCTTCGCTGCAATAGTTCCAAGGTGCGATCGTACTTTCCTTGCGGCCGCACCTTGCGGTAAAGTCGCTTTACGGTTTCGGTATTGTGGTTGAGTACCTCTGGCCGGGCTGCTAGAATGATTTCTAAAGCTTGCCAGTTGCCGCACAAATCGGGAATCAAAACTTCTATAGTTGTATCGGGCATCGTCGATCGCACTGCTTGAATGCACTCGACAAACTGAGACGCGCCCCCATCCGGCAAATCGTCCCGGTTGACCGACGTAATCACGACGTGGTTGAGTTTGAGCCGCTGCACCGCTTGCGCCAATCTTTGGGGTTCCGTAGGATCTAATGGTTGGGGCTTTTTCTCAAAATCGATGTCGCAGTAAGGACAGGCGCGGGTACAAGCCGGGCCCATAATCAAAAATGTGGCAGTACCTGCGTTGAAGCATTCGCCGATGTTCGGACACGACGCCTCCTCGCAAACCGTATTCAGGGATAAATCCCGCAAAATTTCTTTGACGTTGCCGACGCGCTCCCACTGGGGGGCTTTAACTCGCAACCACTGGGGTTTAACTGTCACGTCTGTCTCCGCCTGAGTAGTGTTTTACAAATCATTATATACGAGCTTGCTAAATTTTAACTTGAATGTGATAAGCTTAAAATATAGTGACTAATTTCGGGATGTAGCGCAGCTTGGTAGCGCACCTCGTTCGGGACGAGGGGGTCGCAGGTTCAAATCCTGTCATCCCGATTATCAAATTAAATTGGATATTCCGCAGCAACTGAGTTTGTTTTGGGCGATCGTCCGGGTGTGTATATTTGTGGTACGCATAAATTAGTCGATCGGGCGATTCCCTACCGGATAGCTGCGCTTGACGGGCGTGTTAATTCCCCTTTGCTAAAAAATCAACTGTAGCCACTGTTTTGGCAGAGGGAATTAGAGAATAAGGCGTAAAGAATCACAGCAGCAGTAGAGATTAGCCAACAAGTCTTCGCCTTCTTCCTCTGTGATGATGTGGGACTGTGTTTAATCACACGTACTTGCTCAATGCTGAGAACTTTGACCAAGGTTTAAAACCGGAGGCAAGTATAAATACTGCAATAATAGTTAAATACAAGTTTATTAAGATTTACATCTTGAGATAGATGAATTAATAGCTGAGTGAGCTTATAATAAGACCTAATTGTTATGGTGTCTAAAATTGACCCAAAAACCGGAGGATATTCCAATGCAAATAAGTGGCAAAGCCTTCGGCTCCTGCTCTCGCTGCGAAACATTACCCGCCAAAATAGAGGGCAGGGGAGGTCTATACCTATGGTTTCCAGTATCGCACACGCTGACCAAGGTTATTTCTGCACTAACCAAGGCTGAACTTGAATTCCGGCTGTTAGAAGAGAGCAAGTGTTTGTACATTATGCTTGAGGGAATAGCAAAACAAAAGTTTAACGCCCTAGCATCATCGGTGCTGACAGCTCAAGAGTTGAAAGAGACAAAAGTTTTGTGGATGTGCGAAGTTGAACAGCCACAACTTAGCGATTTTTATCGCAGCACTTCCTTAGACTCTTTTATTAATTTGAGTAACTCTGATTGGCTGTTAGATTTATTGTCCGAAGAACGCATTACTACACATTTTCAGCCTATTGTTTATACCTCAGATACTTCTAAAATTTTTGCCCAGGAAGCGCTGCTCCGAGGAATTGACCAGCAAGGAAACTTAATTTATCCGGGTCGGATTTTTGCCCAAGCAGAATCCGCAGGCCTAATTTTTCAACTAGATGTTTTAGCCCGGACTCGCGCTATCCGCGAAGCCCATGTTTACGATATCAAAGAACTACTTTTTATTAATTTTTCTCCCACTTCAGTTTACGATCCCGCTACGTGCCTGCGAAGAACAGTACAGGCTATTGATGAAGCGGGAATTCCTCACAGCAATATTGTTTTTGAAGTAGCGGAATCTCAGCACCCTCCTGATATCGATCACTTGATTAAGATTCTGAGGTTTTACCGAGAAGCGGGATTTTTAATTGCCCTGGACGATTTTGGCAGCGGTTCTTCTAATTTAAATTTGATGCACCAACTGCGTCCAGATTTTATTAAGTTGGATATGCAATTGATTCGCAACGTCGCTCAAGATTATTATAAGGCACTAATTACGGAAAAGATGTTAGAAATTGCCAATCAATTAGAAATTAAAACTGTTGCCGAAGGTGTGGAAACTTTGGAGGAGTTAGAGTGGGTGCGGGAACGGGGAGCAACTTTTGTTCAAGGTTATTTGATTGCTAAGCCGACTTCTCCGCCGATCGCAGTTACGAGCTATATTGGTGCTGAACCACTACCTATTTCTGCTTAAAGGGTTTTCAGTTGCGATTTGGCGCTAAATTTGGTCGTTCGCAGGCAGAGCCTCCGGATATTCATTACCAGGCAGAGCCTGGTAACGAGAATAACTAGCATTTTAAACGCTCAAATTGCGCCGCAGAAAGCTTTCTAAGGACTCCATTCTCATGCCGTAAATTGATTCCAAGCTTTGCACTTCTTCGGGAGTGCAGAAATACTCGTTACCCAGCAATACGCGCAAAGTTCCTAAGTCTTTTTGAGCTTGAGGATTCAATAAACCCAACGCATTTCTCAAACCGTCAAACACAACCAGTGGCGGGTTGATTACCATCGGTTCGCGATTGAATAAGCGTCCAAAAATGCGGGGAATGTCGTCTCTTGTCAGCACATCCGGGCCACCGACTCGCAGAATTTGGTTGCGGGCGCCTTCGACTGTTGGGGAGTCTGCGGCAATATGAGCTAAGTCGTCGGTACTGACAACAGAGGTGCGGTTTTTGCCGTCGCCAATCAGCAGGTAAAGTCCGGTTTCTCGAAATCTTTCTGCTAGGGGTAACAAGCTGGAAGCAAAACCGGCAGGCCGCAAGATTGTATAATTCAAGCCGCTATTTTGCAGGTATTTTTCTACTTCTCGCTTGGCTTTGAATACTGCGGAATCTTCGTATCCTCGATCGACTCCCAGTACAGAAATAAAGACAAAGTGCTGCACTCCGGCTTCTTTGGCGCAGTCGATCAATTCTATGTTAGCGCGGTAGTGTACTGCTTGAACGTCGCCGCCGGTGCCGTGGCTGCTGATGATGTATTGCACTCCTTGGCAGGCTTTTTTAATATCTTTGTCTTGTTTCAAGTCGCCGATAAAAATCTCGGCGCCTCGGTTATCTAGTTCTGAGTAGCGAGATGCGAGGCGAACGAATGCGCGGACAGGCTTCTCTTGCTGTCGGATTTCTCGTACAATTCGGCGGCCTAGTGCGCCTGTTGCTCCGGTTACTAAGAACATGATTTTTAGTTGTTGGTTGTTATTAACAAAGGAAGTTCGGCAACGGATTTTGTAACGGATTTAACGGATTCCAGAAGCAATTTTCTGCAAGGGCTTTTAGAAACCCGGTTTCTTAAATTTATGGTTGAGCGACCTAAGATTTAGGGTAGAAACCGGGTTTCTTTTGCCTTCGTTTTATTTATAACTCATAAGTCAAATTTCGACAATTACGGGGGCGTGGTCGCTGGGTTTGATTAATTTTCTGGGAGCAATATCTATTGTACAGTTTTTTGCTTGTTCGTACAGGGGAGGGCTGAGATAATGGTGGTCGATTCTCCAGCCGTTGTTGCGGGGAAATGCGGCGGCCCGGTAGTCCCACCAGCTATAATGACCGCCTTCTGATGTGAATTTCCGAAAGGGGTCGTTTAATCCTAATTCTATGATTTCTGTTAGTGCGAGGCGCTCGGCTACTGATAGGCCGACGGAGTTAGCATTGGCTTTGGGATTGTGGATATCTCGATCGTCCGGGACGATGTTGAAGTCGCCGCAAATGCACAATTTAGGGGATTTGTCTAGTGCGATTTTGAGGTATTCTTGCAGCAGTTTGAGCCACTTTAGTTTGTACTCATATTTCTCGCTGCCAACTTCGGAACCGTTGGGAACGTATACGCAAATAATGCAAATATCGTCTATAACCCCGGCTATTAGGCGTTTTTGTTCGTCAAAAATACCTGTGGTTTCGTGGCAGAGAAGGGGGGCAAATCCGGTGCTGATTTCCGACATGGGCGATCGGCTGAGAATGGCGACGCCGTTGTAGGATTTTTGACCGGAAATGTAGCAGTTGTAGCCGAGGTTGATGAAGGGTTCTAGGGGGAAGTCTTTGTCTGTTACTTTGGTTTCTTGGAGGCAGAGAACGTCTGGGGAGTTTGTTTGCAACCAGCTAGTAACGTGTTCTAGGCGGGTGCGGATTGAGTTGACGTTCCAAGTGGCGATTTTCATTTTTTGTTGGTTATATACTCTCTGATTACTGGCGCGATCGTAAAGTGCGATCGCCCATTTTGTTGTAGTGTTTCAACTAATGACCGTCGTCCTAAAGATTGCATGACATTTAATAGTTCTGCCCGTGATAATTGCAGGTTTTCTGGTATTTTTGAGATGTCGGCTGGTTCGGGGGTACTTGCTAGCCAACCCATAGCCTGTTGTTCGGATGCGGTTAGGCGATCGCACTGCTGGTGCAGGAGTGATTCTAAGTCACCTAAGAATAGGGTATCATAGGAGAGGAATTCCGAAACGCTACCGCCGAATAAGTCTTGAATCAATGTGGCAACTATATTTAACCATAAGGGATTGCCTCGGTAAAGGTCGATTAGTTCTGACCATTTCTCCGGTTCTCCTAAACCTTTTTCTCTGAATATTTCTTGTGCTTCGGCGCCTAAACCTTTGAGTTGCAGAGATTTGCAGGGGCGGTTTTCGCCTTCTAAGGTGGCTATTTCTCTGGGTTTTTCCCAACTCAGGAGGATTAAGCAACTGTTGTGGGATGATTCTGTTAGTTGTTTAAAGAATGCGCCGTAATTTTCATATCCTGGTTGGTAATTTCCTGCGAGTTGTTGGCTGCTGAAGATTGTTTGCACATCATCGAGGATGATCAGACAGCGGTGCGATCGTAAATATTCTAGTAGGGGCAATCCCCCCGTGGTTGCCCTTTCTTCGGGATAGGGGGCGGGCACGGGCACACCGCCCCTACAGAATTTAATTAAGTCGGTTTGAAGTGACGCCAGGGGTGGCGCGTTGTGGAGACTTCGCCAGATGATGCGATCGAATTCGTGTTGAATTTGTGGGATTAGTTGGAGAGTCAGGGCGGTTTTGCCAATACCGGATAAGCCTAAAATGGCGATGAGGCGGGTGCGGTTTTCCAAAATCCACTGTTTGAGGGTGGTGAGTTCGGATGTGCGGTTATAGAATAGGTTGGGTTCTGGTGCGTCGCCTAAGTCTAAATGTACTTTAGGTTCGGAATTGCTTGTTTTTTCGTTAAATTTATCCTTGTCTTGCGGTTCAGGTTGTGAGACTTCTGGGGAGTGCACATTTTCAGCCGAGATGTTGCCAATATGGATGCAGCCATTCCCGACGAGTGAGACAATATTAGAAGCTTGTAAATTTTCCAGTTTAGCTCTAAAATTGGCTTTACATAATTGCTCATCATCTAATGCACTTGAGATAATTTTCCACAATTTGAAGCCAACTTCTTTAACATATTTTTCTGAACGGTGGTGTTCCTGTGCAATTTCTTTATATTTTTGATTGTTCCAAGCGCCGCGCAGTATAGCTTTTTGCAGACTATCTAAGTGTTTTCCTGTAGTAGTTAAAGCTAGATGGTCTGTAAATTTTAAGGCTTCTTCAACGTCCATCAGTCACGCATATGCAAGGGGTTGATTTGATTGTAACCCAACTAAATATGACTTTTTTAGTAGCAACCAACTAAATGTGACTTTTTATGACTTAGTTGGGATGGAAAAAACTACTAAATATGACTTTATATGGCTTGAAAAATTTTGGCAATTAGGAAATAATTTATACTTAAAGCAGAAAATGTTAGGCTCAGCGCTAGTTGTATCTACCTGTTATGACACAACCGAATATTCTGGAACTCGCGAAACAGGGAGACGCAAAGGCGATCGCGCTTCTGCTGAACCGTCAGCTACAAGCCAAGGGTATCACCGCCGCAGCTTCCCTTAAGGATGGTTGTTTACAGGTGATGCTGGAAGCGGCAGAAGCGCCTAGTCAGCAAGTCTTGGCCCCGTGGGTGAGTAAGTCGATCGCTGGTTTGGGGGCTGCATCGATTGAGAAAGTGAAGGTTTACGGGCGACAGACGGGCGCGAAGGTGCCGGCGTGGAGTCAAGAGTTTGAAGTGGCGGGGCAAAAGTTGCCTGTTACGGATGTTACAGAGGTGCGGGCAAGTTCTAGTGAAAATACGGAGTCAAGTCAGCTTAGTTTGAAGGAACGGGCTAAGCTTGGCGATGTGGAGGCGATCGCATCTCTGTTAAATCTGCCGTTGCAAAATAAGGGGATTAGTGCGACTGCGAGTTTGCAAGATGGTTGTTTACAGGTGATGCTGGAGGGCGATCGGGTTCCCGATGAGGAAGCGGCTGTTAGGATTGTCCGCAGGGAGTTGACGAATTTGAAGGCGGGGGCGATCGCATCTGTGAAGGTTTACGGGCAGCAGGCGGGTGAGGATTTTCCAGCTTGGAATCGAGAATTTGAGATAGCGCAAGTACAATTGACATCAAGCCCAGCGAAATTAAGCGTGAATAATCAAGCTTCAGGTTTTAAAGTGACGATTCCAGACAAAAATACGCAAAAACAACTAGCTCAGTCAGCTTTAAACTTTCTCCAAACAACATTGTTTAGTCAGCCAATAATCAGTAAACTGTATGAACAAAGTTTAGTTTTTATCACAGACAATAATTATTTGATAAAAAAGAAACAAACTCTGACAATCGCTATTCTATTGATAGCGCTAGGAATAGTTACTGGGATATATTTCAATAAAGATGCGAAGTTTAAAAGTGAAGTATATGCTTCCTTTGATAGCTACCCGAAAAAATCCCAACAAGAAGGTTACAAAAAAATGTTTGAAGCCTATACCTTCGAGAGAGCCAAAAAATATGGTCTAGAGTATTGCAGTGACTTATCAAAAGGTATTAGTAAAGAAACATTATTCCGTGCCTACAACGATAGACAACTGAATAGACATATGAACTCTATACAAAACGGAACTATGAGTGAGCGAGAAAATCTAGATTTATTTGTGGTAGAACTAGAGATACAAGGAGCGGCTACAAAAGTATATTGTCCTCAGTTCCAGAATGTAATGGATAAAGTTCCTCTCCAAGAACGTTTAGATAGTACAGATAAATAAACCAAGAACAAGCTAAAAATAATTCAGTAAACGACTTTTGCAGTGGCAACCAAATAAATGTGATTTTTTATGACCTAGTTGGGATATAAACAACCTACTAAATATGACTTTCTATGGCTTGACAAGATTTTTTATTTAGGTAATAATCTATACTATACTTAATACTACTCATAAAACAGCTATGACTGACATTCCTCTAAGTGCAAGTCTGAACACAGATCACTCTAACGCAAGCATTATTGATCTTGAATTGAGTCATAAATTATCATTTAGCCATATTAAAGCAGCAGCTCACTTTGCAAAGTTAAGTTATGAAATAGAAGAGAAGTATGATGACAGCAAAGATTCATCCGAGGTGTTTGATGAACATAGATCCTATGTAATAGGCTCCATAATTACTACAGTCTCCTATCTTGAGGCTACAATCAACGAATTGTTTACGGATGTAGCAGATGGCGTTTATTCAAATGGTTTAGATCATAATGTCATAGCATTGATGACTAGAATGTGGAAACTTGAAATTAAGCCACCAAATACGACCAAAGGCGCCAAAACTTATAGTCCATTAGATGATCTTAAACCTTCTGTACTACAAAAGTTTCAAATTGCTCTTACTTTAGCGGGCAAAGATCTGTTCGATACCGGAAAAGCTCCCTACCAAGATGTTGATTATCTAATTCTACTTCGCAACGCTCTCATCCATTATAAGCCTGAGTGGATTGGAACTGGAGAAAAGTATAAAGATACCTTGAATGAGAAACTCAGGAAAAAGCTAGAAAGTAGAATCCAAACAATTAACCCAATGACACGAGAAGGAAGCCTTTTCTTCCCGCACCAGTGTCTGGGATATGGTTGTGCTAAGTGGGCTGTGGAATCTTCTGTAAACTTCTCTAATGAGTTCTTTTCTAAAATAGGCTTACCTTCTAACCTAGATCAAAATTACCAATTAACTTTGCAATTACCAAATATTAAATAAGTTAATATGTCTGACCTAATCTCAAAAACCACCGAGCACCTAAACTACCCATTCCTATTAGTCACGCACATGGTATGTGCGGATCAGCAGATTCATAGTGAAGAGTCGAAAGCACTACGCGAACTAGCAACGCATATCGGCGCTTCTCAACGCACTCTCGCTGAGATGGAAAAAATTCTGGCTCAAGACGAAAACCAGCTTTCTGTAGAGGATTTAGCTCGGAAAGTGTCGCCCGGTGAGCAAAGTGAGGCCATGTCGCAAATGTTGGCGATCGCCTATGTTGACGGTTTCTGTTCAGCATTAGAACGCCAGATGGCGGAACAAGTAGCACGGATTTGGAACTGGCCCACAGGAGAAGTACAGCGACAGTTGGCAGAAGCAGGAGCCTTCACTGATACCCGATTTATAGGCGAACACAACCAACAACAGAAAGTCTCTTTCGGTGCGCGTTTCCTTACAGGGGCTGATTCTCTCCTTTCACGGGCATTGGTAGATAATGTAGCAAAGCTCACTGGGAGTGAGCAAACAGTTGAGCAACTGCGACGAGAAATCCTGTTAACGGGGCCAGAATATGATGAGGCGATTCGTCTGTGTGCAGTCATCGCTGAGGAAGATTACAAATTTGCAAAATTGGAACTTCAAAGAGCTCTATCAGCCCTTGCTAATTTGGAAAAAAATATTCAAGTGGCTATCGAAGACATCAAATATAAAACAGGTGGTAAAGGTCAAGCTACCACTGCTAAGGAAGTCGCCAAGCAACTTGAGGATACTAGAAATGCTCTAAGTGCCGACATTATTAAAGAAATTGAGAATGTACGGGAGTCACTTCGTGCCAAGGAACGCGCTCTCAATCATTTCAGCATCACATTTATGGGCAGGACTAAGGCAGGAAAAAGCACTCTTCACGCCATCGTTACTGATGATGGATGGGATGCGATCGGTGTAGGAAAGCAGCGCACAACTCGGTTTAATCGGGTGTACGAGTGGAAGAATATTCGTATCATTGATACCCCTGGGATTGGTGCTCCGGGTGGCCAAAGTGACGAAGAAATTGCTAAAAGTATTATCGACGAGTCAGATGTGATTTGTTATGTGGTGACAAATGACAGTATCCAAGAGAGTGAGTTTCGTTTCTTGCAGTTATTAAAAGAAAAAGCAAAGCCATTAATTATTCTACTGAATGTCAAGAAGAACTTACGCGATTCTCGATGGCTGGAGCATTTCTTAAAGAACCCCAATAAAGTGTTTGATATGGAGGGTCAAAGTGGGCTAGGTGGACACATTGAACGTATCCGTCGCTACGCCCAAGAGCATTATGCTAATGACTACTTCAAGATTGTTCCTGTGATGTTGCTGGCGGCGCAGCTTTCCCGCGAGCCCGAACACGAAAAGAAGAAAGAGGAGCTTTTTAAGGCAAGTCGGATGCAGGATTTTCTTGATTTAATTCGTGTATCTCTGGTTAATCATGGCGTAATTCGGCGCTCTCAAACTCTGCTTGGTTCTACCGTAGGTGCAATTGATCATCCTAATAAATGGGTGAATCAACAAGCTTTAGTCTATGAAAAATTGACAGGAACTCTGAAAAATAAGCGCGAGGGAATCCAAAAGGACATCCAAAAAGCAGCTAAGGATGCTAAAGACTCTTTACGGCAACAAATCGAGAGGATTTTTCAAGATGCTATAGAAGCTGTTCCATCTTTTGCAGAAGATCATTGGAACTGTAACGAAGTTGCCATGAAGCTGGGATGGGAAACAAAGTTAAAAGCACTTCGATTTGAGAAACGCTTAAAGATAGCTTATGAAGATACTAGCAAAAAATTCAATAAGGAAGTTCAGGAAGTTCTGGAGGAAATAGGAAATGAATTACAGCTAATATCTGAGCTTGGTAGTAGCGATTTCAACTTTCCTGAGCAGGATTCAAACAATTTTCGAGATTTTGTGCGAATTGGTGGAGGCATTCTAGGGATAGCAGGAACTATTATAGCATTATTCGTAGCCGCTCCTGTTGGGATTTTTATAGGGATAGGAACTACTGTTGTTAGCATGATGACAGGACTTTTTAAATCCAAAGATGAAAAGCGACGCGAGGCTGTTATAAATATCTCAACTTCATTAAAAAGTCAGCTCAACACTCAGAGGCAAAAGACTCTACAGCAGGCTCACAGGGAATTTGGTAAGTATTCTGATTCCGTAACCACGAACATCAACATCTATTTTGAAGAATTGATTGCAGGGCTAGAAGCGATCGCGACTCAGCTTGAAAAAGCAAAAAACAAGTTATCATGGACAGCAAATTATCTAAATCGTGCTTATGCAAAGCGAATCATTGACTGGTCTACTGAACAACAGGAAACTCTAACAGATAAGTGCATCAACCAAACCATTGCTAGAGTCGAAAGAGATTTCGGACGTAGCATGAAGATTGTCACAAAATCTAAAGTTCAACGACTAAAAAAATCCCTAGAGGATATTAAACACATCCTTCAAGAGGATATTTCATTTAGCAATCTCGAATCTTCCCAAAAAAAACTAAACTACCATGACTCAGAACAACCCGAAATTTAAAGCTGCTGATGTTGCTGGATATTTCACGAAAACGCTAGTAAATTTTGACAACTTACTAGCTCAGGGAAACACACCCGAACTAACAGCTATCCGTAAAAAACTGGGCGATGAATTAAAAGAGTATCGAGATCAGGGGATTCTAGGAGTAGCTTTTGTGGGGCAGTATAGTGCAGGGAAATCAACCATCATTTCTGCCATGACAGGGCGGCGCGATATCCGCATTGATGCTGATATTGCTACTGATAAAACTACCAATTATGACTGGAACAATATCAAGTTAATTGATACGCCTGGACTTTTTACAGACCGCCAAGATCACGATGAAACTACTTATGAAGCGATCAACAAATCTGACTTGCTAGTTTTTTGCCTCACCTATATGCTCTTTGACTCATTGACAGCAGAGAATTTCAAGAAGTTAGCCTATGAAAAAGGCTATCGCTGGAAAATGATGCTGGTTATCAATAAAATGTCTGATGAAGCAGGAGAAGAAGAGCAAAAGATTGCTAACTACCGCCAAAGTCTTGCCGATGCACTGAAGCCTTACAGTCTCGATGAATTTCCGATTTGCTTTATCGATGCCAAAGATTATTGTGAAGGCATTGATGCTAACGATGATTTTCTGACGGAAATCAGCCGATTTCCAACTTTTATTGATGCGCTCAATCAGTTTATAGAGCGTCGTGGCTCCCTTGCTCGTTTTGATACACCAGTCCGAATTGCCCTTAGCTGTGTTGATGATGCTCAGTTGAGCTTTACTCGCAACTCTAGCGAAGATTCTACTTTTTTTGAAGTGCTAACACGGTTATCTCGCACCGTGCGTAAAGAGCGCGATCGCCTGCGAACCAAGGTTAAAAATATAGCCCTAGAGATGGCTTCAGGAGTTGCTAGCGAAGGTAACACTCTTGCCGCAGCAGTAGGTAGCGATCCGAACTTTGAAAGGCTTAATAAACAAACTGAACTCAACGTGCAGAAGCACTATGAGAAAGCAGAAACCAAACTGCAAGAAGCTGTTAATGTAGCAGTTGAGGATATCCAGCAGGAAGTTGAAAAAGTTCTAGAAGGTGATCTAGTCAAGAGTTTTGTTGCTTGCCTAGATAAAAATCAAAATATATCAGCCCAAAATCCTGGTTCTGGTATGGATGTGGAGCGACTTAAAGACCAAGTTAACTGGTTTAAAAAAATTGGTGAGACGGCCGGAGTGGAGCTGACTAATTTGGCAACGAGGGGTTTTGCACAGACCGCGGGACAAGGCTTTCTACGTTCTAGAGATGTAGTAGGAAGCGGTCTACATCAAGGTGTTGTGGCTGTGGGAAAATTTGTCGGCTTTAAGTTTAAGCCTTGGCAGGCGGTTGGTATGGCCAAAAACATCGGCAATGCTGCTAAATTCCTTGGGCCTGCTCTAGCAATTGTTTCGGTAGGAGTAGATATTTTACAAATGCAACAGGAACATGAGCGAGAAAGGCAAATGTCTGATGTCCGTCGTGATATTACCAGTCAGTTTCAACCAATAGCAAAAGATTTGGAAAATCAACTTGAAATACAGCTATTTGAATTTGAGCAACAGGTTTACGGAGAGATTGAGAAGAAAATTGCAGCCGCTCGTCAGGAGGGAGAGGAAGCGATTTCTGCTTCAAATACCTGGGTAAAACAACTGGCAGACATCCGTAAGGATTTTGACGTGATTATCCAGTACATCACGAAGGCAACAGTTAATCCGAATACTTGAAGCTGAAAAAGCCCGATCGCCCTTACATCCCAACTTGTCCAAAAGCGCGATCGCCCCTCGCCAGTGTTTTTCAAAAAAGCCACGAAAATCCCAAGCCTTCGTGCCGTTTCGGTTGAGAATACACTATTTTAGACAGACCTAATCCATTCTTTTTTAAACCTTCTGACTCAAGTGCAACTCACCCACAATCGGTAATTCAAATACATTACTCTCTCGCAACCGCTTTGAGAAAAACATAACTTCCAGATTTTCAATTTCCTCCGTGTCAGGATTGAGACGAGCCACAATTCCATATTCTAGTTCTTGCGATTCTTGCTCTGCATAAGGCGAACATTTATTGACGTACAAAATATCCCCAATAGCATCGTATTTAAAAGTTAGTTTTTCTGCCATATTATCTCTCCTTGGGTAACATTTTTTGTTAAGTAAGCTGTCACGATCCAATAGCGCTCTCTGGGATCTGTATCATTCACCACAGCTACTACAACATACCTACCCTTGCGACCCTTACCATACTGCTGTGAAAATAGAAGAGTATTGCCGAAACGTAAATCACATCGAACCTCATCTGGGTCAGCTAGAGTTTTAGCAATTCTTTCCTGATAAGATGGTAGCAAATCGGGATGTGTATCGACAATATGTAGTTCTCGCTCTTCAGTGAGTTCAACCTCGCTATTGAGATATGGACAGAAAAATTGTGTTGTCACATTCCTCCATTCTTGCCAGTCCTAGTTACCTAACTTTTAGATTACCATAATTACCTGACAAGTTTAGCGCTCGCCCTTACATCCCAATTTGTCAAAAAGCGCGATCGCCCCTCACTTAGATTATTTAGAGAAAAAACGGCCCGAATAATATTTTTTCATCGATTCTTGAGAAATAATGGCATGACAAGATTCGTCTCTCGGCAAATCCCCTCTCGCTTCCAGCCAAGGCATTTCACTGCAAATCATTCGTTCCAAAGTTTCATCATCATACTCAAAATATGCCTCCGCAACTTCTTCGAGAAATTGCCCAACTTTTTGGGGAAGTTTTGGTTGTTCGATTTTCTCTGTAATTGGTTCCCAACTAAATTGGCGTTGATACTTTTCTAATAAATCAGGAATAACCGGCCCGTGAATCCCTGCTTGAAAATCTGCATCAAATAGTGGCTTGCCGTAAACTCCTAAATACCAAGCTTGAGCGTAATACACGAGTTTGTGTAGCTTGTAGACGTTGATTGCTACATCAGTTTGCGCGGCTAACCAAATGAAAGCATTTGCAATATCTCGATCGCTCAGTTTTTCTGAATTAGTTGGAACCGCAACAACTTTCATTTTGCCTTCGGCTATCTGTTCCAATAGTTCATAAACTGACAAGTTAAATTCTCCGGCAATTTGCTCAACTCTTTGCCATACCGGAGAACTTACAGTTATTTGAGCTTCAGGAGAACTTACAGTTATTTGAGCTTCATTTGTTATTGAGTTAGCTTGAGTCATGGCAGTCCTTAAAGCTGACTTAAATAATTGTAGCAAACAGTGCGGAATAATGACCTAATAGCGATCGCCCTTACATCCCAAATTGTCAAAAAGCACGCGCGGCGCAGCTATCCCGTAGGGAATCGCCCCTACATGAATTATTCAAAGTAACTGCGACACACTCAGCCGCCCTTCTACGGATTCATACTCATCTAGCTCATTAAATTTTTTATCTCTTTTTTTTGCCTAACACTAATTGATCAGATGAAGACCATGCAGTGACTATATGTAGCACTTTTTGCTGGTCATTTCGGTCATAAGATAGTTTCATTGTTTTGCCATCAATGGCAATCACGTTTAGTTATAATTCCCCGACTATCGCATTTACCCAACTCAAAAAACATTCTTGAAAATGCTGCGGTTCAATTCAGGCAAATAAGGAGACTAAACCTGTCATGAGATGGTATACAATTCGGTAATTCTAGAAAGCTTTTTAACCATTCATATTTGGCCCTGCCATAGGCTTCTATTGCCACCCATCCGTCGGCACCGCTGATGATAGCTAGAATCGCACTCGATCTAATATCTTTGAGCAAATGTTCTTTACTTCTTTCTATTTGTGGGCCGTTCAAAGTGGCAAAATATTTTAAAAAAATGGCAGTTGAAATATTCAATGGAGACAATAAATTTATTGGTTTTTGTTGGGAAGTTACAGTTTTACTAAAACCTCTTGCCATTGATAACACTCATGAACTAGAATAAACTACACAAAAAAATAGTCACATATAACTGTAGCATATTTGGGGTTAAAGTTAAGATACGTTTACCCTGAATCTAAAATCTAAAATCTAAAATCGTATGACTGATTATAAAGGCGATCGACCAACTAGCAATTTAGCAGCTCTTCACCAACAAATCAATTGGCTTCAGCAACAGCCAGACGGCATCATATTTCAACAAAACTCCGGCGACAACTGCATCGCCGTAAAAAAAATAAACTCAGTGCTACTACTGCTTTTAGCAGACAGAGAAACCTTAATCACAAATGTAGCTCAATCAATCCTAGACCTCAACAATCCACTAAATTTAATCTTTCCCTATTCCCGATCCGTGTTGCTAGCATTAGTCTGGAAAACTCACCCAAAAAAAATCTATGTAATCGGATTTGGTGGCGGCACCCTCCCCAGATTTTTTCACCACTATTTCTCTAACGCGATAGTCCAATGTACAGATATTGACCAAAAAATAGTCGCAGTAGCTCAAAATTTTTTTGGCATTCAATTCGACGACAGACTCAAAGTAGTCATTCAAGACGGGCGCGAATATCTAGCCCAACAAGATTCCACAGTAAAAAACGATATAATTATCGTGGATGCTGGTTTTGGCAGCGGCTATATGCCCTATAAATTGGTGACACAAGAATTTTACCAACTGTGCAAAACTCGCTTGTCAAGCGCAGGTACTCTAGTTGCCCACCTGTTCCACAAAGAAGAGTTTAATGCGGCAGCGGTGAAAACAATTCAAACTGTGTTCGCACAAGTTTATATATGCAATTTAGAAACCGGCAACAGCGTTGTCATTGCGACTAATGCTCCCGATTTAGCTAAAAATGAAATTTTCTTGAAAGCCGAACTTATTCAAGATTTCCACAATTTAGGATTTTCCTTAATAGAAATGTCGCTGCAGCTAAAAAAAGTAGCCCAATTGCCGGAATGGGTGAAAATTTGGGAAACACTGCCAATTTTTACAGATGCTGAAATACCCGCCGGATATTTGGACTGATAAATATACACAATTAGCGCTGTTAACGGAATCCGACAAAAAACTCTAATTGTAGGGTGCTTATCGGGGTACCATCGCGCCGTAGGGTGTTTATGAGCCCAGCATCCCTATGTCTGTAGCAAATCCCCATCAGTCAAAAGTTGATACTAGAAAACATCAGTCTAAAAAATACTTGACAGTGAAAATCTAGCGGTGTAGTATAGAAGTAGTGCATACAATGAAAAACATGAGACTAAAAAGTTGGGAGTCTCCTCGCAGCGAGGGTAGAAACTCCAAAGGTAAAGGCGGCTCAGCCAGAGCTCGGCAACTCAAAAAGCAACAGCAAACTCTGCGAAAACAGTTAAAAGCTCAACACGATCGACAAAACCACCAACAAAACCACCAAGGGAAGGAAACCGATAATTCCTTCCCTTTTTTTGTATCTTTCTGCCGCTCAATCCCGCTGAATGTTCGGACAAATCGTGCTAGTAATGCTCGCCTGCGAGGGTTCCTCTTGCCAGCAGTTGAGAATGCCTTGCAACTCCCCCTTCAAAGTTTCTAAGGCCGCAATTTGCACAGAAATTTCCTCTACCTTAGCCGTTAGATGCTGCTTCGCTTCAGAGCAAGGCAACTCTCCCCGATCGCGAACTTGTAAAATATCCTTAATCTCCTGAAGGCTCAAACCCAGAGTCTGAGAGCGTTTAATAAACGCCAACCTGTTAAATACCGTTTCGCCAAACAAGCGATAACCCGCAGGCGATCGCTTTACCGCAGGAGACAGCAAGCCCATCTCCTCATAGTAACGAACAGTTTTCACCGACAAACCACTACAGGCAGCTACAGAGCCAATTTTGTAAAGTTTCTCGGCAACAGAAATATTCATAAACCAAGCATCCAAGATCGAAAGACTTTCTTGCCCTATCTTTTAGTGCCTCAGATTCAGGGAGTCGATCGGCACCTCGCCCAGTCACCATTGCCGCGTAATCTTAATAAGGAGGATTTTTTTTAGACACATTAAGCACGGGCAACTGAGGTCTAGAAGACTGAGGAGGAAGATAGTATTCGGGAGCAGGTGCGGTTTGTTCGGCTCCAGAGCGGTAAAATTGCCACCAGCGGAGAGCCATCGCCACCCCAGCAGTACCCAGCCCAAAAGCCAATAAAGAGCCACTCGCACCCATGCTGCCGATGGCTGCATCGACAACGCCCACTGTCACAACAAAGCTGGTAATTGGTTCTCTACGGTAAGCTGACCTCAAAAGTCGCGTCCACGAAGCATTCATTTGGTTTTACTCTTTCTATATTTATTTACAAGCTCTAAAACTTAGAGTTGGCGGAACGATCAGGATTTCTAGCTCAAAGACTAGCTTCACCTAAATTCATCTTCTCGCCTGTGGGGAATTGTACGGGAGCGAGGCAAAATTGCCAAGCTAGTCAAATCAAAATTCCACCCCATATATACCTCCAAAAGCCAGCTATTGCATTCGGGAACAGAACTCTCTCGACAGAGAAGTCGCTGGGCTTGTTTCTAATTAATATTTTAATCAATTCCCGAAATTGTCGCGGTCAGCAGAAGTCACACCCGCGGCCGTTCGAGTCAAGACAAAGTGTAAGGCTGACCGCGCCATTGCTAAAATTAGTTGAGACCTAACCAGGACAGCAAGCCCTGGCCTGTGACATACTCGATAATTAAAGTTAGAGAAAAACCGATCATCGCGGCTCGACCGTTAAGGCGTTCTGCGTAGCTGTTGAAGCCAAACTTTGGCTGTTCCAGTTTGGGAGTGACGGTGGGTTGTAGTTGTGTCATTGCTTTGGGTACCTGGCGATCGACGCTATTCAAATGTGAAATTCAATGTTAGTTACAAATCTTAAACATTGCTACTTCTATTATAAAGAGGGTTAACCGCCGTCAACCGTCCCCGAAGAGAAAAAAGTGCTGCCAACTAATGCCAATTAATTATACCCGCTCAAAATATGACTAATCAGTTAGATAACGATAAGCTTCCTATCGCCGCACAGCGAGTGGCCTTTGCCCTTCGTACAACAGGCTGGGTTTGCTTCTGGGTACAGATAGTGCTAGGGGTGGTAGCGGCGATCATTTTGCTCTTTGCCATCCCCTTCGCGCTCCCCAGGGCTAGCGCCGCTGCCGGTTCAACCAGTGCCGGCACCGGCGGCGGCGTATTTTTTGCCATTTGCGGGCTAGCCGTACTCGCTTACAGCGTATATCGCTCTTTCCGCTTCACCCGTTTGTCGAGACAACTGCGATCGCCCGGTAACGCAGTCCGCCCCAAAAAAGCAGACACCATCAAAGAGGTGCGGCTGGCACTGATGAGCAACTTGTCAGGAATGGTGCTGACGCTGATCGGCGCAGAAGCCATCAGCGGCACTCTCTTAGCCAAATCTCTAGCTCAGCCGCAAGCCTTGTTCGGTGCCGCAGTCGATGTGGGCCGATTTATTCAGCCCCTAGATATATTTGTGGTACTCGCCAATACTCACGCCACTGTTGCCCACTTTGTCGGGATTTTCGGATCTCTTTGGTTGCTCGATCGCATCCACAAACAATAGTCCTGGGGAATTGGGCATGGGGCATGGGCATTCCCTGGGAATTGGCCCGCGCAGGGCATGGGCATGAGTGAGAATTGGTTATTAGTTATTGGTTATTAGTTATTGGTTATTTGTGAGGGCCTACTAATGCCCTGGGAAGGCCGATGCCCGATGCCCGATGCCCGATGCCCGATGCCCGATGCCCGATGCCCCACTCTCCCCCAACCGACATCCGGAATCACTGCCAACCTGTCGAAGAACGTACTCAGATACCTTCTACCAAGACAATATGAATATCATGGCACTGAAACCCGAGGCTTATTTTGGGGTGACAGATCACCCAACTATTGAAATTTCTCAAGAAAGTTTTCGTTCTGTCCTAGGTCAAATAGAAGCTGAACTCGTCTGTAGCGACACCTATAGCCACGCTCTAGCTAGCTTGCAAACAATGTTGGGCGAAGCAGCTTCCGCTGCCGAAATTTTAATTAGAGCAGTTAGCAGAGAAGCCGTCAAGCTCGCATTCGATCGATTCCCCAAACAAAACAAAATTGAACCGCAAGTACCCCAAGAGAGTTTTACTGCTGTAAGTCCCGCCATTGAAACGGTGACAGAAATTCAAGAATTGGAGCCACCAGTAGCTGTTCCTGTCTTCTATTGGCGCAGCGCTAGTGTGGAAGCGCCGCCCCACACCGAGTCCGAAACAGAAAATTCCGATCGAGACACTGACACTTCTGAAGACAGCAAACAAGCGCCCCAAGACGAAATTAAAGTCGAGTCGGCTGCACCTGCGACTGTCACTGTCCCCGGAAAATCCTTCCCAGGGTTCGGTTTTCCCAAGAAGCCAAAAAAACTCACCAAGGAAGAAGAAGCAGCAATAGCAGTTCAACAGCGAGAAGAGTGCCTGCGGGAGTTGGGTGGAGAATTGCGTAAGGGACGGCAAATTCGCTCCCTATCCCTCCAACAACTCCACAGTCAAACTCTCGTGCCGCTGCACCACATCGAATCGATCGAAAATGGGGAAATTGACAAACTGCCTCAAGATATTTACGTTAGAGGTTTTATCCGCAGACTCGGCGACGCCTTGGGACTAGACGGTAGCGCTATGGCGAATGCTTTGCCCAAACCCGCTCCGACTCCAATTCCCAGTATGTCTGTGTCTGTTTCCGACTCCGAGTCAGGCGAAGGCTTTCAAATGCGTCCGGTGCATTTGTACATCGGCTACACCGCTTTGATGGCTGGGGCTGTCGGGGGTTTGGGTTGGCTGTCGCAGCAACCCGTGGTGCCAGGAGCACAGGCAGTACCTCCAACGCAGGTGACACCGCCCGCCTCAGTTGCACCGGCTCAGAAGACCCCAGAAAAAGCACCTCAACCGGGCTTGAAGAAGTCTAACACCGGGGGAATGATTATGGGGGCTGACATGGCGCCGCCGGAGGTGATTTTTGGTTAGTGTGTGTCGGGCGATCGATCGTCCGACCACTCTCTTGGTGCAGGTGAATTCGGAAACCTGGTTTCCGAATTCACCTACATACGGATACTTGCTTGAAGAAATAAGTCCAGCAGAGCAATTACGGTTGAGATTGTAGTTCAATCCCCCACCTTGATCCATCTGTAGAGTCAAATCTAAAATCTAAAATCTAAAATCTAAAATCTAAAATCGCCAGCCTGTGTACCCAAAGTGATTTTTCAACTGCATCAGGAAACCCGATATGTGCGATAAACTATCTATTTGACCACTCCTCAAAGAGGTTTCAGATAAGATGAGTTCCCCAGCCACCGCTGCTTTCTCCGATCTCGATCCCCTATCGACTCACTCGCCAACAGCCACGAGTTTGGCGGCACCAGACAGTGCTTTGGTAACGGTGGCTCCACTGCCACAAAAATCTTGGACGATAGAAGATAGTGAGAAACTCTACCGAATTCAAGGTTGGGGCGAACCGTATTTTTCGATCAATGCAGCCGGTCACGTTACAGTGTCTCCCAAGGGCGATCGCGGCGGTTCCCTTGACTTGTGCGAACTGGTAGACTCTCTCAAACAGCGAAATTTGGCTTTGCCCCTGCTGATTCGATTTTCTGATATTTTGGAAGACCGGATCGAGCGATTAAATTCTTGTTTTGCCAGAGCGATCGCTCGGTACAATTACAAAAATGTCTATCGCGGTGTCTTTCCAGTAAAATGCAACCAGCACCGACAATTAATTGAAGATTTGGTGCGTTTCGGTCAACCCCATCACTTCGGGCTCGAAGCCGGCTCTAAACCGGAATTAATGATAGCTTTGGCCACCTTAAAAAACCCAGGCGCTTTGTTAATTTGTAACGGTTACAAAGACCGCGAATACATCGAAACTGCTATTTTGGCGCAGCGGCTAGGGCAAACTTCCGTAATTGTGCTGGAGCAAATAGAGGAAGTTGAGCTCGCAATCGCCGCGAGCAAAGCATTGGGCATTAAACCGATTTTGGGAGTGCGAGCAAAACTCACTACCAAAGGCGTTGGCCGCTGGGGAGGTTCCACGGGCGATCGGGCAAAATTTGGCTTGACAATTCCTGAAATTATCCGTGCAGTCGGCGAACTAGAAAAAGCTGGAATGCTCGATTGTTTGCAGTTACTACACTTCCACATCGGCTCTCAAATTTCCTCAATTAGTGTTATCAAAGACGCCATTCGAGAAGCCAGCCACATTTATGTAGAATTAGCTAAATTGGGAGCTAATATGAACTATTTGGATGTAGGCGGCGGACTCGGCGTTGACTACGACGGCTCTAAAACCAACTTTCATGCTTCCAAAAACTACAATATGCAAAACTACGCTAACGACGTAGTAGCGGGAGTGAAAGATGCCTGCGACGAGCGCAAAATCCCGGTTCCAATTATCATTAGCGAAAGCGGGCGGGCGATCGCTTCTCACCAATCAGTGTTAGTTTTTGACGTACTCGGTACTAGCGATGTCCCCAGAGAAGTACCCGAACCAGTAGACGAAAACGCCCACCAAATTCCGCGCAATCTCTACGAAATTTACCAATCTATCAGTCCCGAAAATTACCAAGAAGTTTATCACGATGCTATCCAATTCAAGGAAGAAGCAGTCAGTTTATTTAACTTAGGTTATTTGGGAATTGCCGAACGGGCGAAAACCGAACAGTTGTACTGGGCTTGCTGCGATAAAATACAGGCGATCGCGCGGCAAAAAGACTACGTGTCGGACGATTTGGAAGACTTAGAAAAGGTGATGGCGTCCATTTATTACATCAACTTATCTGTTTTCCAGTCAGTACCGGACAGTTGGGCAATTAACCAATTATTCCCAATTATGCCAATTAACCGACTCGAAGAAGAACCAACTCAACGCGGTATTTTAGCCGATATTACCTGCGACAGCGACGGCAAAATCGACCAATTCATCGATTTGCGAGATGTGAAGTCGGTTTTGGAACTGCATACTCTCAAAGCTGGAGAACCTTACTATTTGGCGCTATTTTTGGGAGGTGCTTATCAAGAAATTATGGGCAACCTTCACAACTTATTCGGCGATGCAAATGCAGTTCACATTCAGCTAACACCTTCTGGCTATCATATCGAACACGTTGTGAAAGGAGACACTATGAAAGAAGTTCTCAGCTACGTACAGTACGATTCAGAAAATTTGGTTGAAAGCATCCGCCGTCAGACAGAAGCAGCTTTGCAGCAAAATAAAATTACTCTTTCCGAGGCCCAACTTTTGCTGCAAAATTACGAGCGGAGTCTGAGCCAATATACTTATCTTCAGTCTTAAAATGTAGGGTGCGCACTGCGCACCTTACTTTGAAAAACTCGCAATTAGCAATTAGCAATTATTCAGGATTGCCGAAGTCTTAAAATGTAGGGTGCGCACTGCGCACCTTACTTTGAAAAACTCGCAATTAGCAATTAGCAATTATTCAGGATTGCCGAGAATTTCTGCGATCGCCCGCCGCTCTTCTCCGTGTTGAGTCGGTAAAACTTGGCGAGCGTCAGTAATCAGCCAATCGAGAGCCGCCGCTTGCAAATCGATCGCAGCCCCGGTTTTATCAACGCAGTAGCGCCCGAAGACCAGTTTGTCAACCAACCGCACCTCCGGCCCCAAACGGGAATACTCAAAAATCACGCTGTTTTCCACAGTGGCGCCACTGCAAAGCCAACAATTTGGGCCAATCATTGTCGGCCCGACAATTTTTGCTCCATCCTCAATGATCGTCATCCCGCCAATGTAAACAGGCCCAGTAATATCAACCTTATCCCAGTTGACAGCTACATTCAAACCAGCGTAAATGCCGGGGCGCACTTCAATTCCCGGAATCGAAACATTTTTAACTTGTCCCAGGAGCACGCTCTGAATTGCTCGCCAATAGTCAGGAACTTTGCCGATATCCACCCACTCAAAGTCCATGCTAATCCCGTAAAAAGGCGCGCCTTCTGCTACTAGCTTGGGAAATAACTCCGAACCGATATCGTATTCCTGACCCGAAGGGATGTATTTGAATATTTCCGGTTCAAAAATATAAATACCAGTGTTAATGTCGGTACTCAGAGCTTCTTCTACAGAAGGTTTTTCTTGGAAATCTTTAATTTTGCCAGACTCGTCTGTTACCACCACTCCGTAACTCGGAACCTCCTCGCGGGGAACCGATTTCATAACAATAGTAGCGATCGCCCCTTTTTCCCGGTGCCACTTCACAGCAGCAGTCAAGTCCAAGTCAATCAAAGCGTCGCCGCACAGCACTACAAAAGTATCGTCAAAAAACGGCGAGAAGTCCTGAATTCGTTTCATGCCACCAGCCGAACCGACAGCCTCTCCAATCATTTCTCCGTCCTCTATTCGCCCTTCAAAAGAATAGCCAATTTGTACCCCAAACTTTTGACCGTCACGAAAGTAGTTTTCAATCACGTCGGCCAGGTGGGACACATTGACCATAATCTGGTCAAATCCGTGCTGGCGGAGCAATTCAACCAAAAACTCCATCACTGGCTTTTGCAGGATGGGAATCATCGGTTTGGGTATTGTCTGAGTAATAGGACGGACGCGAGTGCCTTTACCGGCCGCCAGAATCATCGCTTTCATTATTAACTTCCTCAACCCTCTGTTAACTGATATCAACTGAACAATTAGATGCTAGCGGTTGCGATCGCATCGATCGCAGCAAAATCCTGACCCCGCCCAAAAACGGGTACAAGTTTCCGACGCGAGCGTCCGGGTCGATTTCAAAATTTTAGACGCTAGTTCAAGCTCTCAGATTCAATGCAAAAGTAAATCTAAAATCTAAAATCTAAAATCTAAAATCTAAAATCGACTGACCTATTTATAGGCGACATCGTACCAGGCTATCAATGACTCTTCCCTATTGGCTTGATTTAAGAAACCAGGAATCGGGAATCAGCAAAAACTTCGCACTCCCGCTGTCCGCATTCGAGACTCAGCAGCAGAATGGCCACGAGCGAGATTCTGCCTAGAATCTTAACCGACGCAGTGGCCAAGTTATTAGTTTCGCCGGATAACCTAATACCCTGCAAGCTCAAAGCGCGCGGATTTTGAGGTCTTGATAAAATTCCTCTTGAAGCAACTCTACTTTAGACTGAGCCGATAGTAGCAACAACGCCCAAAAAATACCCACCCGGTCATGATTTGGCAAGTGAACTTCGCCAGTCGATACCGGGTGTTCTGGGTTGACAGAGGAGTGCAACTCCTTATGATGCCAAAGTTCCAGCAGTTGTTCCAAGTCGAGCCAACCCTCGTCAATTTCCGAGCCACGTTCTGCCAGAAACCGATCCAGCTCGCTAGCAGTTTCCACCAAATTTTCTTGGTGAGCTAGCTCAAAGATAGCCTGGGCTGCTTGCGATCGCATTTTTGAGGTAGGGCGACGGCGGGGGGTAACTGTCTGCTCCATTGCTGCTTTCATTAGCTGCAACTGCTCAATCAGTTCCGGGAGAGTCACCGGGCGTTTTTGCGGTAGTTGAGCTACACCGCGACGGCGCAATTGCCGCTCTAAATGCTGCGGCAAGTGTCGCCCGCCTGAGTGCTCTGCGTCTTCTACTGCAGGCTCGTCGGCCGAGTCGGGATTCGCGGGGGGTTCTGAGAGGACGATACTTTCTGCTTTGAGCAACACCAGCATTGAAGCGTACAAAAACGCTTGGCCGGAGTGGGACAAATCGGAGAAATCCTTACTCTGATCTGCATCGCAGGCGTTCGTAAGCTTGCTCAGACATCGATCGAACACTTCAATTACCTTAACGTCCCAAGGATCAATTTCTCCCCGTTCGGCTAGGTCAATTAAAATTGCGATTCCCTCGGAAATCGTTTCTAAGCCATCTTGGTTTCGGGAAACGGCCATGCGATTTTAGATTTTAGATTTTAGATTTTAGATTTTGCCTCTGAGAAAACGAGAGAGCATATCAAGTTAATTGGCGGTCATTTCAGCAGTTGTGCCCTCAATGGCTGCTATTTCTAAACTTATCGGTTCTGCACTTTCTAACAAAGGTTGTTTGCCTTCTACTTCGGCTTTATAGCGTTCAAGATTTTGTTCTAATTCCTGAATCCGCTGCTCTTTTTCGCGAACTTGGCGGAGTTGTTGGCGCGAGGCGAGGGTTCGCTGCATTCTCGACCACAGACTGAACAGCCACGCTAGTGTTGCCCCTAATCCGGTCGCTACAATTAGTTCTATGCACAGCGGAGCTTTAACTTGGACGCCTTCGATCACTTGAATCGCGACTGGCTGTGTATTTTCGATGCTGAATAATACTAGAGCCAAGCAAATCAGAAAGATGAAGAAGAAATTTAGCGATCGCATTTTCTCTGTTCCTAATTCTTAATTCAGGTAAATCAAATTATTTACTATTTGTCAACTGTTTTTTGACATATATTCTCAGTTTTTTTTGATAACATCAAATCGGGTCAATTAACAATAATATCCGGGGAGGGGCGGGTTTATTGGAGTTCTGAGAGTTGAGTGAAAATATTGGTTAACCCGCCCCTCTAGGGCATATCCTCTTTAGGTTTGACCGATGTTTTGCGATTTCTTGCCGATTCCCAGCGCTGGCAATATTTGATATTTCAAAGAAATGCCCGCAGCTACAAATAAGGCAATAATCAGCGCCCCAATTCCTACGGGACTGGGAATCCAGAATATCGCCTCCAAATAGTTAACTTCTCCGGGTTTGAGCTTCCAAACTAACTGTTTTCCTTGCTGATAGCTTTCGGGAACCAGCGCACCGGCGACAGTTTCAATACTTTCGGCGCCCCAAGGCGTGTTCAAGCTAAAGTCTAGCTCCAAAAGTCCCCCCGGACTCAGCAACAGACTGCCGTTAGAAGAAAGCAGAGAAAGAGAGCGCAAATCCAATTCCAAACTCAACCGATTTCGCAGCACCAATAACAAATTATTCTGCTTGACACTAAGGTGAGATTCAAACTTCGGCAAATCTGTTTCTAGCGAACTTGCGGCCTGATATTTTGTCGTTGGTGCGATCGGATTGTAAAATTGGTTAAACTTGTCTTGCAACTCGGCTCCATTATTGAAAGGAATCCTCACTAGAACTTCTGTGGGGGAAAGCCGTTTAGTTTTTCCGTCCAGCAACCTCACCCGGCGTTCTACGCTTTTCAACCATTCTGCAACAGTTTCGCTGCTGAAGCTCGTCAACCTTTCCCCTAGTTTAATGTGCTGCACGATTTCGCCGCGAGTTTGACTTTCAAAGTTAACCCCGACATCGTACTGAACGCATCCAGTCACTAGAGTTAAAAGGCAAAAAACCAAAGGTAAAAGAAAGAAAAAATTCTTTTTCTTCTTCCCAGTTCCATCCTTGACATTTTGCTCTTTCATTATAAATTTTTCCCTGTTTTTACCTATTTGCATGAATTAGCAAAGCGTTGAATTGCCGACACTGTTTCTATGTTTGTTTTGCACGTCGGGACTTTTAACTGGTTCCTAAGCTCTGCCTGGGAACCCATGTCTAGAGGCTTTGCCTCGCAAGCTTTCATCCAAATTCGAGGCAGAGCCTCATGATATGTATTACCAGGCAGAGCCTGGTAACGAGTAAATTAACCGCACTGAACTTATTGCCTGGAAGCTACACCCAACTGTTGAAACAGCATACTCGGCAAATATGCCGCACCGCCTACCCATTCGGCTTCGCTGCTCAAATCTGCCAAATTTTTAAAGGCTTCAAAAATGCTGCCTGCCACCATTGTATTCTTGACGCGACCCACAATTTTGCCTTTTTCTACTTTATAGCCTAAGTCCAAATTGACAGAAAATTCGCCAGCTAACTGATTGGACTGACCGGCACCTAAAACCTGCTCTACTATTAGACCTTCGTCCATGCTAGCAATCAAGTCTTGAGTGGCGGTATTTCCTGGGGAAATGCAAAAGTTAGTCAAATCAGGGCCTGGGCGAGACAATCCGCCACGAAAACCGTTGCCGGTTGATTGTACACCGGCGCGAGCGGCCCACCTGCGATCCCAATAAAATCCGGTGACAGTACCTTTGTCTATCAAGACTTTGCGGGTGGTGGGTGTACCTTCGTCGTCAAAGGGACAAGCAGAAGGGCCTAAAGTGGGGTCTTCAAAAAAGGTAAAGCGTTCGTCAAATAAGGTTTCGCCGATTTTGTCGGCTAGGGGAGAGGCTTTTTGAACTACTGCTTGACCTGAAAGGATGGTATCAAAGAGGCCGCCGAGGGTGCTAGCGGCGGCTCTGGGGGTAAATAATACTGGGTAGGAACCGCTGGTGATGGTGGCTGAATGTTCGGCGAGGCGGTATTTTTCGAGGAGTGATTGGAGGATGCTGTTGGTGTCGAGGGGACGATCGCGCGCTACGTCGTAACTGTATGCTTGCATAAAGTCTTCTCCTTTTACCAAATTTCCCGCGATCGAGCCACTGACTATTTGGCTGCTTCTTTCGGCATACAGGTCTTGCGTGGTGGCAATTTTCACGCGGCCACTGCGGACGTGGAAGCCGACATCTACCATAATATCGGGATTGTAGGCGTGAACTTGCTCGATCAGGTTTTTGCCGTTTTCGACTAATTCTTGAGTTGTGGGCGGAGTGTAGGTGGTTTCCGGGCCTTTTAGGTGGAAGCTGGAGGCGAGTTCAAATTCTGCGGGGTCGCCGATTTCGGCTGTTTGAATCGCTGCATCTACTAAATCGTCTATGCGCGTTAAGTCTGTCGAACTAGCAAAACCGATTTTGCCGTGCGAAATCAGCCGGAGTGCTACGCCTTGCAGTGCTTTGGTTTGCAGGGATTTGAGGCGATTGTTTTCAAATTCGATGGGGGTGTCTTGACTCGACAGGTAGTATACTTCAGCGGCATCCGCGCGTTGAGATGCCAATTTTAATATCTGTTCTATGGTTGAATCGCTCACAATAATCGCCTTTTTGGTTTGGTCTTTTTTTTATTTTAGCGATTTAGGGTGTGGCCAGAAACCGGGTTTTTTCCCAGAATATCGATACACCACCGAAAAGCTGCGAAAAACCCGGTTTCTTTAGTCGAAGTGCATCCATCAATCCCCAGCCATCTGCTGAACCATAGCAATAATTTCTCTCACTGTCTCCGCGTCGGGCGATCGCAAATGCTGTAAAATCTCCAAAGATTGCTGTAAATAATTAAACTTAGAAACCGGGTTTTTTCGTGAATCTGCCGGCTACAGCGAAGTATTTCCCTAAAAACCCGGTTTCTCGACACCCGCGCCTAAAACTGAAGAGCATTCCTCTATAATTGTAATTCACACTGTTTAAAAACATAGTTAACTGCTGCAAACAGTCGCTCTAAGTCCTGAATTGTATAGAATAATTTATTTTGAGTAAACATTTCTAATTTAAGCTTACCAAACTGCCACATTGCGCCATTAGAAACAATACCAAATATCGTTTGTTCGGGTTCATTGTTAAGTCGCTGCACGGCGATCATTTCTACCAAACACTGCCCCCATCCTTCATCAAATGCGCTCTCTTTCTTGGCTTCAACTAATATGAAATAGGGCTTGTCAAAAACTACTGTGCCGAGGGGTGAGCGCTTCGCCAATATATAATCTGGAATTCCTGACAGATTCTCATTATAGACTAAGGTTTGGTGACTCCAGAGGAGAAAATTACTTCGATAATTTTTCCAAACTTCTTTTAATACAGGATAAATGATATTTTCACAAATGGCGATTTCCGAGTTGTCAAATACTCCGTCATTGAAAATCAATTCTAATTCATTCCGAAAAACTTCGCTGACTGCAAATTCTGTTTCGACAATGAAATTATCCCGTAGGTAATTAATTTGGAATTCTTTGGCGACCGCGCTGATACTTTTATAATTGCTAAAAGGCATTGGTTCTATCCAGAAAAGCCTGTATTGAACAGGCAAGATGCCTGTTCCACAATAATTATTGGAAATGTGTATTGGTCATCTGCTTAATAACTAAGAAATAATCCGCCTAAAATTAGCCCGATCGCAATTAACGCCACCCAGATAAACCTATTATCTTTCGTATTAACCTGACTCAAATCTACAGGCTCTGGTACGGCGGGCTTGGGTTTAGCGTACTTGATATCTGCGTTCGGATTGGCTTGAAAACTGATTGATTGATTTTCATCTAAAGCTGCCAAATCGGGGATTTTCACCATCCATTCAGGAGGGATAGTGAGTTTGGGAGCTTCGAGAATGAACAGCAAGCGCTTTGCTTGCTGGCGGGTTTCTTGGCGGGGATGGCGGGTGAGCGCGCGGCAAAGCTCGATCGCCCTTTCTGTATTGCCAGAGGCTTCGTAGGCTGTCACTAGCCACATCTGCACCTCGCCGCCCAACCGGGAATTTCGATCGACTAAACCGGTAGCTGTTTCTAAACTCTGCACAGCTTGAGCATACCGGCCACTCTCAAAAGCTACTTGCCCAGCTTGGTACTCAGTTTGAACAATTTCTAACTTTTCTGAAGTCACGAGCACCCACCCAATTCACAAATATTAATTCCCAAATTCCCCAAACGCTAGAATTCGCTGTTGTGTTGCGACATACCCGCCTCGTTGTCCCGTTTGGAACCCAGCAAGTCTAAATGGTCTACCTTTATTACCGGCTTCGAGCGATTTGAACCCGTATTGCGGTCTTGCCAGCGATCGAACTTCAAAGATCCTGTTACGCCAATTAGAGAGCCTTTGCGAACGTAGTCAGCCGCAATCTGCGCTGTTTTGCCCCAGATTTCCAGATTGAACCAGTCTGGTTGATCGCTGTTCTTGGTTCTGCGATTCACTGCCAGCGTCAAACTACACTTAACTGTACCCGACTCAAAATACTTAACGTCCGGGTCGCCGCCGACGCGGCCTACTAAAGTCACAACATTAAGACTCATAAACTTTTTGGGGAATGTGGTCGATCGGTGATGTAGTTAAACAGTCAACACGCGCATTAGCCTCCAAACTGAACTTGGAACAACGCTTGTGAGGCTTCATCCTGATTGTACACCCAGTTAGGAGAACATATTGATGGTGGATGATTGGCAAGTCTGCGCTCAACCTGAGCTCGACAATGTACATTTCTGACTAGACTCAGGATGAAAAACGTAATAGAATCCACCTCGGTTACACTTTTGTAACAACATTATTGCACACAATAGTATTTTAGTTTTTAGGGGGGGTACAAATCAGTGGGTCTTCTCAACAATCGATTTTCGTTATCTAGAGATATGGGTATCGACCTCGGTACTGCTAACACGCTCGTTTATGTATCGGGCAAAGGTATTGTTCTGCAGGAACCTTCTGTAGTGGCGATCGACCAAGATTTAAAAATACCGCTGGCTGTTGGAGAAGAAGCAAAAAAAATGCTCGGCCGCACGCCAGGGAATGTCATAGCACTGCGCCCGCTTCGCGACGGGGTAATTGCAGACTTCGATACGGCAGAACTGATGCTTAAGACTTTTATCCGCAGAGTTCACGAAGGCCGAAGCTTAGTTTCGCCGCGGATAATTATTGGCATCCCCAGCGGTGTCACCGGAGTCGAGAGGCGTGCTGTCATTGAGGCGGCGACTCAGGCCGGTGCTAGAGAAGTACGGTTAATTGATGAACCCATCGCTGCGGCGATCGGGGCTGGACTGCCTGTTGCTGAGGCGACTGGCAATATGATTATAGATATCGGCGGAGGTACGACGGAAGTTGCGGTTTTGAGTTTGCAAGGTACGGTGATCAGTGAGTCTGTGCGGGTAGCCGGCGACGAACTCAATGAGGCGATCGTCCAATACATGAAAAAAGTTCACAATTTGGTCATCGGCGAACGCACTGCTGAAGAAATTAAGATTCAGGTTGGTTCTGCATATCCAACTCCAGAGGATGACGATGTAATGATGGAAGTGCGGGGCTTGCACTTACTGTCGGGTCTGCCGCGAACTGTTACTATCAAAGGCCCAGAAATTCGCGAAAGTATGTCGGAACCGCTTTCAGTAATTGTGGAAGCTGTCAAGCGTACTTTGGAACGCACCCCCCCGGAATTAGCAGCAGATATTATTGACAGGGGAATTATGCTGGCTGGTGGTGGCGCGCTGATGAAAGGTTTAGATACTCTGATCAGTCACGAAACAGGAATTGTCACTCACGTGGCAGCCGATCCGCTGTGCTGCGTGGTTTTGGGAACTGGTAGGGTATTGGAAAACAAACAGTTGGAACGGGTTTTCAGCGGGCAGTCGTCGCGTAATATGTAGTTAAAAAATTTGGGATTGTGGATTTAGAAATACGGCTGCAATCTCAAATCTAAAATCCTGACTTAACAATTTTAGATTAGTGAAATTATGCTAAAAAATACATTCCGAAAGTGGTGGGATCTGCGACTGCAAATTGCTCTTTTAGGTTTAGCTGTAACTGCAGCTTGGGGAGTTCGACAAACACAAGGTGCGGCAGTATTTGAAGTTTACAACTGGGTTACTCGTCCGTTTCACGCCAACGGCTCAGGACAAGAGGAACTCATCTCGGCGCGCACTCAAGAATTGCAAGCGCAGCTATTAGAATCAGAGACACAAAATCAGAAGCTAAAAGAGCTTTTAGGTTACGTTTCTGCTAAGAAACCTAAAGGGATTGTAGCTCCTATTGTTGGTCGCAGCGCCGACCACTGGTGGCAGCAAGTAACCTTGGGGCGCGGCAGTAACGATGGCATTAAAACAGATTTTACTGTGATGAGTCCCGGCGGTTTAGTAGGCAGAGTAGTCAGCGTTACTCCTAATACTAGCTTGGTGCTGTTAGTCAGCGACGCTACGAGTCAATTGGGTGTGGGAATTACCCGCAGTCGTAACATGGGTTTTATGCGCGGGAAAGGCGGAAATCAGGCTGTGATGGAGTTTTTTGAGAATGTTCCCAATGTCAAGCCTGGGGATGTGGTTTCAACTTCTTCTTACAGTCAGTTGTTCCCTCCTGGTTTGCCGGTGGGAAAAGTGGTTTCGGTGGATATGAATAAAACTCCGGCTCCAGAAGCTGTTGTTGAGTTCTCTGCACCGATGAGTGCTCTGGAATGGGCGGTGGTTTACCCCCATTCTAAGCAAGTCGAACCAAAGGATTCGTTGAGTCAATCCTCTGCACCATCTGAGGGAGCACAGCAACAATGAAAGCTTTATCTCGGATGTCTTCGCCGCGATCGCGCCAATTTCTCAACTTCGCAGTTACATTTCTATCTGTGATGCTGTGCATACTGATATTGCCCACTCGGATGCCGGGAATGGAATTGTTGGGAATTGGGCCGAACTGGCTGTTAATTTGGTTGGTAGCTTGGAGTATTAAGCGGAAACGTACAGTTTGGGGAGCTGCTAGCATGGGCTTGGTTTTGGGGTTTCTTCAAGATGCGATGACGGCTCCTCATCCCTCCCATGCTGTAAGTCTAGTTGTTGTAGGAGTCTTAACAGTTGTTTTGCAGAAAACTTGGTCGATTCCGGTAGATATTGTTGAGAGAGATCCGATCCCGATCGCGTTAATTGTATTTGGGATGGCGGTGGTAGCGGAAACGGTGATGGGGCTGCAATTTTTTTCTATGGGCGATCGGGCTTTACTGGAAATTTGGAGCTATCACCAGCGAGTGGCTTTGTGTTCTGCTATTCTTAGCAGTCTGTGGGCTCCGGTGATATATTTTCCCCTCAATCGCTTGTGGGAAATGACCAGGACTTTAGAAAAGTCTTAGTCAGTCATTAGTCATTAGTAATTAGTCAACAGTTAACTGTTAACTAATTACTGTTAACTGTAGTCATTCTACTATTACTTGTTGGGCCGAACCTAATAAGTGATGAACGGCAATAATCAAGTCGCTGAGAATGAAATTAGGCTGGTGCTTTTGCAGTTGATAGCGGCTGCGAATTCCGCAGGTAACGGCAATTGTAGGTATTCCCAAGGCTTTTCCTGCGAGGATGTCTGCTTCTGTATCTCCGATCATCCAAGCCGAACCCAGCGATGACTCAAATTCTTCTGCCACTTGGGCCAACAATTCAGTTTTTAAGGCTGTATAGTTGTGATAGGCGGCATCCGCCATCTGAGTTCCGCGAATGCTGGTAAACAGTCTGGCTAAACCGTAATTTTGTAACAGTTGAACGGCTTGATTTCTCGGCCGCAGGGTGACTAAAATCAGTCGCACGCCGCGGGAGTGCAGAAGTCCGATCGCCCATTGCACTCCCGGCTGGATGCGATCTAAGTGCAACAAGTCTGGTTGATTGACAAGCTGACTGACGCATCCGAGAAAAACGTGAATTTCTTCTCCCGACAAGCCGGAACTTTTGGCGATTTCAGCATCGGGCACTCGGTTTTGTTTCATTTGCCAAAACTGCTGTTTGCTGAGGATTTGGAGGTTGAGGTTGATTCCCCTAGCAAGATAAGCTGCTTGAGTATCGGCCAATCCCTGTTGATAGGTGGCATAGTAGCGATCGGACACATCGACTATGGGCCCGTCTAAATCGCAAAATACCGTCATCCGGGGGGATGAGTCAGTCTGTGATGGTAGTTTGTACTGAAGGTTTTCGGAGTCTTGGGCGACAGCAGTTAACATAAAACGTTAAGTAAATAAGTAAATCAAGGGAGCTATACATTTCTTGACTGTAGCAAAAAATGTATAAGTTATAATACATAAATTTTAATGTTGTCATTAAAAAAACCTATTAAAATTTTGAGGATGGGGTTCAATAAAGGCGATCGAGCAAGCCTGCGGGTCGATAAAATTCAGGGAAAAAGTGATTTTTGTGGCTGTTAATATGTGCTTTAGCCATTAAAGTTTAGAATTGAGTTTTTAGTCTTTTGTAATTTACCCATGCTCAAACAAAGCGATTTTGTTAGGAATTCGGACACTAATCGAGTAGAGGTGCTGTCCGAAGCACTGCCTTACATTCAACACTTTGCCGGTCGCACCATAGTGGTCAAATATGGCGGTGCGGCGATGAAAGATAGCAATCTCAAAGACAAGGTGGTTCGAGATATTGTGCTGCTAGCTTGCGTGGGAATGCGTCCGGTTGTGGTTCACGGCGGCGGCCCGGAAATTAATATCTGGCTGGAAAAACTGGGAATTGAGCCGCAATTCAAGGATGGTTTGAGAGTGACTGATGCGGCGACAATGGAAGTTGTAGAAATGGTTTTGGTGGGGAAAGTAAATAAGGAAATTGTTTCCTTAATCAACCAAGCTGGCGGCAAAGCAGTGGGATTGTGTGGCAAGGATGCCAATCTGATTCAAGCTCGTCCAGATGGCCGCGAGGGAATTGGGTTTGTGGGTGAAGTCAGCGGCGTGAAAATCCAGATTTTGGAGTCTTTGGTGAACAGCGGTTATATTCCGGTGGTGTCGAGCGTGGCAGCGGATGAAAAAGGTCAATCTTACAACATTAATGCTGACACGGTGGCTGGGGAAATTGCGGCTGGTTTGGGAGCGGAAAAGTTGATTTTGATGACAGATACTGCGGGAATTTTGGAGGATTATCACAAGCCAGAGAGTCTGATTGCTAAGTTAGATATTCAGGAAGCGAGACAGTTGGTTGAGTCGGGAGTTGTGTCTGGGGGAATGATTCCGAAGGTTAATTGTTGTGTGCGGAGTTTGGCTCAGGGTGTGAATGGTGCTCACATTATTGACGGTCGAATTCCTCATGCTTTGCTGCAAGAAATATTTACGGATGCGGGGATTGGGTCTATGATTGTGGCTTCTGAGTTTAGCAGCGCGAACTTAAGGCCTAAGTAAGGCGTAAATCCTAGCGTGGGGAGGGCGGGTGCGTGAAATGGGTAAACTCGCTGCGATCGCGTATATCCTAACTAAACCTGCCCTTACAAACCTTAAGAGGCTACTTCGGGGAAATGACTTCAACTAATTCTAACCGTTGTTAGATTTCAGCTTTTGTTAAACTATGATCGAACACTTTAGAGTTTTGGATTCGGTTGCGATTCTCAAGCCTATTTCAAATACGCGATTAGCGCTAGTGGAACCAGAATACGCATCTATTTCTAGTTTACCAGTTGGACTTGTGGGAACTATTGTTGAAGTGTATGATACGGGAAAGGAATCTCAGTATTTAGTGGAATTTGCTGATAGTCAAGGGAGTGAATATGCTATGGCTATGTTGAAAGCCGATGAAATTTTAGTTCTGCAATATGAACTTGCATTTGCTTAGTTATGTGAGGAGAATCGAAGTTCGATAAGGGCGATCGCACTTTCGGAAGAAAAGGGCGATCGTACTTTCGGAAAAAGAACAATTGCGCTAAACTCAAGACATTATGAAACTGCTTTGAGGTATTGCGTGACAGGCTTCAAATCAATGTCATCGTTGGAAGTCAGTATTTTGAATAAATGACGCGGGATGCCGGCTGCAATCAAAACTTCCAAATCGCGATCGAGCTTTGACCAGTCCTCGTAGATGCCGACACTGAAAGTAGCATCGCACTTTGGGACAATAAGAGCGATCGTACTTTCTCTAACTTTACTTAACTGGCTTCCAACTATTGAGAGATTCCCGAATCGAACTTAATTGACTGAGGTACTCAATAAGCTTTGCTTTTTGATACTCAAGACGAGCCAAAATTTCCGGCGCTTCTGCTTCTTTCGTTTCCCGTTCCTTCAAAACGCGATCGAAGTCATTTTGAAACCTTTTGATGTAATCATTGATTTGCTTTTCGGCACTTCTAAAATCAGCAGAAATTTGTTTATCAATAACTCGCTCTAGAAGTTGTCGGTTTCTAGATATCTGCTCATCTATTTTCCGATTTACTGACTCTAATGTCTGTCGTAAATCCACATCAAAAAAATTCCGACTTTCCGTAACATCAACATCAGCATAATAGACTTCATCAGAGTTACAGCAACGACTTTTTCTACTTTTTTCTTCCCTTCTATTTCCTACAACCACTGCTAATTGTACATCTTTAATCCGTGCATCAATTCCGGGAAAATCAAAGCTAGGAAACTGAATCGGGTTGATGTTCAGTTTCACTTCTAAAGCATCACCAAGATAATTAGATAATTCATCTGATATTTGTTGGATATCTTCCTGAATTCTTCTTGCCAACTCTTCGCGAATCTTTGTCCCATCTCGAACTAATTCATCCTGAGTATCTATCCACCAATTCTGAATATGTGGCGCGCAAAAATTATTAATTGTTTTAACAATCTTTTCAGCTTCAGCCTTAGTTTTACACCGGATAATGTACGGGTCTAATTTTTCACTTTTAACAGCCTGTTCATATTCAGAACTATTGAAAGTGTCAGGCACAGATTCACTCAGCTTATCCCACAAAGATACAGTTAAATTGAATGCTTGGCCTAAGCCCTTACCAAAACCAGGGACAAATCCTAATAGTGCTTCTCCAATTTCTCCCACCATTTGTCCTAAGCCACTATTGTCAGATTTCGGCGCTGGTAATTTACGAGTCAGTTGAGTTTTTTTTGGCTTTGGAGATTTGGCTGAACCAGACTCGGCAATTTTATCTATCTCACTAGCTATCTTATCTTTAGCTCCATCGGCAAATCCATTAATACCTTGACTAAATCCTTGAATTAGTATTTGCTTTTGTACATCCACGGCTGTTTTTACTAATTCAACTCGGCTCCTCGCATTTTCTGAGCGTTTCCTGTACTCTTCTACTTTTTGTTTGAGGGATTCAATCCCCATTTCCCAACCTTTAATTTCTGTATTCAGAGTATCCTCAATCGCCTTAGCAGCTTTATCAAGTTCTGCCACAACCTCACTCAATAGATTCCAGCCTGAATTTTGCGTAATCCTTTGAATGACTGTTTCTTGAATGCTCGGAATACCGCTATCTTGCAAAGCTCTTGGTGCAATCTCTTCAGGTAAAGGAATTACTCTCCTACCTTTTTCATCTCTCTCAGCATATTTGGCACTAAAGAAATCCTCAAAATCTTTTATCTCCTTTTCAGTTGCTTTTCCTTGCTGAATCAGTTTCGCTAGAAGCCCTTGTCGAGAACTAGCAGGGTAAATAACTGGATTGCAAAAGCCAAAGCCAACTAACTCTCGCTCTAAATCTTTAATGACATCAGCAATTTCTTTGTCTCTCTCTGTTTTTTGGTCAACTTTATTCAAAATAAAGTAAATTTTTCCCGTATTCTCAGCTATAAAATCTTTACGATTTTCAACAACATCCTTAAACAAATCAGCAACTGCATTATCTTTGTAGGAAGCGTAGTTTAAAATAAACAGAATTGCATTGCAGGTTCGCAGTGCTTCTAATGCTGTCTGCTTCAGTTCATTTATGTTGAAGTTTGCCGACTCCCACTCATTAGGGCCGGGAGTATCAACTAGGGTAAAGCCTGTGAGAGAAGATAATTGGCTAATTGCTTCAATCGGATGCTCTATCTCAAAGCGTGTAGTGTTATCAGGATTGCCTTTTTCTCGGATTTCACGGGTACGCAGCAGGAATTTTTGCTGAATTTCGCCAGCGTCACCCTCAACAAGAATGACGGGTTTTCTTTCTCCTTCTCGATACTCTAAAAGTTTAGGAGTTTCGCCCGGTTTAATGTGTCGGACATCTGTACGGCAGATGGTACAGGCGGCCGTTTCACTCGCCAGCACATCAGCACCGATGACTGAATTCAAAAAGGTGCTTTTGCCAGCTTTCATTGCTGCTATGACGGCTACTTGATACTTCTGATCTTGCAAAGCCTTTAAAGCTTTGTTAATTTCATCTTCAATGCTTTGTAGCCCTTGACTTTCATCTCCCTGAATGTGGAGTCCGTCACGGAATTCTTTGAGATATTGTAATAGGAAAGTGCCTGTACTGTCAATGCTGGTGTATGCTGCTTGAAATTCTTGAGAAGACATAAATTAATAATGCTGAATAAAAAAAATGACACAAAGATAATTGCCTGACCATTTCAGTCGGTTTTAACCGACTTTAGTTATTAGCCAGGGACTTAAGTCCCTGGCGTGAGTCAAGCTTTAATCAGAAAAAGCCTTGCTGATCCCGTAAAATGCCAAACCTGCCAACGCACCTACGGCTACACCAACGGGCCCAGCAGCAGCACCAATACCCGCACCTCCCCCAACGGCACCCACTGCCGTCAAGCCTGTAGCAGCTACCACACCAGCACCCACAGCACCACCCGCAGCAGCGGAACCTGCAGCTTTCGCTATTTCATCACCTTTAGCCATTGAAATACCTCTGTGTAAGGAACAAAAACTAACTGTTTGACTAACGAAAGTTAATTAAACAGGCAAAATTGGAAAGATCGCGATCGCACTTTCCCGTTTTTCTAAGTATTTGCACTTAGATAATGAGTCGGTAATTTAATACTAGACTACCTATTGTTAGCAAACAACTAACAAACGCTAGCAATTTCGGTTATGCTATTGTTAGCCACATCTCACCACACCCGACAATGGCATCAAAAGAAGACTTATTTGCCGAAGCCGCCAAACACTGGGATTTAGAAAGGCTGTACCAAGCTTTTGCAGAAGCTAAACGGCAAATCTCTCCTCGATCGCGCCGAGGACTAACAGAAACAGAAAAACTCTACCTCCGAGGATTGCTTTCCGGTTGCAGTCCCGCCGAAATCGCCCGCCAACTGTTTCAGAGTTCCAAAAGTGCAGAGGTTTATTTATGTAAAACTTTATACCAATATGTTAAAAAACTCGCAGATGTACCTAACGAACCTGTAGGAAATTGGCGCAATATTTGCGATCGGCTACAGGAAGCAGGATTTAAAACTCAGTCTTCTGCTGAATTTAAAGTAAATAATTCTGTACCTACAGAAGCATTAGTAAAAATAGTTAATATAGGTTTTAAAGAAAGTACAGTATCAATTGATATTAACATTCGACTAGAATTCCCCTCAACTTCAGAAGCTCCGAAAACAGAAGATTTGGATAAAAACGGTTAGATGGGCGATCGCACTTGGGGACAGAAAGGTATCTCGCCCCTCCACTGAGAGGCAAAAATGTTAATAATCTTATAGCTGATAATTTGAGAAGGAACTTTTTGATAAAATATCAAAATTAAAACGACCTCACCCGCTTCGATTTTACCTAAAACAATCAAATTAGTCAAATTTATGCCTCGATTAAGTATCAGATCGAACAACAAAGCTCTGGGCTTTGTGCTGGGTTTATTAATTTTTGTCATTTTCATTCCCGGATGTTGGGCTTTAACAACTAATATTGCTCCCACAGCAGCACGCCAAGTAGATAACAAAGTAGCTGTGCAGGCAGATGTAAAAAATACATCAAATTCTCGATCTTCTTTAGGAGTTGGGCTTAGTGGTATTGCTGACTACTCAACACAATTACCCTTTTTAGATGCTTTCAAATCTTCTAGAAGATGGATAACTCAATGCGTCAGCGGACAACCAAACTGTAAAGGTGAATGGGATACAGAGGAGTATAATCTTTTAAATCTTGATGAAAGTGGGTGGGTGAAGTCTCTCCCCTCGCCCGAAGATGCTCCTAAATATACTAGGGTAAGTACCCTATTACTTAGGGAAATCCCCAATCGCTATCCTTCAGGGCAATATATTGTTACTTATGAAGGTGAAGGTGCGATCGAATATAAATTTGATGCCAAAAAAGATGAGGCTGCGTCGAAACCCGGAAGGGATATCATTAATGTGGATGCCACACAAGGCGGAGGAATAATGATTACAATTACTGCTACCGATCCCAAGAAAACAGGGAACTATATCCGCAATATTAAAGTTGTTCGCTCCCAAGATGAACAGCTTTATCAAAGTGGCGAAATATTTAATCCGCTGTTTATAGACAAGATTAAAAAATTTAGAGTCTTGCGTTTTATGGACTGGATGGGGACAAATGGTTCTGAACAAAAAGAATGGTCAAACCGACCTAAACCAGAGAGTGTATCCTATTCTTACCGAGGAAATGTTCCCATAGAAGTTATGGTGGATTTATCTAACAAAGTCCAAGAAGAACCCTGGTTTAATATGCCGCATCAGGCTACGGATGAATATATGACTAACTTTGCTAAAATGGTAAAAGATAGTTTAGATCCAAAGCTGAAAGTTTATGTAGAGTATTCTAATGAGGTTTGGAATTGGTCATTTCCACAGTCGCATTATGCTTTGAAACAAGGTAAAGCTAAGTGGGGAGATAAAGGCGATGCTTTTATGCAATGGCATGGAATGCGTAGTGCTCAAATGTGCGATATCTGGAAAGGCGTCTTTGGGGAGCAAAAGAATCGAGTTGTTTGCGTGTTAGGAACTCAAAGAGCTTGGAGAGAGTTAGGAAATTATGCTTTAGATTGTCCCTATTGGGTAGCTGAGGGCAATAAACCTTGTTATCAACACGGCATAGATGCCTATGCTATAGCGGGATATTTTAGCGGCAACTTGGGCGGGAAAGAAAGTGCCAGCAAAGTAGAATCTTGGTTGAATGACGCAGATGGCGGATTTGGCAAAGCTTTTAAGCAATTAAGAGAGGGCGGGTTACTTCCTGGCTTCAAAGATAGTTTGCCCGATGTTGATAATGACTTTAGGTATTACTTAGATGTGGCTCAAAAAAAAGGTCTCAAGTTATTTGTTTACGAGGGCGGTCAACATATTGTAGGTAGTGAAGGAGTTGAGAATAACGAAAAACTGACCAAGTTTTTTATGGAATTAAATAGGCGTCCAGAAATGTATGATATGTACACCCAATTACTGAATAGTTGGAAACAAGCTGGAGGCAGTCTTTTTATGCACTTTGTGGATGTGGGTTCATTTAGTAAGTGGGGAAGCTGGGGGGCTTTGGAGTATGTGGAACAAAAGGGTTCGCCTAAGTATGATGCTTTGATGGATTTTCTTGATAAGAATCCTTGCTGGTGGGATGGGTGTGCTGTGGAGGGATGATGAGGAATTGGGTGCAATCAAGAATCGTTCGATCGCACTTCCTCAAAATCTTCCGCATCCCCCGGCAAACCTGAACCCTCGCTACTCCTCAACCGTGGCGATTCCCCATTACTCGTACCGGCACCGTAAACCCCAGAATACCTATCCTCCAAACTCGAATCCCTCAGCGAAAGCGCACTTCTTTGACTCGGCGACAATCTCTCTGTTGACCGGCGATTTGTCCCAGAAATCGACGGCTTGCGAGTTAAAGTTTTCCAAGCAGCCTTAATCCCAGTCACCACGCTGCGAGTAGTTACCTGCACGTTTTGCGCCTGCTTTTTGGCGCTACCAATACTTCGATCGACCTGTTTGACAACCTCGCCCGCACTTTGCACTCCCTCGCTGACATCATCCGTCAACTCGCTAATTTCCAGCCCCGTCAACCGAATCGCCTCCAAAGTGGGCGGAAATTCGCGAGAAAGCGTGTCAGCGAGCTTTTCCACGCTGCGGGCAGCCCGTGCCAGCGCTTGCACCGCAGGTATTAAAGTCACTAAAACAGCAGTCAGGCTAACTGCCACTAGCAAAATCGAAAGTCCTAGCCAAAATATGGGATCACTCACTGGAATCTGGGATTGGGGGTTGAGAATTTCATGCCATTTAGCGGATGGGAGGGCGCGACGGGGGACTCACTTCAGCTTCAGCTTCCGACAGGGTTTGGCGTTCCCGCTGAGTCGCTTCCAAACCTGCCGCGATCGCTTCTTTGAGTCTAATCAAAGTTTCGTCCCAATTTCGGATGGCAGTTTCAGAAAGTCGATCTGCCTGCAACTGCACGCTAGTCGATAAATCTTCCGCCAACTCCGGCAAAGCATCGGCTGATTTTTTCAATATCTGCCGCGTCTCCTTGCCCGGTCGCGGTGCTATAAGCAAGCCAGTCACGGCCCCGATCGCAGAACCCACAAGCAAACCGCCAATAAATAATCCTGAACGTTTAGTTGACATTTTTATAACTTCTCTCCATACACCAATTTTAGGCACGTTTGCCCGATCGCAGCCGTTTACAAAGGTAGAAATATTGTTGAAAATCCTACGGAGTCAGCACGGGCGGCAATTTTAGGATAGCTTACCTCAAACGTCGATCGCGCCTGGACCAAAGCATCCGTCCCAAACCCAGCAATCCCAAAAGTTGCTGAACCTGTTGCAGTTGCAATTCCAGTTGTTGATAGCGCCGTCGCAGTTGGCGGGTACCTTGCTGCCTTTTACCAAGGAAATCCGGCGACATACTGAGGACATTGCTGCTACAGCGTTCGATTGCTGCGATCCGAATTTCCAAACGTGCGATCGTCCGCCTAATTTTCCACACTTTCGCAGCGATATAAAAACAGACAAGAGATATCATTAAATTGATAATTACCACACCAGCCAGCATTATTTTACCTGCTTTCAACTAATCCCTTTGACCATCTCAATAACCTTTCAGTCGTCTTCAGACGACTGAAGCTTTGAGGCAGGGGTTTAAACCCCTGCCGGACTGCGGGACTATTGCAACAGCCCCAAAATACCCCTTGTAAAAGTTTTAAGCCTGAGACATAGCAGGCAAACAAACCTTAGTACCGCCCAAACCGCAATAACCATTCGGGTTTTTAGCAAGATACTGCTGATGATAGCTTTCTGCGTAATAAAACTCAGGAGCATCAATAATTTCAGTCGTAATCTTGCCGTAACCTGCCGCAGTCAAAGCCTGCTGGTAAGCATCTCGCGAAGCTTCAGCTAACTGCATTTGGGTAGCTGAATACGTGTAAATTCCCGATCGGTATTGAGTACCAGAATCATTGCCCTGACGCATTCCTTGAGTAGGATTGTGACTTTCCCAAAAAACTTTTAGCAGCGTTTCGTAACTAATTACTTTGGGATCGAACACAACCAGAACTACTTCATTATGTCCCGTCATCCCGCTGCAAACTTCGTTGTAACTAGGATTCGGAGTAATCCCGGCCGCGTAGCCAACAGCCGTCGAAAAAACTCCATTTTGTTGCCAAAATTTGCGTTCTGCTCCCCAAAAACAGCCCAGGCCAAACAAGGCAGTCTCCATGCCGTTTGGAAAGGGAGGTTTGAGCGGATTGCCGTTAACAAAGTGAGTTGCCGGTACCGACATCGACTCTGCCCGCCCCGGCAAGGCCTCTTGGGGAGAGGGCAGGCTCGACTTTTTGCCAAATCCAAATAGCACCATAAGTTTGTGAGGGGATCTCTGATAAACGTCTTTACCTTACTTAATAATATCAGATGTATACTGAAAGTAGTGGCCCTCTTAAAGGTAGAAGGTAAAAACCAGAAGGCCGATTTTTTTTACGGAAGGTTTTTGGTGATACTGCTCACTGCCAACGCAGTTTTAAATCACATTAGGTAGTGCTCTATGTCACCAAAATACACCTAAAATATCACCTATTGTTGAGTTGTAAATCACGCGGATTTTAGGAAAAATAGCCGATTATTAAAGGTATGGTGTTGTAGTAGTTATTCAATACCATTTATTGGGAGTGTGTAGAAATGGGCGCTAAACCTTGCAGTCAACCTTTAAAATCTAATCCGTTTATTACTTATCGCGACCCAATTACAGGCAAGTGGATTGTGGTAAATCAGACTTTGCCCAAAGCAGCAGAACAAGCACAGCTAGCAACAGCTTGAGTTTTCCTATTGATTTTTGACATAAAAATTAACCATTCTTTCAACCTTCAGGACTTACGCAAAAAGTTATTGGACGCGCTACTTATATTCGTAAGGTGCTTACGTTGCACATACCTAAGCACCTTACTTTGAAACATTTCTCATCTCTTTTTGCAGTTCCAAATACCGATAGAGATATTCCGAAACTATCCCGTGCAAAAACAAGTCGCGTGCCGTATTAAACGGACTGTTTGGGCCTAGCGGATGGCGATTGAGAATTACATGATTCCAGTCGCTATTTCCGGTAATCTTGCTGACGTAAGCCAAATCCTTGCTAACTCCCGCAACAAATAAGCTTGGGGAGCATCTCAATGAAAGCAGCCAAGCCCAAAATTGGAGTTAGGAGTCAGGAGTCAGGAGCCAGGAGAAAAGAGGAATAAGGAAGGAGCCAGAAGAAGTGTTTTTACAAATATGAGATGCTCCCTAAGCTTGCGGAGAGTTGGAGTTTTCCGGTTTAACGCTTTCGAGAGGCGAAGCTTCGGGAACATCAAGAAAATTAGAAATTTGAGAACTCATAGGCTTATGGGTATTTTCCGCAGCAGTTAACCTCATGTATGCTGTTGTAAAACGGGCGCTTTCTGGCACGAAACAAAATATTTTCTGTCCCGGCTGCAACGTGCCATAATTAAACAATTCCTCTAACATTAAATAAATCGCGGCACAGCCTGTATTTCCCCGACTTGTATAAGTTAGTAAACCATTTTTATTCAGGAATCATGCAGCCAGCTTGTTCCAGAAGTTCTACAATTTGCCCCCGGAAAAAGTGAGACGAATAGTGACCCAGCAGCCAGTCGATTGCCTGCGGACAAACTCTCCCGGCTTTAATGAACCGCAGCCAACCTTCAACACCTAATTTCCTTACATTGTCCAGCAATCGAATATTTTGCCGCAAGTCAAAAGCTCCCGCTGTGGCTGCATCGAGATAGGAGGAATAATCCAACCAGCTTTTAGTTGATGTTTCGTTTGCTCATCCTGAATACATACAAACAGGATAAGCATTGGCGTGAGAAACGAGTTCAATCCATTCTATTTTTAAGAGGATTTCTGTCGTGTTAGGAGGGTTTTGGAGCAAGAAGGCTCCGGCACTTTTGGAGAGCATCCAGCGCACTAATTCTGTATCGAAAGGCAGGGTTTTTCACGCTTGCACTGAAGTCTCTGCTTCTAATTTGGTGTTTTTGAACAGGCGCGAGGGAAATTCGGAAGCGACGGCAATGGCGGTTTTTTTTTTGGAGTTCGATTTGAGAGGCGGCGTAATTTAAAGCACTAACTCCGACACAGCAAACTCCTTGAGTTGACACTATTTCTAGGGGAGATAATTCGGAAAGTTCCCCGTGTACTGTGCTGGCAAATCCCGGTACTAATAAGTCTGGTAAAGTGGTAGCGCAGGCCAATAAGTCGATCGCCCCTGGTTCCAAATTTGACTGAAAAATCGCATCACGCACGGCAAACGCTGCCATTTGGCTGTTATAATATACTGTTTGCTGCTAAAGTTGCTAATTTACTCTGGTTCGTTCGTTTGTTAAATCAAGCCAGAAAATATCTAAAATTGATGGTGCTTTGTGAAGCAGTGAACTTGCAAGGAGAAACCAGCTATCTTGTAGAGTCGCCGGAAATCAGGCAAGTTGAGCAACAGCGGCAACAAGTAACCTGAAGCGGGGTGAAGTTTTATGTAATTGAGCCAATATGTAACTAGAGTTCCTTCGCAGCTTCCCGACTGAAATGGATATTGCAAAACTAGATACTTGGTATTCTCCTTCTCAACGCCGCACGGCTGTTTCGCTGTTGATGAAACGAGTAGGCGTAACTCGCACGAGGGCTGAATGCTTTATCAGGCTTTGGGTTTACTTATCGGTGAAACAGCTTCAGGAAAGCCAGCCCCGTCTCAAACCACCGCTGGCGAAACTGGAAGTGCCAGCAACAGAAGTGCAGTGCACTCACCGGGAAGCCGCCGAACTATTTTACTGCGATTCCGATCGCGGGAGCGATCGCGCCGCCGGAATGATGTTAGATAAATTAGCAGCACTCGGATTAATCGCAAAACACTTTGATGGTAACGCTACGGCAATTCAAATTCAACCTGTTTCAGAAATTTTAGATACCGCCGAACCTCAAAAGCCTGTACAACTCCAATTAGATAATTTTGACCCCCGGTGCGACGCGATTCCCGTTGCCAATTTATTAGCCACCAATTACAACTGGATGAACCGAAACACTAACGCCGTTCCCCACAAAATTGCTAAAATACTCCGGATTTTTGCCAGTCAATACTCAAAGGGAATGCGAGTTTTGCGCCGCTCCGATAATCTCAATCCAGTCGGCTTTTACTTACTTTATCCCACAGATAGCGAATCTGAAGTAAATTTTTTTAATGCTCCTAGTAAAGGGCTTCATTTAAGTTCTATTTCCGATATCGATCCTTTCAAGATGGCGCTACCAGGAGATATAAATTGCCAGTCAGTATTTGTCCGCAGTTGGATGATCGATCCGCAGTATTTGTCAGAATACCGCATTGCTTTTCTCGAAGACGCACAAAAAGTTTTAGGCGAAATGCAAACAGATTTTCCCAATCTTTGCGACTTGTACACCCTGATGATTCACCCCATGTACGAAAAACAGTCGCTGGCTTTGGGATTTCAGAAGACTAGCAGTGATAGTCAATTATCTGTTTACTGGATGTATCTAGCATTGGATAGATTTTTGGCGTTGGATATCAAGAAAGCGTTGCTCAAACTGTAGGGTGCGCACTGCGCACCTTACCTGGATATCAAGAAAGC
>NZ_JAUBUR010000003.1:0-35898 GCF_036705485.1 Microcoleus sp. AT9b-C3 | reverse complement strand
AGCGTTGCTCAAACTGTTGGCGTTGGATATCAAGAAAGCGTTGCTCAAACTGTAGGGTGCGCACTGCGCACCTTACCCCAATTTTAACTCAAAACTATTACTACTCAAACTGTAGGGTGCGCACTGCGCACCTTACCCCAATTTTAACTCAAAACTATTACAAAACTTCCCTCGCCAAGTATTGTTGCAGCACTTCCGGCACTTTTACAGTTCCGTCTGGCTGCTGGTAATTCTCCAAAATAGCCGCCATTGTGCGGCCCACAGCTAAACCGGAACCGTTGAGCGCGTGAACGAATTGAGTGCCTTTTTTACCCGCTTCTTTAAAGCGAATATTTGCCCGCCGCGCCTGAAAATCTGCGACGTTGGAACAACTGGAAATCTCGCGGTATTTGCCCGCAGATGGCAGCCACACCTCTAAATCGTAGGTTTTGGCTGCCGCGAAACCTAAGTCGCCGGTACACAGTGCGATCGCCCGATAAGGCAATTTCAGCGCCTGTAAAACTCCCTCCGCATCCTGCACTAACTTTTCGTGCTCTGCCTCGGAGGTACTCGGATGCACGAGTTTTACCAATTCAACTTTATTAAATTGGTGCAATCGAATTAATCCCCTCGTATCTTTGCCGTAACTGCCAGCTTCGCGCCGAAAACAAGGAGTATAAGAACAGTGATAAATTGGCAACTGTTCTGCTGTCAAAATTTCCCCTCTGTACAAATTGACAACAGGAACTTCGGAAGTAGGAATCAGCCACAAATCGTCTTGGTCGCACTTGAAACTTTCTTCAGCAAATTTAGGTAATTGACCCGTAGCGGTCAGGGATTCAGTGTTAACTAAAAATGGGGGAATTACTTCTACATAACCAGCTTTTGTGTGGCGATCGAGCATGAATTGAATAAGCGCTCTTTCCAGGGCTGCACCAGCTCCAATTAAGCTCACAAAGCGGGGCTGAGCGATTTTTACTGCCCGTTCAAAGTTGATAATTCCTAATTTTTCGCCGATTTCCCAGTGCGGTAAAATACCGGGATTTTGGGGTATGTATTCGTCTCCCCAGCGCCGGATTTCGACGTTTTCCTCTTCATTTTTGCCGATCGGCGTTGACGGGCTCGGCAAGTTTGGCAGCGGTAGCAATAAAGCTTCTATTTGAGCTTTTAGGTCTTTTTCCTGTGCTTGCAGTTCGTTCGACTCGGTGCCGACTGCGTTGCCTTCTGCTTGCAAAGTCTGAATTTCGGGAGATTCGAGGGGTAAACCCGATTTTCTTTTTTGACCGATGAGTTTGGCAATTTCGTTGCTGCGGGCTTGCAGTTGCGATCGCTTGCCTTCCAACTCCCGCTGCTGTTTGTCTAATTGCAAAATCGGCTCGATTTCATAGTTACCTCCGCGCAGGTTGAGGCTTTCTTGCACGGCTTGCGGGTTTTCTCGGATTAATTTGAGGTCTAGCACAGATTTATTCTAAATCTTAAATTTTAGATCGGCTGGGACAGAACGAGATGATATAGAAGCTTTGTTAATCATTGGCATATTGAATCATAATTTATTCTGACTTAAAATCTTAGTTGGGTGTCACCCATGAAGGGTGACACCCCACAAATGTATGTTATAGTTGCCAATATTAGTAGATGCACCCTGATAATTTTCTACCCCAGCCAGCGATGGCAGGGGTTTTTTGTTGTGTGGCATGGAATTGAAGCCCTGGATGCACTATCAGTCTAAAAAACCCGGTTTCTCGCGATTATCGTCTCAAATGAGGCAATTACGTCAAGAAACTGGGTTTTTGTGTCCAAGACTAGGTTACTCAAATATCTTTCCGGTTAAAAGTTAAAGCCTGTGCGAAGCAACCAAACCCATTGAGTGTCGTTGCGGCTGTCATTCTCAGGATTAACAACGGCCCACACACCAGGGGTGATGGAAATGTTGTCGTTTACCTGAAAGCGATAGAAGGCTTCAATGTGATAGGAAGTATCTCGCTCGCGGCGCACATTACTGCTCGTCACGCGACCTGGCAAACCCACTAAAATCCCCGGTAGGTTGCCTTCACCTCCCACATCTGGGAAACTGATCCCGATCGCCCCATACACAATATCAGCGCGATCGTCGCCGTCAACATTTAGCAAAACCACGCCACCTCTACCATCAGAAACGCTGCTAACACCGGAATTTTCTGCATTGGCGCGACTATAAACGCCCCAACCGTGAACTTGCAACCGGGGAGCAAGGCGGTAGAATCCTTGTACGGCTACAGAATCGCTGGATGTAGCAATATTGTCCCCAAACGGTCGCGCAGCCAGAAAACTGCCCGTACCGCCTGTGAGGTCGGCTTTACCGCTTGGTGCAAAGGTACGAGAATAGGCTACGCCAATTGCTCCGCGATCGCCCCGGTAGGCAAGCTGAACCAGAGCGTTGTAGGAACCGTTGAATAAACCGTTACTTTGCTGCGAGAGATTGGGATTTCCTGCGATATAGCCCACAGTCAGGGTGAGGTTTTTGACGATCGTCCAGTTGACAGCAGCACCGCCACCTCCCCGGCGGTAGAGGGGATTGTATTGTCCGAACTTCGAGGGAATTCCCTCACTATCGCTGGCGATCGTTGGAGGAGTCAGCAAATCCGTAATATCGGGATACCCAACACCTGTCGGGCCCACGGTCAGCGCCAAATTAGAGGTCAGCGGGGTCACATACAATACGTGAGGGACGGTGATTGTGTTGTCGGTATTGCCATCAAAGTTCAAGGCCGTCATATTTGTACCCGTATTGTCGGCAATCCTGCCCAAGTTGCCGAATTCCAAACGGGTTCTCAGCATATCGCGACCGGTGAAACTGGTTTCAAAATTTAATCGCCCCCGGTTGGCAACAATAGTGTTGGTGCGATCGCGCGAATCCCCAACACTGTTGCCGGAGGTATCTGTTACCACCACGATAATTTCCGCATTCAACTTCGTCGTAGTCGAGAACTGATTCGCTTCTAGTTCTGCTGTGCGTGCATCGAGAGCATCGACTCGACCCCGCAACACCGATAATTCAGTTGCAAATTCTGCTTGCAGCTTTTGGACGATCGCTAAATCTTCCGCAGTAATCTGGTTGGTTGTTTCTGCGGCAATTAGTTCGCTAACTCGATCGAGACAGCTATTCAATCCTGCAGCAAATTCGTACCGCGTCAGCGCGCGGTTTCCTCTGTAAGTTCCGTCGGGATAACCGGCAATGCAGCCGTAGCGTTCAACTAGAGATTGCAGCGCCTGAAACGCCCAGTCAGTGGCTTTTACATCCGAGAGTTGAGAGACAGAATTCACCTGCGCGAAGGGTTTTTCTGTCAAGGTATTTAACGGTTCAGGAGCAACTAATCTATCAATTGGGGCCGCCAAACTAGGGGATGATATTAGTAGAAATACACCAGGTGTTCCGAGTATAAAAGCAGTAATCAGGTGAAAAAAATGCTGGATGTGCATAGGACAAAGCTCCGCATAAGGAACCGCTCGCCAGAATGAGCAATACAGCCACCTTCTAGACTGTTAGGACGTTCTTAATAACTGCAACCCTTGGTATTATTGCATTTGCCTTTTTCCTTCTTCCTTCCCCCCAAGGGGGGCAGGGGACTTCTTCCTTATTCCTTCTTCCTTCTTCCTTCTTCTATACCTTTACGCTGCGCTTGAACCGGTGCGAACTTTGTCAATCGTCACTGCGATAATTATCACCAGACCTTTGACAACTAACTGCCAGAAGAAAGACACGTTCATGAGAGTTAGTCCATTGTTTAGCAGGGCAATAATTAACGCCCCCAGCAAAGTACCCCAAATAGTGCCAATTCCACCTGTGAAACTGGTTCCTCCCAAAATTACAGCAGCGATCGCATCTAATTCGTAGCCTTGCCCCAACATCCCCGTCGCACTGTAGAGGCGCGAGGCGCTCATAATTCCACCTAAACCAGAAAGCAACCCACTCACGCCATAGACAAATAACAGCACGCGACTCACCTTAATACCTGTCAATCGTGCTGCCCGAATGTTACCTCCCACGGCATAAATATGCCTCCCTAGAACAGTCCGCCGCAAGACAAACCAACTCGCTAAAACTGCGAGAAAAGCGATAATAACTAACCAGGGAATTGGGCCGACATAATTGTTGCCTACCCAAGCAAAATTCAAATTTCTATTGATAACGGTAGTGCCGTTAGCGACTAAATAAGCAACTCCCCGCAAAGCTGTGTAAGAACCGAGGGTGACGATGAACGGAGGCAAACCTAAATAGGCAATTAACGAGCCGTTAAGTAATCCTAAAAATACTCCGGCTATTAACGCAGCCGGTACGGCAAACCAACCCAGACCTGGAACTAAGGAAACCAGTACCCCGACAACGGCAGTCACGCCCAAAATTGACCCGACAGAAAGGTCAATTCCCCCCGTCAAAATCACAAAAGTCATGCCGGTAGCTAGGACAATATTGATCGAGGCTTGCCGGATGACATTGATCAAATTTCCTACTGAAAGAAAGTTGGGCGTTACCAGGGAAAAAATGATACAGATGCCAACCAAAATCGGCAGGATACCGGCAACTTGGATGAAATTTTTCCAAGCTTGAGCTTTACTGGCTTTTTGGCGATCGCTTGATTGATTTCTGGTGCTTTTTACTTCTGTTTGACTCATGATTTTTTTACCTCTGTTGCCCCGGTGGCATAAGCCATAATGTTCTCTTGCGTAATTGCTTCCCCAGTCGATCCGCCTACTTCACCGACGAGGCTTCCTGCTCGCATCACTAAGACGCGATCGCTCATTCCCACAATTTCCGGCAGTTCGCTGGAAATCATTAAAATACCTACACCCTTGGCTGCCAAATCGCTAATAATTCGATAAATTTCGCTTTTTGCGCCAATGTCCACTCCTCGCGTTGGTTCATCTAACAAAAGTACCTTTGGGTTGATAGCCAACCAACGCGCTAGCAGCAACTTCTGCTGATTCCCCCCAGAAAGATCCATTGCCCTAATGCTCGGACTTGCAAGGCGAATTTGCAAATTATTAATAGCATCATTGACAATTTTCAACAGAAAATTTGAGTTAATAATGCCAGCTTTTGCTTCTCGATCGAGGACATTCATGGTGATATTTTCACCAGAAGTTGCCTCCAAAAATAGTCCTAGAGCCTTGCGATCTTCGGGCACGTAAGCAATTCCGGCGGCCATTGCTTCATTGGGTGTCGAGACATTCAGAGGACGATTTTCTAGTTTAATTTCACCGCTTGTCTTTCGATCGGCACCAAACATCAGGCGGGCAAGTTCTGTTCTGCCCGCGCCAACTAAACCAGCTAAACCCAGAATTTCGCCCGCATGAAGTTGAAAAGTGGCAGGCTTTACTTTGCGGCCGTCGCTTAAATTTGTTACCTCAAGAACAACAGCACCCGGTGTTATTTGATGCTTGTTTTCGTACAAATCCTGTAAAGAACGACCCACCATCATTTCCACCAAGCGATTGGCAGAAATTTCGTGCTTTTCCAAAGAGCCAATATACCCGCCGTCTCGGATGACGCTCACGCGATCGGCAAGAGCATAAATCTCTTCCATTCGGTGGCTGATATAAATAATAGCAATGCCCTCATTCCGCAAACGGCGAACCACTTCAAAAAGCTTATCTGTTTCGCGGTCTGAAAGTGCCGCTGTCGGCTCGTCCATCACTAAAATTCTGCTTTTATCTTTGAGTGCCCTAGCTATTTCCACTTGCTGCTGTTCGGCAATTGAAAGTGTGGAAACCAGGTCTCCAGCATCAAAACTTGCGTCGAGGTTTGTTAATACCTCAGCGGCCCTACGCCGCATTTCATCTTGGTCTAGAAATGTACCTCCTTTCTTCAGCTCGCTGCCCATAAAAATGTTTTCAGCAACTGTCAGATTGGGGGCGAGATTGAGTTCTTGATAAATAATGGCTATCCCTAAATTTCTGGCTTGACCGGGGTCTGTCATCTTAACAGCTTGACCGTCAATTCTGATTTCGCCTGCATCAGCTATGTAGGCTCCCGCCAGAATTTTCATCAGCGTACTTTTGCCCGCACCATTTTCCCCCATGAGGGCGTGGACTTCGCCCGGGTAAACGGTGATATTTACCTCGTGCAAGGCTATAAAACCGTTAAAGGTTTTTTTAATACCTTGCATTTCGAGGACGGGCTTGGTTTGGATTGAATTTTTAGTGCTATTTACCATCGCAAATACCGTAATTTTATGCTAATTACAAGTCGAGGTTGGCTCCATCAATTTGTGGAATTAATGGCAGCTCTATCTGTAGGGTGCGCATTGCGCACCTTACCCCTAGCAATAGCGGCAGGACTACTAAAACGAAGTATTTTTGCAAACAACTCGATTTCCCGCGAGTCCTAATTTATTCGCTGGTCCAGCCTTTATGTTGATGGACGTTTTCGCGAGTAATCAGCGCGACTGGAATCAGAATGTTTGGATTGGCTGGCTTGTTTCCTTTGAGAATGTTATTCCCGACTTCAACTGCCTTGGCTGCCATGCGAAATGGATCTTGAGCTGCTGTAGCCACAAATAAACTGTTGTTCTGCTTGAGCGCATCTAAAGCTTCAGGTGCACCATCGACTCCCACAATAAAGAATTCGCTTCTTTGTGCTTGTTTGGCTGCTAATTCTGCACCAATGGCACAGGGGTCATTAATTGCAAAAACAGCATCAATTTTCGGGAAGGAAGTAAGCAAATCGCTCATCACTCTTAACCCGCCATCGCGGCTGCCTTCTGCGTTCTGATCTTTGGAAAGAACCTTGAGATTGGGATATTTGGAGAAGACACTTTGGCACCCCTGAACTCGCTCGACGACTGAAGCGACGGGAGGCCCGTTGATAATCACAACGCTGCCTTTTCCTTTCAAGCGTGAGGCTATATATTGACAGCTTACTTCGCCAGCTTGCACGTTATTTGAAGTCACTGTGGCATCAACGCCTCCCTCGGCGGCGGTATCAACTGCAATTATCGGAATTCCGGCTTGCTTGGCTTTTTCGACAGCGGGTGCAATGCCTTTGGTGTCCGCAGCATTGAGTACAATCATGCTGACATTAGAGGCAATAAAGTTTTCGATTTGATTGAATTGCTGATTTAAATCGTCGCCGCTGGAAACGAGAGTTGTCCTCACGTTTGCACCGCCGATTTTCTTGGCTGCGGCCTCAGCGCCCTTGCCAACTTGTACGAAGAATGGATTGCCGAGGTCGCGGACTGCTACAGCAACTGATGAAAGTTCGGAGTTGCTTTTTTGCGTGCTGTTTTGAGCGTTCTGGGAAGTGGCTGTGCAACTTGCCAGAGTGCTGCTGAGTAGACTAAAAAGACTGAGTGCGATCGTTACTCGTTTCACCTCAAACTCCAATGAAGGCTCATTTGGAGAGAGTCGCTCGTAAATATGACCTTGCCAACCTAACATTAGCTTTGTTAGGTTTAAGCTCGAATACCTAATGTTTTAGGTGAGCGGCTTTTCTTTGTACATGATTGTACGAGATCGTGTTTATTTTCTGCTCGTAAAAACTTTTCACTCGGCTCGCCAGACTACTTTTGTTAACCGAAAAGATGAAGATTCAAACTATCTCCTCGATGCCAAAATAATCAACGATATTAATATTTTTTTAATGCTGTATGAGCATTAATTTTTTGGCAATGCGTGACAAATTTTTAGGAGGATATTTTCGACAAAATCTTTCAGAAATTGCTTTTAAAACCTGGCAGAGTCATATTAAATTTAACTCTCTATATTGGCTGATGATAACAGTTCAAACCTGGCTCTATATCTATCTTTGGATAGACAATACTTTTACCAAAGACTAAAAATGCGATATCCTCGATCGACACCATCTGCTAATCCTCAGTCTGCTCGGACGCGCCGCACCAACTTAATAAATCTTAAATTTTGATTGGGGTAGGATATTGTAAAAAATCATTAAGTTGACAGTCAATTATGGTAGATTATAGTAAACTATAAACAAAGTTTCGCATTTACCGATGCAGCCCGTTAAAAAGCCGTAATAAAAAAGCAGATAGTCCCTCAAAACCAACGGTGAGAGTAGACGAGTCGAGTATTGGGCTGTAAAACCTCCAACTACAGTCATTTTGACATGGTTTAAAAGCTTTGGATAATGGCGATCGCCCTTTTTGACAAAATCACTATACTGCAATATTTGTCTGCGCTGTCAATGGGTAAATCTGAAATGCGATCGGCAAATCACCTATTCTGTTTCCTAGAAATATTTGCCAGCGAAGGCGGCATTCAATCCTACGTTCAAGACATTCTCAAAGCTTACGTGTCAATAACCGCAAGGACAAACTTCCCGCGGCAAGCTGAAGTTTTGCTGTTGCGAGATTCCCCAGACTGCAACAATCCTTACGAGTCAAAAAATCTGAAATTTTATTACATCCAAACCGAGAATCCCTGGTTTGGTCGTCTTAATTTTGCTACAGTATTACTAACTCGATTGCTGCAAAAACGACCGCAGCGGGTTTTTTGCGGTCACATCAAACTCGCACCGCTAATTCAAATTCTGTGCCAACCCTTGGGAATTCCGTACACAATTTTAACTTACGGCAAGGAAGTTTGGGAACCGCTTGCTCCCAAATATCAAACAGCAATGAGACAAGCTGAGACTATTTGGACTATTAGCAAATACACGCGCGATCGCAGTTGCGAAATTAACCAATTAAACCCAGAAAAATTCCACATAGTGCCTTGTACTGTTGATGAAAATATATTTACCACTGGACAAAAGCCACAGGATTTATTAGAGCAGTACAATTTGGTTGGTGCTAAAATATTGATGACTGTAGCCAGATTGCGATCGACGGATATTTACAAAGGCGTCGATGTCACAATTCAAGCTTTGCCGCAAATAGCTAAAACTTTTCCGAATGTGAAATACTTAGTTATTGGACGCGGAGACGATCGATCTAGATTAGCCAAACTCGCTGATGATTTGGGAGTTACCGAAAGAGTAATATTTGCGGGTTTTGTACCGACAGATAATTTAGCAGCACATTACCAGTTGGCCGATGCTTATGTAATGCCCTCCCAGGAAGGCTTCGGTATAGTTTATTTGGAAGCGCTGGCTTGCGGAGTACCCGTACTGGCTGGAGACGCGGACGGGTCGGCAGATCCGCTGCAAGATGGTAAACTGGGATGGCGAGTTCCCCACCGAGATTCAGCAGCAGTAGCGGTTGCTTGTGTGGAAATGCTGCGAGGAGAGGATAAAAGGTGCGATCGCCACTGGTTGAGGGAACAAACCCTGGCAAGATTTAGTTTTGAATCCCTTTGTCAATCCTTACAAGGAATTTTTCAACCCTCTGACTCAGATTAACTTATGCCGTAGAGAGCGGTTTATGGGTGTACAATGGGAAAATTAACTCGATCGACCGCCTGAATTTCTGAGTAGGATAGAGTTATGCCTACCTGCAAAGACACCCAAGGAGACCACCGTGAACCAAGGCACCCCCAAAATATCTTTCAAGCTACCCCGTATTAGCAATTGGTTGATACTGCTGGGCATCGCGTATTTGTTGGTGTCAATTGGTTTGGGTTGGATAGTTAAATCACTGTTGATTGTAGTAGCTTTTTTGCTACTGACGCCTGTGGTAGCATTTTTCGCGCTTCAGTGGTGGCTGAAACGCAATTTAATTGAGGACAATTGTCCCGTTTGTCAATACGAATTTACAGCTTTAAATCAAACTCAGTTTCAGTGTGCCAACTGCGGCGAACCTCTGAAAATAGAGGAAGGTCATTTTAGTCGTTTGACACCGCCCGGTACGATCGATGTTACCGCAGTAGAAGTATCATCCGTTCAACAGTTGGAAGATTAGTTATTAGTCATCAGTCATCAGTCAACCGTTATACGTTCGTTCTAGTAGTAGGGTGCGCATTGCGCACCGATGCGCATTGCGCACCCTACAAGCTAAACCGGTGCGCAATGCGCACCTACAAACTACAAACCAATTTAATTGGGGTCGTTTGAGACAAGATTATTTTTCTAGACGCACTGCGTACCACTGCAAATATTTTCCTTGCCCGACATCTAATTCACAATAAGTATCAATTAAATACTTGGCTTGAGCTTCCACCCCAGATATTTTATCCACGTCCTGCGGCAAATCTTCGTGTTTCTCGGTTAACACGGCTTTTAGCTTTTCTAACAGTTCCGCCGCCGTCAAAAACTGCTCTGACTGGTTTGTTTCTAAGACCACAAAGGTGTCTTCGTCATACAGTGACATAGTTTCAAAGGTTGAGGTTAATTATTTCTAAAGTTTCGTACACTTAAGGGATCGAAAGTATAAACTCTTAATTACAATTTTTCAGGCCGGGCTCGATCGTGTTACAATTGAACAACATCAGAATTCCTAGCGGATTACCGTTATTAACTTACTTGTTAACTTAGTTGTTAACCGAGTTGTCAACAGATCCGACACAGCATTTCTGAGGAGATTTGTCAAGTGCAAATTTGTCAAGTGTCAAAATTTCAAGAAATATTCGATCGGCTGTATCTAATTATAACTGGCACTATACATTCCCATGATCACATCTTCCACTTCAACCCCTGTTGCGCGCAAGCCCTCTAAATCAGAAGGTCTCAAAGAACGCAGCAACTATTTACGAGAACCCGTTGCGACTGAACTGTTAGAAGAAACTACCCACTTCACCGAAGAGGGGCTTCAGATTCTCAAATTTCACGGCTCGTACCAGCAAGACAACCGCGACAATAGAGTTAAAGGACAAGAAAAAGATTATCAGTTCATGCTCCGCACCCGCAATCCCGGCGGGTTCACTCCGCCGCAATTATACCTAGCCTTAGACAAGCTATCTGAAGAATACGGCAACCACACGCTCCGCGTCACAACGCGCCAAGGTTTCCAACTTCACGGCGTGTTGAAAAAAAATCTTAAAGCAGTGTTTTCCTCAATTATTAAAAATATGGGGTCAACCTTGGGAGCTTGCGGTGACTTGAACCGCAACATCATGGCACCTCCAGCACCATACAAAAATCGCCCAGAATACCAGTATGCGCTGCAATACGCCAACAATGTCGCCGATTTGCTGACACCGCAAACCGGTGCTTATTACGAACTTTGGTTGGACGGCGAAAAAGCTGTTTCGGGGGAAGAAGACCCCGCAGTGAAAGCTGCCAGACAGTCCAACCGCAACGGCACAACATTTGACGACAAGGAAGAACCGATTTACGGCCAGCATTATATGCCCCGCAAGTTCAAGTGTTCCGTTACCGTGCCGGGAGACAATTCCATTGACTTGTACTCTCAGGATTTGAGCTTGGTGGTAATTACCAATGAAGCTGGCGAGTTGCAAGGTTTTGACGTGTTTGCTGGCGGCGGTTTGGGCCGCACTCACAATAAAGAAGAGACTTTTGCGCGGGTTGCGGATGAGATTTGCTATGTTGCCAAGGATGATGTTTACGATTTGGTCAAGGCAATTGTAGCAACCCAGAGAGATTACGGCGATCGCACAGACAGACGGCACGCGCGGCTAAAGTACCTGATTAACGACAAAGGTGTACAGTGGTTCCGCGAAAAAGTAGCCGAATATTTTGGCAAACCCCTAGAAGCGTTTAAACCGCTGCCTGAGTGGAAGTATTTTGATTTCTTGGGCTGGCACGAACAAGGAGACGGTAAACTGTTTGTCGGCATTTCCGTGGACAATGGCCGGATTAAGGATGAAGGTTCATTTCAGCTAAAAACGGCTTTGCGGGAAATTGTGCAGAAGCACAACTTGCCGATACTGGCGACGCCACACCAAAACGTGCTGATTTACGATATTTCGCCGGATATCAAACAGGAAATTCAGGGAATACTCGATCGATGTGGCATTCAGCGGGAAACTGCAATAGACCCATTGGTGCGCTATGGGATGGCGTGTCCGGCAATGCCGACTTGCGGGCTGGCGATTACCGAATCTGAGCGCGTGATTCCGAGCATCTTAGAGCGAATTCGCGCACTTTTGACCAAAGTTGGCTTGCAAGACGAGCATTTTGTGGTGCGGATGACTGGTTGCCCCAATGGATGCGCCCGCCCTTATATGGCAGAATTGGGGTTTGTCGGGAGTTCCCCGGAATCCTACCAGATTTGGCTGGGCGGTTCTCCCGATCAAACGCGGCTGGCAAAACCAATTGAGGAAAAGCTGCACGTCAAGGATTTTGAAGCTTTTCTGGAGCCGATTTTTGTTTATTTCAAGCAAAAACGGCAACTGAGCGAGAGTTTTGGCAATTTTTGCGATCGCGTCGGGTTAGAATCTATCCGTCAATTTGTAACCAACTACCAATCTGCTGACTCGATGACAACTGAGATTAATGAATTAGAAGTTACGTCTAGTAACGATGACGGAAACGACGCTGCCACTGCTACCGGTGGCAAAGTCCGCCGTCGAATTAGCGTCCGCGATGAAATCTACAACGAGCTCAAGGAAGAAGCAGCCCGTCAGGGCAAGCCGATTACGCAGCTAGCTACAGAAGCGATTTCCACTTATTTAAAGAAGATTAAGGAGGAAGCATAAGCCGATTTGAAATTTTCGATTTTTGCTAGCATCAAATAAAACTCACGCAAAAATAATATAAAGGCAGAGCATTTGCAGAAAAAAACTTTGATTTTTAACATAAATCTGGTTGTAAATGCTTTGCCTTTATTATTTATTAGCCGTTGAAACCCCGCCGGCCTATCTCCTCTCTTTCTCTCTTTCTCTGCGTTCTCTGCGTTCTCTGCGGTTAAATAAAAAAAATCTCTAATAGAAAACGAACAATCCCAAATTCAATGCCTCAATTACAAAGATTAGCAGTTACTGCAGCTCAAATTTGCGATCGCAAAATCGACTTAACTAGAGAACAGCAGCATTATTTAAATCGAGTGCTACGTTTGCAAGCGGGCGATCGATTTATTGCAATGGACGGTCGAGGGCATTGGTGGTTAGCAGTCCTAGAAGCCCAGGAAACCGGGTTAATTGCCTCGATAGCAGAGGAGATTGCTGTGAACAGGGAGCTACCCGTGGAAGTAACTTTGATGGCGGCTTTGCCCAAAGGAAACGGCTTTGACGAGGTTGTGAGACAGGCGACGGAGTTGGGTGTGGCAAGTATTGTGCCGGTAACGAGCGATCGAACTTTGCTCAAACCAAGCGATCAAAAAGTCGATCGGTGGAGAAGAATTGCTGCGGAGGCGGCGGAACAGTCGGAACGTCAAATTGTGCCGACGATTTTAGAGCCTATTTCGTTTGATGTTGCTGTGAAAGATTGCGGTCAAAAATATCGATATATTTGTGTTGCTCGCGGGGAGAATCGGCATTTGTGGGATTGTTTGATTGGTAGTTTGGAACCCCCCCAGCCCCCCTTAATAAGGGGGGAGAAAGATGGGGAAGAATTATCGATTGTCATAGCTGTTGGGCCGGAGGGTGGATGGACTGAGGGTGAGGTGAAAAGGGCGATCGAATTTGGTTTTGAAGCTGTTTCTTTGGGTAGTAGAATTCTCAGGGCTGTGACTGCGCCGATAGTTGCTTTATCGTTGGTGGGCGCGGCTTTTGAGAAGTGCTAATATCCACCAAACCGATCGGAGACTTGATGGGTTTGGCGATCGCAGCTAAAATGTAAATGGCTAATTATCACATAAGTAAAATGTTACAGTCAGTAGAGGGTATATATCGAAATGGCAAAATTGAGTTACTGGAAACACCCGCTGACATGGAAGAAGCGCAAGTAATTGTTACTTTTATGCCAAAATCAGGGTTAATAAACTTGCAATCTCGCGGCATTGACCAGGAGCAAGCAGCAGATTTATGGGTTCGGCTGAGGACATTTGCTCCTGATTGGGAACTACCGGAAATGGATGCTTACGATGCCTTATAGTCGCGGTGATATAGTGCTGGCTTTGTTTCCTAACTCGGACTTGCGTACTGCGAAACGTCGTCCTGCTTTGATAGTTCAAGCTAATAATCTGGGGACTGGTTTAGAGTAAATAATTGTGGCAATGATTACTAGCAATGTAGCCCGATCAGGACATCCTAGCCGGATGTTTGTTGCCCTAGCAACACCGGAAGGGCAGCAAACGGGATTGCTAGCTGACTCGGTAATTATGACAGACAATCTTGTGACGCGTCTAGAAGTTGAAATCGATCGCCAAATTGGTATTTTGTCAGATAGGGCGACAGTGGATGCAGCACTCCGGCACACTTTGGGAATATGATAAACAGGGCGCTAGAACATCTAATTTTTTAGATCGAAGTCTTGTGTTTTAAAAATACTCCGAACTAGAGACGGGGGCGATCGAACTCAGCTCATAATTCGTATCTACCTTTGCCTTCATCCGCGTGAATCTGCGTGAATCTGCGGTTAAAAAATCATAAAATACGCTTGCTGCAAAAAGTCTCTCGCAAAAACAGGAGAAGAATTCATAAAAATGCGATCGCCAATAATCCTCACCATCATCACAGCAATCCTGGCCGCCGCCTGCATCCCAGCAGTTTTCGCCCAGCCACAGGCATCAGCCAATGAAATCTACATTGATAAAGATTGCCGTCGCAACCAGCAACTACCCCAAATTGAAAAATTCACTATCTTTAGCACAAACGAATTTACAGCTAAGGCTCAAAAATATTTATTTTATGCAGGCCGCTATCAAGATGGGGCAGTTCTTTTATGTATTTCAAAACCCAATTTTAACGAGCCAAAAGTTTTAAATGCAGAAAAAATACAAAGACAATTTATTGATAAAATAGTCCGCGATCAAAACAACAAAACTGCCTTTATTATCGCAGTTAGAAACGGAAACGGCCCAGGTGCAACAACGACAAATTATCGTTTAGATTTCAGCAATCCCGATCGCCCCAAAGTCACATCCCTATGAAACCAACCCCTAAGCAAACTCAAAAACAGGTGTTTCAATCACCCTAGTCGGCTTTCTATCTTCCCAAATCATCTTCTGCAACTGTTCCACAGTTTCAGGTAAAAAAAATCGCTCTCCCGTTTCCAAACACACTCTAGCAGGAACATTTTCAATGATCATAAACTTACCATTGACTTCAAGCGTGTAAGTTACTTTTTGTTCCACCATTGTTTCTTTCCGGCATATCATATCTATAACTTAACACAACAGCAAAAATTGTTAACCAGTGGCGGAACCAACCAAACATCAGCCAAGATAGAAACAACGCCATTCCCGCAACCGCCATGACAGACATCAACCAAATAGCCGCCGCCCTAGAGGGTAAAGACTACAAACAAGCTGCCCAACTCATCAAACAATTACAAAAAGAATCCCCCGAAAATCCGTGGGTACAATACTATATCGCCCGCTACTACGAACTCACCAACAACCTCGAAAAAGCCCAAACAACCTATAAACAAATACTCCGCGACATCACCAACCCCAAAATCGTCTCCCAGACCCGCCAAGCTATTCAACGGATTGAAATCGCCCAACAAAACCTCCGCCAACAAGCCATAGAAACCGCCAAAAACGACCCCAGCAACCTCGAACCCGGACTCCTCATCCTCGAACCCGTGAGTCCCGAAAACAAACCCACCGCCATTCAAAATATCAGCAGAATCTTTAAAATCGACGCCTACACAACCCGGATGCAAATCCAAAGCCGCGGCTGGAGACTCTACAAAACTGGCCCCATCGCCGAACTCCGAATTTACGGTCAAGAACTCCTCAAAGCCGGCATTCCCGTATTTTGGGCAACCCTAAGCGATATTCAAAAAATCCAAATCTTCCGAGTGCAGCACTTCCAATCTCTCTCTTCCCCAGCCGTTGTTTGCAAAGATCAACTCGATCGACTCGGTGCGATCGAATTTAACTGGTCAGAAGTTACTCAAAGAGTAGAAGGCTTGTTGCCGATGTTCATCGAAGTTATGGACTACTCCCCCAACCGAAGAAAGGAGCAATTTCGCCACCGAGAAATCAGGCAAGATTACGCTCAAATCTGTGACTTACACATTCCCAGCAGAAACTGCATTCTGCGAATTTGCGACCAAAGTTACGAATTTCAACAAGGAGTTGACTTCACCAAAGCTTCGGCTGAGCTCCCCACTTCACCGAACCAGAAAAATAAAACATCGAAAGTCAAAAACTCTCAACAAATTCCTCAAAGTACCACCAGAATTAACTGGAATAACTTACTGGAAATATTAGATCGCCAGCTTGACGTTACAGTTTGGTCAGAATTTACGCCCTTTGCCGAGACAGTGCTCGATTACACTAATATGTTGAGCAAGATCGCATCTCATATAGAAGTCGAGCGCAAATCCGAAACTCCTTGGGACTCAGCTTTTCAGCTATACAGCGGATTAGCCTTCCTCAGAAACCCAGAAAATAGGGAATAGAACCAAGAGTTAAAATTAAAAATGAGGAATCCCATTTTTAATTTGTTAACGCCAGCATGCGGAATTATCCCATGCCCAATTCCCTATTATGAATTCCCAATTTCCTATTTCGTTTTCACCTGACGAGCCATTTCGCGGAAATTGTTCATGCTGGGGCCAGGGGTTCGACGACTTCCATTTGGTGTCGGCATTAAATTATTAGGAGCAAAAGTCCGATTCGGTTCAGCTTGACTCGGCACTTTTCCGTTAGTTGCTGCCACTGCAGGTACCTTGGCAGGTTCGGGAGTATTAGTAGGAACGCTAGCGACTGGTTCCTTTTCTTTGTTAGACTTTTTCTCTACCTTAGCCTTTTTAGCAGGTTCAGACTTCTCAGACTTTTCAGATTTAACAGGCTCAGCTTTTGCCGGTGCGATCGCCACAGGCTCAGACTTCGCAGGCGCAACTTTTGCTGGTTCCTTCGCTCCCGATTCGCCCAAATCTAGGAAATATTCAGACTTTTTCAAGCCCAACAGTCTGCCGAAAAAGCCGAAAATACCGCCGAAGAAATTTTTGATAAAACCAAACATTAGACTTACTCCTTTTGTTCTTTTAGAGAAATTTGTACAAGCTTGTCAACAAAGTTAGATTACGAGCTAGGGCAACCTTTGTCTACATTTATTCATCAAAATTTACATTTGCCTATATTTAAGCTACCTCATCAAAGCAAATTTTAGGTATGAATACTCACAGTGCTTTGCACTTATTTACAAAGTATCTCAGAATTTGTTAGCCATTCCCACTCATTGCCGATCGTACCTCGATCCGATTCGCTAGCTGTCCTAGTACGGGTCACACTCCCTAGGGCAGTGATTTATGCTTTAATCACCAAGCAATTTTCTTTTCAAATGAACAGTTCGCTCGATCGCAATCCCGTCATCCTCCTACACGGCATCTGGGACACAAAGATTATTTTCAATACAATGTCCGCCCGCCTCACCGAACTCGGATGGTCAGTCCACAGCCTCAACCTGACCCCCAACGACGGCAGCCTCAGCCTCGACTTACTGGCCAAGCAACTCGCAGACTACATCTCTGAAACCTTCGATCCAGAACAGCCTTTAGACATAGTAGGCTACAGCATGGGCGGCATCGTCAGTCGCTACTACGTCCAGCGACTCGGAGGAATCAACCGCGTACAGCGTTTCATCACCCTCTCATCCCCCCATCACGGCACCCTCACCGCTTATTCCCTACGCCTACCAGGATACCTGGATATGCGCCCCGATAGTGGCTTGCTGCGCGATTTAAATCAAGATGTGACAATGCTCAAACGCATAAACTTTACATCAATGTGGACGCCATTTGACATAATGATTGTACCGGCGAACAGTTCCCAAATGCCAGTAGGTAAAGAAGTTAAAGTCAACGTTTTGCTGCACCGCCAAATGGTGACAGAACCCCAAAGTATTAACGCATTAGTTGAAGAACTAAAAGCACCTCTTGAAAATAAAATTTCCACTTAAAAATGAATAGCAATTTCAGCCGCAACCCAGTATTGCTAATTCACGGAATCTTCCGAAAATCGGGAATTTTTCACAAAATGTCTGCCTACCTCACCCAACTGGGATGGTCAGTCTACACCCTCAATCTCTCGCCCCATTGGGGCAACGCCAGCATAGACGAATTAGCCCAACAAATAGCAAATTATATAGACAAAACCTTTGCGCCAGAACAGCATTTAGATATAGTAGGATTGAGTATGGGCGGTTTAGTAACTCGCTACTACCTGCAAAGGTTAGGTGGCATTAACCGAGTGCAGCGCTTTATTGCCATATCTTCTCCTCACAGCGGTACTTGGATGGCTTACACTCTCTGGGGAAAAGGCTGCGTTCAAATGCGTCCTGGCAGTGCTTTTTTGGAAGATTTAAATCGAGATGCTGCCTTGTTGGAAAAGCTTAATTTTACTTCGATTTGGACAGATTGGGATTTCATCATCGTACCTGCTTCTAGTTCCCAAATATCTGCTGCCAAAGAAGTAAAATTGCCTGTTTTCGCTCATGCCATGATGGCGAGGCACTCCAGCAGTTTAAAAGCTGTGGCTGAAGCACTTTCAGAACCATTGAAAAATTATATATAATTAACTTGTTGTAGGGTGCGCACTGCGCACCTTACTAACTTGTTGTAGGGTGCGCACTGCGCACTACTAACTTATTGTAGGGTGCGCACTGCGCACCTTACCGCTATTTAAATCGAGATGCTGCCTTGTTGGAAAAGCTTAATTTTACTTCGATTTGGACAGATTGGGATTTCATCATCGTACCTGCTTCTAGTTCCCAAATATCTGGTGCCAAAGAAGTAAAATTGTCTGTTTTCGCTCATGCCATGATGGCGAGGCATTCAAGCAGTTTAAAAGCTGTGGCTGAAGCACTTTCCGAACCATTGAAAGTTCAGGATTAACCGTTTGATTCATTCTTGTATAATGTCAATTTTTTTAGGGGCAGGTTTCACCTACAGTAATTGCCTAAAACCAACAATTTCCTAAACCCGCCCCCACAGGCGGCAAATCGCTACCGGACTAAATATCAAACAGCATCCCCAACTTCAGCGTATTCGCTGCGACCAAAAATTGCTTCAGCTTCACAGTAATACTTGAACTCAAGTATATTGTGGAAAGGGTCTTCTAAGAAAAAAGTACGGTGTTCTGTAGGCAAACCGACAAATCGCCGTCTCGGTTCTTGATAGAAATTTAAGTTGTTTTGCTGGGCTTTTTCTAGCAACGCTTCCCAGTCAGCTTCGGAAGTAAAAATTAACCCAAAATGCCGGGGATAGATGCCTCGCTGAGGCGTCAAAGGTTCGCGGCTGACATGGGCGACAATTTGATGGCCGCATAAACCCATAATCGCAGAATTCGGCGATTCGCGACCTAGTTCGCAGCCGAGCCCGTCTACGTAGAACGCTTTGGTTTGGGCAATATCGGTCACGGGGAAGGCAAGATGAAATAAGACTTGGTTCATGGAGGTACTCAATGCAGAATTCAGAATTGTTCTTTAATTATTTATCTTGGTCTAATCCTTGGTTGATGGCGATCGCCCTAAATACAGTTTTACTCGCGATCGCCACCATTGCTCCTAAAAAATTGCTCACTCCCGCTGGCCAATTTCACGGTTGGGTATTGGGCGTCCTCATCTGGGGCTGTTTGGGATGGCAAGGCTATGCTGTGGTGATGTTTTACTTTCTTGTCGGATCGGGAGTTACCCGAATCGGCAAAGCCCAAAAAGAAGCAGAAGGCATAGCCGAAAAGCGTTCAGGCGCCCGAGGCCCAGAAAATGTCTGGGGTTCGGCTTTAACCGCTACTCTTTGCGGGTTGGGAGTTTTGGCATTATCTATTTTAGGAGAGACAGGCAAAATGTCTGTTTTAGGAGAGACAGGCAAGATGCCTGTGTCACAAGATGCTATTTCCCTGTTATTGCTGGGTTACGCGGCGAGTTTTTGCACCAAACTTTCCGATACCAGCGCCAGCGAAATCGGCAAAGCTTACGGAAAGCGGACTTTTTTGATTACCAGCTTGCAGCCTGTACCTAGGGGTACGGAAGGGGCCGTAAGTTTGGAAGGAACGATCGCGGGTATTGTCGGCTCAATTCTGATTGCGCTTTTGAGTTGGGCCGTCGGTTTAATTGACTTGACAGGAATTGTTTTTTGTGTTATTGCAGCTTTTATTGCCACGAACATAGAGAGCGTCATTGGGGCGACGGTGCAATCAAAGTTTGAGTGGCTGACGAACGAGGTGGTAAATTTTTTCAATACGCTCATAGGAGCGATCGCAGCGATCGTTTTAGCTGCGACCTGGAGAGCTTTTTTAGCTTAGTTAATCCTGCTGGACGCATTCGCCACCCAATCAACCGGGTTTATTAGGATAATTCAAGGCATTAACGCAGTATTTTCCATAAAAACCCGGTTTCTGCCTCGCGAGTTATTAGCTATTAATCATTAATCATTAGTCTCAAGCAATCAACTCATGACTAATGATTAATAGTTAATCAAACTAAGCGTCGTCTTGCGGCCCAAAAACCATTTGTAAAATCATCGTCGGTTCGCCCCGCTTGTGATAGCGATCGGCCCAATTGCGAATAATTTCATCTAATTCCTCAAGGGCTTGGTCGAGGCGTTCCGGCGGAATATCCAAAGTCTCCATAATTCGCATCACATTCGGTTGTTTTTCCGCCCAATCCTTCATCAGCCGGAAATATCTAGCCGTATCCTCCACCATAGTAAATGTCCGCTCTTCCTGCTCTGCGGGAGAGTAAGTAGCGCGAGTGAGGGCATAAAACGGCATTCCCCAAGGAGAATCAATACGAGTAACTGTCCCAGAATAGATCAAGCGTCGCTTAATGTGTTCTGCTAGAGCTTCGCTCAAAGGCATTCGCCTTTCAGGAGACATATCTTCTTGCGATCGCCGGTGCAGAAACTCGATCAACTCCATAAACTGAAAAGAATTGATCAGTTGAGCGTCTGGCGGATTCGGAGGAATCTTGCCTTCGAGATATTTTTTTTCATCTACAGTCAAATTGTTTCCCGGAATGCGAGGGCGTCCCGGCATCCAACCATACTGTTCCAGCCAGACATAAGGAAACTGAATCAAATATCTAGGTTCTTGGGAACCCAACATTTTCAGCAATTTTCCCTGAGTCAGAGCTTCCCGGACTTCCTCAACAATCACCTTCACCCGTTTAGGCTCAATGTGATGCAAGTGCCCGGTCATCCGCAGGTTGTTGTCCTGCTCCATATAAGTCATATAAATGGCACACTTAGCCGCCGTTGCGGCCGCGTCTAGAAACGCCCCGTGCCTGTGCCCACTGGTTCTCATGGCGCTAAACGCCAGATATAGCATGATCTGATCCATTGCACTAGGGCTGAGGCTTTTGACCAGATCCAAAGAGTCATTTTTCATCACTATCCCCGAAATAGCCAAATTAGGAGGCATTTTGTCATCCTCCATTAAATTATTGCGAGAGCGCCGAATCAAGCATAGCCGACTGTCGCCGGAAAGCTTGCCAGCTACCCTAATATTCAGGTTAGTTAATTTCCCTGAGGTAACAGGGGCATGGGCTTAAAGGCTATCCACACCGCATAAGTGGTTCTTATTGGTGGCCAATTTAAGTAGATTGCTGCACCCTCTGCGCTGACAGTTTACCTATATATAAGTTAGTTATCGCAAGTTAATTATAGTGCAGCGGTTGAAAATTAAACCCTACCTGTGGGGGGGAGAACGTAAATAACTGTTGCGATCCCAGGAATTTGAGGCGACTCCGAGCCCCTAATTCTTGAATAGTCATGGATGCCGAAACCCGGTTCGATCGACTAAAATACGGCTGTTCCATAATTGCGCGAGAATTTTGATGGTTTTGTGGGATGAACTCTCCTAGGCCGTCCGCTTTATTTTCACAGCAGGCGGGACACCTCACAAGAATCCTCCTCAAATTGTGCAATGCCAAAATAATGCCTGGAGGGCGAGGGATATCGGTTGACAAACCAGATGATCAGAGCCCTGTAATTAGTTACTGTTTAATAGAAGCGTTTTCAATACAAAACCGCCACCTACTAGAATCTATCTCTAGGTAGATGGCGGTTCCCCGTTTATATGCTAACATTTATTAAACAAAAAATAATATCCTCCGAACTGTCCACAAAAAGTACAGTTGTCGCTTAACCGGAAAAAATAGAATCCCAGAAAATCCGATCGCGCGATCGAATGAAGGGCCCGAAGCAACTCAGTTGTGGTCATCACTTGCGTCCAGTGCAATTAGAAATCTTGTAGCGGATGAGTGTAAACAGTAGGCTCAGTAAAATTTCTGCGCCTGCTCCTCTGAGGAGGGTGCTCGCCCTTTTGTTGAGTTTGGGCTGACAACATATATTGGGGGGTGGCAGTTTCGACCATGGGGAGTGAATATTCAAAAGCTTGAGCAGCGCTGGCACTCAAGGTAATGCCCAACAGGCTCAGTAAAGCAATTGCAGTGTAGGTTTTCATGGGTAGTATTCGTATCAGTATCTATTTAGAGATACGACATTTACCCAGGTTGATCAGGATGAATTTCCCGGAAATTATCAAACTATAGAATCAGGAATCAGGAATCAGAAGGAAGAAGAAGAAGGAAAAAGGAAGAATAAATCCGGCTTGGGTTAAGCTATCGCGTATTTAAATTGTATCCTAAAATCCTTGTATAAAAAGCGGAAAATTATCTTTCCCTCTCCCTTTCTTACGGGAGCATCTCATATTTGTAAAAACACTTATTCTGGCTCCTTCCTTCTTCCTTCTTCCTCTTTCCTCCTGACTCCTGGCTCCTATTTTGGGCTGGGCTGCTTTCATTGAGATGCTCCCCTTTCTCACCCTCTCCCCTCCCGAAGCAACAGACACTTTAGATGCGTAGCATCTGATCTATGAGAGCAGTCACAAGTCGATGTAAAATGGAATAATATCTCTGGCTTCAGTAATAAAAAAATTCCTAATTGCACTACCCAGAGGGTTGCAATAATATACAAAACCGCCAAATACAAGATTCAATCTCTCGATAGATGGCGGTTTAAGGTTTATATGCTATCATCACTCACATAAAAGAAGAGCCTAATGACTGTAAACAAGAAATGCAGTTGCCTTGGAAACCTGAAAAACTAGCATCCCAGAAAATCAAATTGAGCGCTACACACGGGCGGCAGAAACTAACTCAATAACGGAAATCGCTTTCGTCCAATGTCATTAAAATGCTTGTAGTTGATGAGTGTAAAGATTAGACTCAATGAACTCTCGGCGTCCGCTGCCTCTTTCTGGAGAACGATCGCCCTTTTGTTCGGTATGGGCGGATAAAATGTATGGAGCGGTGGCAACTTCGAGCAGTCCGACGAGGGATTCAAAGGCTCGAACGACAGTGGCGCTCAAAGTAACGCCCAAAAGACTGTGTAAAGCAATTGGTGTGTAAGTTTGCATGGGGTTAGTATCCGTGTCATTGTCTATTAACTGATACGGACTCTCCCTGATCGATCAGGATAAATTTCTGTGAAATTTTCGGATCTCTGCAAAAAACCTTACCTCTTCAATTCTACTGATTCCGCCAGCAGCCAAGCGCCTGCCGAATTCAGCCTACCCCAGACTGTCAGAGGCTTTTCGGTTTCGCAATTCTGTAAAAATCTGTCGGTTTCCGAGTCCAAAGTCACGAGTTGCCAAGTTTGATCGGCCGCAGATGCGGGGCTTGTCAGCGTTAGTGTCCAGTCTTGTTCGCCGAGGCGGCGGAAAATGCCAGAAAATTGGCTGTGGGTATTTGCTGTTTGACTGCTTGGTTTCTCTACTGACTGCTGACATTCGCCGCTGGCGGGATATGCTTGGGGCCGATCGAGATAATAGCGTTGCCACTCCAGCCAGTCCGATCGCCCCTGTGTCAAATTAAATAAAGGAATAACCGCCGCACTCGCCTCGGAATCTTGCAGCAAAGCTTCCTGCAAAACTCTCACCGGCAAATCCCGCGGCTGACATCCAGATTCCGCGCACAAAGCCGCCGCCATCCCCGCCGCCTGTCCAATATTCATTACCGTCGGTTGCAAGCGAGTTGCACCGTTGGCGATGTGAGAGACGGAAATATTTTTTTCGCAGACTAGCAAACCGTCTGTAATCGCAGGAATTAGTGCGCTGTAAGGAATGGTAAACGGAGTTCCCGTCCAGCGGCCGCCCCAGCGAATGGATTTGGGCTGCAAGGGAATATCGCCACTGGGGTAGTGGTGGTCATTGGCGTAGTTGCCGATCGCAATTGTTTCACAAATGCCCTCAGAATTTATCGGCAACTTCGCTACTCTTCCACCGACAATAGGCAAAATATCTTGTTCTATGACTGTACTAATCCCTCGCAAGCGCCGACTTTCTCGGTAGTAAGGATGTAAGGCAAAAGAACGAAGAAGGGAAGAATTGTGTGGATTTTCGATCGTTGAAATCGGGAAAATATTCTGTGCTAGGCCGTAGCGGGGGCCGAGTTGCGTTTGAATGAAGCGGGCGAAACTTTGAGTGTGCCAGAGACTTTCTTGCAGGAATTCTTGTCGAGATGCTTCAGATTTAATGAGTCGATCGACCCCTTCACCATAATCATTACCTCGAATCGGCCAATTAATCATCAACAATCCCCCTGGCAGCCTGCCGTAATTGAGAAATTGTTCGGGAGTGTAACCGTCCCAAGCACCGATAAATCGATCGGGATTGTCAAGGGGCGGCGCGGGAATTTCTGGCCCGGCCGCACCTTTACCAAAATCCTGCATGATTGCCACCCAAGTCGGAGCTTGCACTGAATAGCTCTCTGTGAGATCATTAGAGCCGATCGGCGCGCTGGGTTCTCCCCACTCGGCTTGAAATTCCCAACCCCAGCGGTGTCCAACTTCCGCTAAAGCCAGCAAATCTCCCAATTCCGTGGCATCCAAAGTGATTTTGGCCGAAACCGTAAAATCTGCAAACCGAACGCCTGAAATGCGATCTGCTTCATATAGCACATCGTGAGCTTTTTGTCCAGAAATCCAGTGCAAGTTCGGCAAACATTTAACCCAATCGGCGAAAATTTCAGCACCGATGCGGGGATCGTAAGTAAAAAAACTGACCCAGCCCCAATCCAAACCTCCCCGCTGTCGCTGCTGCAGTTCCCGGAGAAACGCGCCCCACAAACCGGTTTGAAAAGCTGCTAATTCATTACCATCGGGGGCACAAACGCCAGCGGAAGTCAGCATTCCTCCCAGCCAGGGGAATTCGCTTACTAAAATAGTTTTGACACCTCGGCGGGCTGCTTGCACGGCTGCTGCAGTGCCGCCGGTGCCGCCACCGACGACTAAAACATCTGCTTTCAAGGTTGGGGACATGGGGAATAGGATTTTAGATTTTAGATTTTAGATTGCAGGAGGCTCATTCATCATGTAAGGTGCGCAATGCGCACCCTACGGATTTTAGTAAGGTGCACAATGCGCACCCTACGGATTTTAGCAATGCGCACCCTACGGATTTTAAGATTACTTAATTCTCCTCTTCCTCTGTGTCCTCTGCGTCCTCTGCGGTTAATAAAAAAATTAGTTATTGTGAAAGTCAGAGCGCATCTCAAATCAAAAACAATCAGAAAATGGGGAACCCGGACACTAAAGTCATACGTCGCGTAAATTCCCCACTATTCACTACTAACCAAGCAATTGAAAATGGAAAAAGGTTTTATTTTGTGGTTCACCGGGCTGAGCGGTTCCGGCAAGACAACTATCACCAAAGCTCTCGAACCTGAATTGAAGGCAAGAGGTTGCAAAGTTGAAATATTGGATGGAGATGTCGTTCGCACCAACTTGTCAAAAGGTTTGGGATTTAGCCAAGAAGACCGAGATACTAATATTCGGCGGATTGGATTTGTAGCTCACCTGCTGAGCCGCAATGGAGTAGCGGTAATGACCGCAGCTATTAGCCCCTACAGAGCAATTCGCGATGAAATGAGAGCAATGGAGCCCAATTTTGTTGAAGTATATATCACAGCGCCGTTAGAAGTGTGCGAAGGTCGCGATGTCAAGGGGCTATACGCTAAGGCCAGAGCAGGAGAAATTAAGGGTTTTACCGGAATTGACGATCCTTATGAAGAACCGCTTAATCCTGAGATTATTTGTTACACAGAGCGAGAAACTGTGGAAGAGAGTGTTAAAAAAGTTCTGACCAAGTTAGAACAGTTAGGTTACATTTGATGTTGGCGGGGTTGGATGAGGATAGGGGCAAAAAGCGATGGTGGTGAAAAGTTATTCGCACGACGTGCAACTTGAGAAAAAATCTCACCCTTGTGTTCCCTTCGCGGAGAGGGAAAGGGAAGAATTTCTCTCCTTTCCTGCAAGGAAAGGGGGTCAGGGAGACGTTTCCAGCAAAAGCTGCAAGCTAAGTTATTGGGTAAGCAATGCTGTCAAAAGTTTAATGATTCAAAGTTTAACAGTGTCAGTGCTCGCGGCGGTGGGTTCATCTCCTGCGGCTGCCCAGTTTATGCCTCCTCCTCCTCCTCCTGCTGATGCGGGTTCTCCTGTTCCTGTACAGGTACCGGCAGTGCCGGGATTGCCGGGATTGCCGGCAACTGAACCTTCCAGTGTACGATCGGAAGTTTACACTTTGGGAGCGGGCGATCGTATTCAAATGGACATATTCAACGTCCCGGAATACAGCGGCCCCAACGGTCAACACCAAGTACAGGCCGACGGTTCCCTGAGTTTGCCGTTAATTGGCAGCGTTTCGGTGTACGGGATGACCCTAGAACAAGCTTCTAATGCTGTTAAAGACAAATACGGCAAATACCTCAAACGTCCTTGGATTACCCTGAAACTGCTAGCGCCGCGTCCTTTGCAAATTGCGATCGCGGGCGAAATCAACCGCCCCGGAGCCTATACAATATCCTCAGCAGCAGGCCCCGGAGGCACAGCAGAGCAAATGGGAACTCAAATGCCAACGATATCGCGGGCTCTGCGAATGGCCGGTGGAATTACCCAGTCAGCAGACGTGCGGCAAATCAAAATCCGCCGCCCCCAGCGCAACGCACCGGAACAAATTATTAGTGTGGATTTGTGGGAATTATTGCAAAACGGCGATTTGCGCGCCGATATGACTTTGCGCGACGGCGATACTATATTTATTCCCACTGTAACTAGCCTCAACCGCCAAGAAGCACCAACTTTAGCAGTAGCTAACATTACCGGACAAAGCACTCAACCAATTAATATTGCTGTGGTGGGCGAAGTAACTCGCCCCGGTACTTATACTTTGGCAAAAGAGGCTCAAAGTAGGGTACAAGAGAATGAAATGGGTGAAAATTCTGGTTTGTTTGCTGCCAGCGAAACCAACGGCGGCGAAAGTGTTTTGCAGCAAACTGTAACGAGGGCAATTAAAATGGCGGGCGGCATTACGCCGGTAGCTGATATCAGACAAATACAAGTTCGCCGCCTGACACGGGCGGGTACAGAACAAATTATTAATGTGAATTTGTGGCAACTTTTGGAAGGGGGAGATGTATCCCAAGATTTAGCGCTACAACAGGGAGATACGGTAATCGTCCCTAAAGCCGAAAATCTTGATGAAACCCAAGACGAACAAGTAGCTAATTCTAATTTTTCACCGGATACGATTAGAGTGAATATTGTGGGAGAAGTCGTGAAACCGGGAGCAATTGCGGTGGTTCCCAACACTACTTTAAATCAAGCGCTGGTAGCAGCGGGAGGTTTTAATAAAGCGCGGGCCGAAATGGATTCGGTGAATTTAATTCGCCTCAATCCTAACGGCACCGTTTCGCAGCTAAATGTTAAGGTTGATTTTTCCGCAACTGCCAATGAAGAAACTAATCCCAAACTGCAAAATAATGATGTAATTATGGTAAGGCGATCGGGTCGCGCTACGTTCTCGGATAATGTAGGCGGGACTCTCGCTCCTCTCAGCCCGCTGTTAGGAATATTTCGGTTGTTCAATATTTTTCAGTGATTTGAATAGACTAGCATTAAGGCCTCAGAAACCCGCTTTCTAGAATTTTTTTCGGTTGGCTAACGAAATTTTAGCAATCAACCGGGTTTCTGAAACGGCGCAAACGTTACAGACGGTTAAACTAATAAATTGTAGAAATCAAATGAAACCAGGGAAAATATCTCAATTAGCACTGTTTAATAGCCCTAAAAAAGCCGCCGATCTGCAAGAAACATCTTCCGTACTTTATGAAGAAGATCAATTTTTAGGCAGAAACAAAACCGAGGGAGAAGAGTTAAGTTTTTGGGAAGTTTGTCGCAGTCGTTCCATCTTAGTCATCGGCGTAGCAGCGGCAGTGACTACCGGAGTTTTTGCATGGACACTGAATCAAAAAAGCGAGTACGAAGGCCGATTTCAATTATTAGTAGAACCAGCAGTTACGCAAAATACTTTAGCCAAAATATACTCCGGTGAGCTGAAACTGCAACCAGCGGCCCCAGCAACGCAAGAAAAGGGCGGTTTTGACTACGAATCCCAAATTCAAGTTTTGCAAAGCCCGCAAGTAATGTCGCCAATTATTAAACAGTTGCAGGCTAAGTATCCCGAAATAAATTACAACTACCTCTTGAACCAAAAAGCCGATAATTTGCCGTTTTCTCAGGAAACCAGGCTGTCAATCAATCGCTTCAAAAATACCAAAATTATCGAAGTTAGATATCGGGATTACGATCCCAAAAAAATTCAGTTTGTTTTGGAAAAAGTTGCGCTAGGCTACCGCAACTACAGCGTGCAAGATACCACAAGTCAAATTAGTCAGACTCTGGATTTTGTGAAATCGCAAATTCCCAACCAGCGAAAGCGCCAACAAGCTCTGCAAACAGAAATTCAAAAATTGCGGCAGCAATACAATTTCATCGATCCGCAAATTCAAACCCAACAGCTTTCGCAGCAAATCAGCCAACTGCAAGCGCAAAGATTAGACGCGCAAACGCAGTTAAACCAGCAGAGATTGCTCTATTCCAATCTGCAAAATCAGCTCGGACTCAACCAGCAGCAAGCGCTGATGGCGTCGGCTCTGAGTCAAGCTCCCCGCTATCAAGCTATGCTGACTCAATTGCAACAATTAGAAGGGCAAATTGCGATTAACTCGGCTACGTTTACAGACGAAACTCCGCAAATGCAATTGTTGCGAGAACAGCGCAAGAACCTGATTCCTTTATTGAAGAAAGAAGCCCAACAAGTTCTGGGAACTGATTTAGGTAAGGTAAGTTCACAAGTGCTGGCTTTTCAAGATCCGGTGCGGATTAAGTTAATCGAGCAGTTTGTCGGTACTGCTAATTTAATTCAGGTGCTGGGTGTGCGGAATCAAGTTTTAGAACAAGCTGCTAAGCAGTTGAATCAATACTCTCAAAAATTCCCGGTGATTTTGCGGCGCTATTCCGATTTGCAGCGCGAGTTGGATTTGACTAACAATACGCTGAATGGTTTGGTGGCAAAACAACAAGCTTTGCAGCTTGAAGCTGTGGGCAAAAAAGAGGTGGCTTGGGAAGTTATTGCTAAGCCGGAAATTCCGCGTTACAAAAATGGCGAGTTGATGGCTGTTGCTCCGATTATGCCTTTGAATTTGGCTTTGGGGGGATTAGCTGGTTTGCTGTTTGGTACGCTGGCGGCGCAGTTGGCGGAACGGTTTAAAAATAAAACGGTGTTCCAAACTCCAGAGGATGTCAAACAGTCGATTCGCCTGCCTTTGTTGGGGGTAATTCCTGCTAGCGATAAAATTTTGAGACTTCCTCCTGCTGAGACAAGCCCGGTGGATGTGGCAATTTCGCCGATGCCGACGGATGCTTTTCAAGAAGCTTTTCGATCGCTCAATGCGAATATTCGCTTATTAAACCTTGAGACTCCAATCAATTCTTGCGTAATTACTTCTTGTCAAGTAGGTGACGGCAAGTCTACGGTAGCAGTAAATCTGGCGCGGGCGGCGGCGGCAATGGGCCAGCAAGTGCTGTTGGTGGATGGGGATTTGCGGCGCCCGCAGGTACACGAAATGCTGGGTTTACCGAATTGGCAAGGCTTACACAATGTGATTGCGGATGATGTGGATGTGCAACAGGTGATTTTGCGATCGCCCCGCGATGAAAATTTGTTTGTGTTAACTTCCGGCCCGGTTCCTCTCGATCCCACAAAGGTGCTTTCTTCCCGAAAAATGCCGCATTTAATGGCAGCTTTGTCAAGTCATTTTGACTTAGTTATTTACGATACTCCACCGCTTTTGGGTTTGGCGGATGCGAATTTGTTGGCGGCTCACACTAACGGATTGATGCTAGTAGTGGGGCTGCATCAAACTGAACGGGAGGCGCTGTTGTTGGCTTTTGAAGATTTAAAAATGGCGGGAATTCCGCTGTTGGGAATGGTGGCGAATAACGATAAAGGCAGCAGGTATTACTATCAGTCTTACGTGCAGGATTACGTCCAGGAACAGTCTGTTTGAGGGAGAGGAATTGAGAAATGTGTAGTGGAACAGGCCGGAAAGCCTGTTCTTGAGAATGCAAGGCGGGCGGGATAAGCTGTGGAGCATTTAAATTGGAAATTCGGGACAGGCTAGAAGCCCGTCCCACAAAAGTTTTATTGATTTTTGACACACAATTTAAATGTAGAACAGCTTACCTCACAAGATATTTCATCCATCTGGCACCATTAATTGTGAATAAAGCTGTCAGGGGCGGGCGGGACGCCCCACAAGAACATTTAACTTTTGTGGAACCGGCCGTCTAGCCTGTTAAGCGAGATTTGTGCGTAATTTCAGAAAGACAAATTTTCTTAAGATTTGCGATCGAGACTCTGAACTATAATAAAAAGTAGAGAAATTTAAACAAATCGCGACACTTGCAAATTGGCAAGAGCTGAAAGAAAACGTGGCTGGTAAATTCCTATTTTGTAATACTTTGATACAACTCCCGGCCTCGGCTCAAAACTAGCAGGGAGTTTTGTGTTTTTCACCGAAGAACGAGCCCGGCGTGCCCCTGGCTTTAGACATGGGGAGGAAGTCGGTAGCGGTTTCAACCGCCTTCAATATTTTTTGTCTGGGTTGTTTTGTAGGGATACTTGAATTTTAAATCAAGAATATTATGCTAATATAAACCAAGGAGGAAAACAGAATGTATGGATGCCAGCCAAATCTAATTAGTTCAGACAAAAGCTTGAAAGCAGTCTTAGAATTTCTGTGTAGTGAAGCATCAAAATTAATTAATTGTGGAACTTATTATGCCCGACAACTATTCTTCAAAACGGGAAGAATACCGAGTAGAGCCAAGCTGCATAAAGTTTTAGGAACGCAAAATCAAAACATCCACTACAAAGTTTTCTATTCAGATACCGCACAGCAGATATTAACTAGCGTTGCTGAGTCTTTCAAATCCTATTTTGGCTTACTAAATGGACTCAAAGAAGGAACGGTGACGCAACGTCCAAGACTTCCTGGATATAGACAAACCGGATTAGCACTTGTAACATTTACAGGTAGATCGGTCAAATTAAAAGATGGAATGCTGCGATTTCCTTTAGGGAAGCAAGTTAAAGCTTGGTTTGGCATAGAGTCGTTCTATCTAACCATGCCATATAACTTAGAATATGCTTCTATTCGAGAGTACAGGATCTTGCCCAGAAACGGATGTTTCTATCTGGAATTGGTTTACCAAAAAGAAGCTGTTCAATCCGATGTGAACGTTGATTCTGTATTGATGATAGACCACGGGATGGACAACTGGATAACTTGTGTCAGCAATATTGGAACTTCATTCATTGTAGACGGAAGGCATCTCAAATCCCTAAACCAAGGCTACAACAAACAAGTGGCAACCTTGATGTCAGGTCAGGACAATGGATTCTGGTCTAAAAGGCTGGAACGACTGACCGAAAGCAGAAATAGAACAATGCGGGATGCAGTTAATAAAGCTGCTCGTAAAGTTATCAATCATTGTGTATCATCCAAAATTGGTACAGTTGTATTTGGATGGAACAAGAATCAGAAAGATTCGATAAATCTGGGCGCAAAGACCAATCAAAAATTTGTTCAGGTTCCCACGGGTCGGTTAAAAGATAGAATTGCTCAACTGTGCAAGCAGTACGGTATCAAATTTATTGAAACCGAAGAATCCTATACCTCGAAAACTTCTTTTTTAGATGCTGACGAACTGCCTAAATTTGGTGCGAAACCCGAAGGGTGGAAAGCTTCGGGAACAAGAATCAAGCGTGGATTATATGGGACGGCGAAGGGGTGGCTAATTAATGCAGATTGCAATGGTTGTGCAAATATTGGTCGTAAAGTAGCAACAATACTTAGACTCGATCTAAGTGGAGTTGGTAGGGGTGATTTGTCAGCACCCGTAAGACTTAAGTTATGGTCTTATGAATCCCCGTCCCTTTAGGGCTGGGTAGTTGTCAAACAGGAGATGAAACAATGGCTATTGCTACTATCAACCCGGCAACGGGAGAAACGCTGAAAACTTTCGATCCAATAACGGATGAGGTAATAGAAGCTAAGCTGGAATTAGCACAGCAAGCTTTTAAGAAATACCGTCAACTGCCGTTTGAGCAGCGAGCTCTGTGGATGCAGAAAGCTGCAGACATCTTGGAGCGCGATCGCGAAATTTACGCTGAAATGATGACCCTGGAAATGGGAAAAACGCTCAAATCTGCGATCGGCGAAGTGGAAAAATGCGCCTTAGTTTGTCGGTATTACGCCAAAAATGCCGCTCAATTTATGGCAGACGTACCGGCAACCACTGACGCTAGCAGCAGCTTTGTCCGCTACCAACCACTGGGCCCTATTTTAGCCGTTATGCCGTGGAATTTCCCATTCTGGCAAGTTTTTCGGTTTGCGGCGCCAGCACTGATGGCGGGCAATGTCGGCTTGCTCAAACACGCTTCCAACGTGCCTCAGTGCGCTTTGAAAATCGAAGAAATTTTTACGCTTGCTGGCTTTCCCGAAGGAGTTTTTCAAACTTTGTTAGTCGGCGCCGACAAAGTAGCCGATATCGTTGCGGACGATCGTATCAAAGCAGCAACTCTCACCGGTAGCGAACCGGCGGGTGAAAGTTTGGCAGCAAATGCGGGCAAAAATTTGAAAAAAGTAGTGCTGGAATTGGGAGGAAGCGACCCATTTATTGTGATGTCCAGCGCCGATTTAGCAGCAGCTTTATCAACTGCTGTGACATCCCGGATGCTCAATAACGGTCAATCTTGTATCGCAGCCAAACGCTTTATTTTAGCAGAAGAGATTGCCGACGAATTTATCACAGGATTTGTCGAAAAATTCGAGCAATTAAAAGTAGGCGATCCGATGTTGCCGGAAACCGATATCGGCCCTTTAGCTACTCCCCCAATCCTCAAAGACTTGGACAATCAAGTGCAAACTTGCGTCCAATCGGGAGCAAAACTTCTGACAGGTGGCCGCCCATTGTCAGAGAATGCCGGCAATTTCTACTTGCCAACTATTCTGGCAGATATTCCGCCGAATGCCTCTGCCCGTCAAGAAGAATTTTTCGGGCCTGTAGCTTTAGTATTCCGAGTTGCAGGGATTGATGAGGCGATCGCGCTCGCAAATAGCACATCTTTTGGCTTGGGTGCGTCAGCTTGGACTACAGTAAACTCAGAGAGCGATCGCTTTATTTCCGAACTAGAGGCCGGCGCGGTATTCATCAACGGTTTAGTAAAATCAGACCCGAGATTGCCCTTCGGCGGCATCAAACGCTCCGGTTACGGACGCGAATTGAGCATCCAAGGAATGCACGAATTTGTTAACATTAAAACAGTGTGGGTAAAATAAGATCCCACTCTATCAACCGATCGCACAAATCTACATAAGTCTGCGTTTATCTGCGTTTACCTGCGGTTAAAAATCCCCATTTAGTATTTTGGCGATCGGTTGAAAAAGACAAAAAAAACCATTAACCGAGGAGAGAAACGGAAATGAACACAGCTCAACTATTGGTAAAATGTTTAGAAAATGAAGGCGTCGAATACGTCTTCGGACTTCCTGGAGAAGAAAATTTAGAAATTCTAGAAGCCCTGAGAAACTCTTCAATTAAATTTATTACTACTCGCCACGAACAAGGCGCGGCTTTCATGGCAGACGTTTACGGTCGTCTCACCGGCAAAGCCGGCGTTTGCTTGTCCACCTTGGGTCCAGGCGCAACTAACTTAATGACAGGAGTTGCTGACGCCAACTTAGACGGGGCTCCTTTAATAGCAATTACCGGACAAGTCGGCACAGACAGGATGCACATCGAATCGCACCAATATTTAGATTTGGTTGCCATGTTTGAGCCAGTTACTAAGTGGAATGCTCAAATTGTTCGCCCCAGCACGACGGCAGAAATTGTCCGCAAAGCCTTTAAAGTAGCTCAAAGTGAAAAGCCGGGATCTGTTCACATTGACTTACCTGAAAACATCGCAGCAATGCCTGCTGAAGGAAATCCGCTCACCAAAGACAACCGCGAAAAAACTTTTGGCGCTTACCAAAGCTTGAATAAAGCCGCTGTGGCAATTTCCAAGGCAAAAAGTCCTCTGCTTTTAGTAGGAAACGGCGCGATCCGCGCTAACGCCAGCGATGCTTTGACACAATTTGCTACTCGATTGAATATTCCTGTAGCTAATACTTTCATGGGCAAAGGTGTAATTCCTTACACTCATCCTTTGGCACTGTGGACGACGGGATTGCAAAAACGGGATTATATTAGTTGTGCTTTTGAAGAAACGGATTTAGTGATTGCTGTTGGCTACGATTTGATTGAATATTCCCCGAAGAAGTGGAATCCCGAAGGAAAAATTCCGATTATTCACATTGGATCTTTGCCAGCAGAAATTGACAGCAGTTATATTCCTCTTATAGAAGTTGTGGGAGATATTTCTGACTCCCTCAATGAAATTTTGCAGCGTGCCGATCGCATGGAGAAAGTAGACCCTTTTGCTAAGCAATTGCGGGCGGATATTCGCGCTGGGTACGAACAATATGCAGCCGACGACGGTTTCCCAATCAAGCCACAAAAACTCATTTACGATTTGCGGCAAGTCCTGGGCCCGGAAGATATTCTGATATCTGATGTGGGAGCTCACAAAATGTGGATCGCGCGGCACTATCATTGCGATCGCCCGAATACCTGTTTGATTTCCAACGGATTTGCGGCGATGGGAATTGCGATTCCGGGTGCGGTAGCTGCAAAACTCGTTTATCCCGATCGCAAAGTAGTAGCAGCCACCGGAGACGGTGGTTTTATGATGAACTGCCAAGAGTTAGAAACTGCTTTGCGAGTCGGTACTAATTTTGTGACGCTGATATTTAATGACGGCGGTTACGGGTTGATTGAATGGAAGCAGCAAGATTATTTTGGTCATTCCGATTTCGTAAAATTTGGCAATCCCGACTTTGTGAAATTTGCCGAAAGTATGGGTTTAAAAGGCTATCGAGTGGAATCTGCAACGGATTTCATTCCGATTCTGAAAGAAGCCCTGGCTCAAGATGTCCCTTGCGTGATTGATTGTCCGGTAGACTATCGGGAAAATGCGCGTTTCAGTCAATTATCTGGGGATATGAGTTGCAATTTGTAAGAGTAGCCCGCAATCAGGAAACGGCACTGCCGTTTCCTCCATCGCCCTGTTGTTGATGGTTATATCCGATCGCCCTTAAATCGCGCTTTTTGACAAGTTGGGATGTAAGGGCGATCGCTATTACGTCATTATTCCGCACTGTTTGCTAGAATTATTTAAGTCAGCTCTAAGGACGGCCATGACTCAAGCTATCTCAACAAAAAATGAATATCAAATAACTGTGAGTTCTCCTATTTGGCAAAGAGTTGAGCAAATTGCCGCAGAATTTAAATTGTCAGTTTCTGAACTATTGGAACAGATAGGCGAAGGTCAACTCAAAGTTGTTGCGGTTCCAGGTAGTTCAGTAAAAGTGAGTGAGCAAGATATTGCAAATGCTTTTATTTGGTTAGCCGCCCAAACTAATGTAGCAATCAACGCCTACAAGCTACAAAAACTTATGTATTACGCTCAAGCTTGGTATTTAGGAGTTTACGGCAAGCCACTATTTGATGCAGATTTTCAAGCAGGGATTCAC
>NZ_JAUBUR010000027.1:0-100143 GCF_036705485.1 Microcoleus sp. AT9b-C3 | reverse complement strand
GCAAGTCAGAGAAACCAGTATCCACAAAACTTCGGGATTTTCAAGTTATTTTTTTCATACCCTGATTAAGCAACGCCGAGACTTATTTGTTACGTTTGTTAATATCATGTCCTCGGAATGCAGGTATCTCGGCTGTACCCCAACTTCGCATCCGATCTTGAAGAAGTTTCTACACGCGCTGCTGCATGAGGCACAGCAGTAAAACCTGGGGCGTTACAAATAATCTTGGCTGAAGCACAATTGTGATGGTAGTGAACTCTGGCGTTTGGTGTGGAGGAACGCACAGACTGGCATTTTTCCCGCCCTAGGTTCTGCAATGTGCCACCACCAATAACAAGAATTAGAAGGGCTGAGAAATACAGTTTTTTATGCAGGACTGCTCAATACATCGGATGCAGATATTCAGAGAATGTTTCTATATTGGCTAGATGAACTTACAAGCTGGCATTTGATGTTGCTCAGGTATTTGCACGAAGGTACTTATAATGCAAACCAACGGCAAATTGGAGAGGGGGCAGACAGAATTTTCTCAATTTTGGCTTAGAATAGGCTGGCAAAATTCTTACTGCGGGTAATTCAGGATGTGGCACAAAAAAAGTGTTTGGTGGATATTGGGAGGATTGGGAGGAAGTGCGATCGCTATCTTTGCCCTAGCCCAACTTTCCCACTGGCACCGTCTGCGTAGGTATGAGAAGATTCTTGAATTGAGGGCGGTGCAATGGAGCGGTAAAAACTTAGCCGGTGCCGATTTTTCTCGCCAAGTTTTCCGAGAGGCAAATTTATCAGAGGCGAACCTGCGACGGGCAAACCTCCAAGGGACAGACTTCTCTGGTGCCGCTACTCACCTGATTGATACTGACTTGCGCTCCGCAAATTTAACCAATGCTTTGCTCTCCTATACTCAGGCTACCAGAGCCAATTTCTCTGGGGCAATCCTCCGTTCGGCAAACTTAAGCAACGCTAGCCTGAATGGTGCGCGTTTTAGAGATGCCAATTTGCAGGGAGCGATTATGATTGGAGCAAAACTGGTAGGAGCTGACTTCAGCGGACTCAAGCACGATCCGGCTTATCTCGATCGAGCGGATTTGACCGATACGGGTATTACGAGTTTTCGCGATACACGGCTTTGCAACGCCACCATGACAAATGGCGCAATTTCTAAGCAGGGTTGCTTTTGGCCTTCATACGATTTGAAGAAAGCAGCACAAGCTGGGGATTGGCGATGGATGGATTCGGCAATCAGCAATCTATTTAAAGAGGCGGTGATTTCAACGGATGCCTTGGCACTTAAACAAACTGTAGACGAGATTACACCCGAACAAATCCGCTCGATGCCCTGTAAACATCTCAAAACTCTAGATCAACTTTGGCGACAAGCAAGCGGTTCAAGATTTGGGTTCGGCATTCAGCGCCAAATTTGGGAAAGTCCTCAAGTGAATCGAGATTACACCAAGTTTGGAGAAGCTGTGGGGTGGAAGCAAAACGGAACCTGGCTCAAATTTAAGGATTTAACCACTAAACAGTCCACTTCCAATAGCAGTGTTCTTCCAATCGGTCATTTTCCCTGGCACTCTTGGCAAGTCCTGGAACCTACTAAGATCGAGCCTACTCGCTTTCGCCGTGTGGGATTTGGGGAATGGATGGCACAGCTTAAAGCTTGTAAAATTTGACGCCAAGAAAGGCAATCGGGAATTCTTACCGGGCGGTCTAGATACCCCTCTTCTGCCACTAAGCGAAAGAAACAAATAAAAGTTCACTCTCATTGATCAAGTGAGCTTGACGAGGCCTAACCATATATCCAGCTCGGGTTTGAGAGATTTTGTTCTCTTATACTTTGGCGCAAAAGTGACATAAGAGTGACATCAGAGTAATATAGAGGAATAAGAAATGAGACGATATCTGTATAGGAGCACCATTAGCACTACCACACAGTAAAATTTAGGCTCAATGTCAAGTTAAGTATTCGTGAGCATGATTGATTAAGGACTCATTATGACTACTGGGAAGATCGCTAGAAACATCCCAGAAGAACATTCCCCCTAAACCCATGTTTTTGATATAATTAGTTTTGAGCTCTATTGATTGACTATCTTCATAGGTGCTAAAGAATCCTCCTTCAACGATGGGACTATAAATATAAGGAACTTTAGCCTCATCGTCCCAATACCTAGTATAGTTTTCTGGTTGAGTTTCTAACCGATTGTAAAGATCATCGTAGTCTAATACTCCATTTTCCCAAGTTCCTGTTGCTGCACCTGTAGCGGATTGAAAAAGTCCTCCATTGCTACTACTATTAGAAACCCCAGACCAAGCACGTCCATAAAGAGGTGCACCTAGAATGATATCTTGAGGATCTACTCCGGCTTGTAAATAAGCCTCAACGGCAGAATGAATATTCAATGTATCAACGATTTCTGCTGCTGAAGGAGCATTGGGATTAGCAAATAAAGCGGCTTGATGGTTCGTAGTATTTGGTTCCCAAGTCGAGCCATGAAAATCATAAGCCATGAGATTGAAAAAGTCGATATATTTCGAGACTTCTTGCAATTCTATATTTTCAATATTCTCCAAACCGGCGGGAGAAGCAATGCTGAGTTGATAGTCTCTCCCATCAGTAACTTCTTGTATTTTTATTTGTTCGTCCAACTCCGCTAGCAATAGAGTGTAATTGTGCTTGTCATCAGAGCTATCGTTAACTTCTTTATTAAGACGATTAGGGGCAAGAGTTTCCACTTCAGCTAAAGAAGCTCCTCCTTCACCAGGGTATTCCCAGTCAATATCAAGACCGTCAAATCCATATTCAACCATGAATTCAACCGCCGACTGAGCAAATTTTTCTCGTGATACCTCTGTAGAGGCTACTGTAGAAAATGGGCCACTAAGAGACCATCCTCCGATTGAAAGCATGAGATGTAGATGAGGATTTGCGGCTTTGAGTTTTTGTAATTCAGCAAAATTTCCGGCTTCGTTTGCCTGTGATTGTTCATAAGTATATTTTGCTTCACCTGTTGCTTCATTGAGGAAAGGAGTTTGGGTTGCTGCCCAAGTATCAAAGATTGCCACTTCTCCATTTTGATCGATTTGGGCAAAACTGTAAAAAAGATGGGTGAGCTTATCAGCAGGAATATCCTCGACCTGGAAATCACGACCATATATTCCCCACTCAGGAAAATAACCACCTATAACATAATCCCGGTCAGGAGCATCACTACTACTTACTAAGTGAGAGTGGAGTTTCTTCTTTGTTCTAAAATCATAAGTATTATTTAAGTAGTCAACAACTTGCTTGGTTTCATATCCAAAGGTATCATAAAAGTCAACAGTGACAAAATTGGGAAGCTGATTAGGTTTTTGATTATTCCCGGAATCTAATCCGTCTTCTATTCTCTTTTTGATTTTGTTAAAATCATTATCTATCTCCGATGAAACCATATCAGGAAGCACAGAGGGTGCTTGTATTCCAAAGTGATTGAAGACATATAGTTTAGGATAAGATTTATATTTATAAATACCATTGTCCCATCTTGATTGAAGTCCATCATTTTCATATACATTCTGTATAATGTACTTTCTGTCGTAAGCTACTCCAGAAAGCGTCCCATTATCTTCCCTGCCACTAAAAATAAGTAATCGCTTATTCTCCTTAACCATTTCGGAGATTAAAGGCCATTGTTTTGCACTTTCTATATTCTCATTAATTAATATTGTATTAGGATCATCATAGTCAGGATCAAATAATAAATTATTTATATTAGGAACTTTTTCTAGTTCTTGCTCTAAATTCTCTTTAGTAGTGTAATCCTCTAAAAAAATAGTCACTATTTCTGAGGGATTTTGATTGAGAAAATCTACAATTTCATTTAAGGTTTGATGAAGTCGTTTTGTTGGACGCGAAGGATAAGTCGCGCCAGCTATCCAGCCAAGTTTATCTACTCCATGCAATAAATATACTCCAGGTTCGGGAATCACCTTAAACACGTCTCCAGAGCCTGGTTCCTTGTAATATGTATCCAACATTAAGCCTCTTACACCATCTGCAAGTTGCTGAGTAATTGTCTGGCGCTGGTTAGCTGAGAGCCAACCATCTGGGAGAGTAACATGGGAATTATGGGTTGTTAAAAAAGCATATTCATTATATCTAACTCCTTTTGGTATGACGCTATTCTGTTCAATTCCAATCATCTGACCATCCAACATCACAGTTGCAGTATCATCCTCAGCTCGTAAAACCTCTAACTCTTGCTGGCTTAAACTCTTTCCTTGCACTAACCGGGCAAAAATATCTCCTTCATCTCCTGCTGCATCTGTTAAATTAATTTTGGCGTCTATATAATGGCCTATTTCTTCCAGCAGCACATTAACAACTGCTTGAGGATTATCAATATTTGCCTCAATAAATTCTTGTGCCAAATAAATCTTACCTGTATCCGCAGAATATGCTCCAGATGCCCCATTTATTTCAGTAGTGCTACAGATTTTAACAGAAGGTAAATTGGTGAAATTTCCATTACTAAAAGTTAACTGCAACTCCCTTTCATCAATCTCTTCGCCAAAAGCTATACTAATACTGTTTCTGAAAATAAACTCATCTCTTGCAAACTGCTGCAATGTTTTTAAAGTGGTTTGCATAGATTTGTTAACCAATAATAGAAGTGAATTTTGAACAGCCATACGGTTATCCTCAATGATTAGTTATATTTGCGATCAAAAAAGGTTATAGCTTGAAGCAATTTAGCATAACAGGTACGGAAGAACCGTCATCCTTGATGGATTGGGATCTTCAAAAACCCGTCGGCAAAGTTAATATCGGATAGTACAACCACTATAGAAGGACAAATCCAATAAGGGGACTAACCCATTCATTAGTTGTTTAGCTAGCCAAAAGTACAGGTGTGACTGATACTGAGTTGGAGCAAACCTAAAGTTTCATTATTTGCTTACTAGAGATAAACGCTGGGTAGAAGAAAGGGGTTTTTCCTAGGGTATGTACCTGTTTAAACTCTGGACTGACCAAATAGTTAGTTATCAAACTTTACGTTTAAACGAAACTTCCCCCGCACGCGAGACAAGTTCCAATTAAGTAACGGTTTTTTGCTCCAGAAGCCTATCTTTCTTGCCCCCACTTTTAGCGGATATTATTCCTAAACTTGGGAAATGTACAATTAAGGTGAAAGACCGAAGTCTTCCGGTTCCCACAAACTCGATGCCGCGCGACCGAACATGAGGACATCCTGAATTTGTTCCTCGGTCATGCTTTCATCGAACAGCCAAACTTTAGTGGTGGGGATGCCGGTTTCGCCGTCTCCTTTCGTCCAAATCTTCATAGTTCGAGTTTCACCAATCGCAACTTTAGAGCGGTCTGCTTCTGCAATAAATCCCAGCGGATAGAACCCGACTAATTCAGCGCTTTGGGGGTACATCAAATCTACGGCTAGCGTGGGGACAATCTTGCCGGTGCGGGGAGCTGCCCAATCCCGCAGCACGACTCTAATTTGAACCGTGCGTCCTTTCCACTTAGCCTTCGACCAATGGTTGGGCTGTTGTTTGTGGACGTTGTAGACCTCGAAGAAACTGGGCGGGTCTGGGTTTTCTTTAAGTTCGGCCATAATTTCATCGGGGAATAGGTTGAATACTAAGGAGCCAGAACTTCTCGAATCTTCTTTGACCGTATGGCTGGCCCGCCAGTAAGCTGCTGCCCAAGATTTAACGGTGTAGGGAGTGCCGTCTGTTTGAGTGACTTGTTCGATGGCTGCATCTCTTAAAGCTTGATACTTAAAGGCCACTTCGCGGATTCTAGTAGTGTCGCCCTCGTTTTCTTCTTTCCAGGCGATGGCAGCGCTCATTTCCGAAGCATACCCGTTTCTTTGCTGGAATGCGTAATTTTGTTGAGCCTCGGATACCGATACTGCGGAAAAAAGCGAATTCGCAAAGGAGGTAAGGTTTAAATTAGTTTCTAGCTGGGCTGGTTGCCAATAGCTGTTTACCAACCGAACGAGCCGAGACACTGTATCAATCGCATCGGGTGCTACGCTGCAAGGTCGGCTCAAATAGCAATCATCCTTTTTAAAATCAGAGAGCCACGGAATTTGAGCTGCATCACCGAGGCCGTTTAAATAATCTCCCACTGCTTTGAGTCCTGCATCGTTGTTGGGATACGCCGATTTGAGTGAATCAACAGCGATTTGGAGCTGCTGGGAAAGGAAATCGATAATTGCCATTTCTTCGGGTTCTGTTTGTCTCCCGCCGGGGGGAATCATCAGCACTATCCCTTCAACTCCTGCACCCCTAGCTCGTCCCATCAACGATGCGACAATGCCCGTGCTGTCGTTCATGCTGTCGATCGCTACTTGTTGGAGGTTGCCTGCAAGGGGAACCTTGGGGAGTTTCTTTACCTGCGGTGGTTGGGAGAAATTGGCGATCGCATTGCGGAGATTCGGATATTCAGTCGAGCGAATCAGTTGAATAAAATCTCCGTCTGTGTCCCGTCCCAGATTGAGCAGTAACTTCCGAGAAGCGGCCATCAATCCACCACCCTGGGCGTAAGTACCCTCGTGTACGTTTTCCCACAATTGGCAATCACCCCAGTGGCGCATGGGGTTGCAGAACACGATGTACTCACCCGTTGCCATGCCGGGGGCGCAAAACACTTTTCTGCTAAAAATTGTATTTCCGCTAGCGTCGGTAATTTCGTACTTCGCAAAATATTCATCGGGCTGTGCCATCAGCGACCAGAACCTAACTCCTGCAGCTTTCGCTAAATTCAACCAAATTACTCTCAGACGCTCTTTAACCTTGGCGATAATATAGGGGTGAAGCAGCAGTTTTCCGCGCACGTCGTATTTGATGATTTGCATCGCCGTGTTGACATATTCCGCCTCTGATTGCAGCCCTTCATTGCCCTGCTGTATTTCCTGCTCTGCTTCATTTTGGTCGATTCTCAACAACTCGGCTAAGTTTTGAATTGAGTTGAGAGCGCCGACTAAACGCTCGCATTTATTAATTAAACGGCTGATGATTCTGTCTTGTTCTAGCGTTTCGTAATCAAACCACTGAAATAGCATCCACCCTGCTTTTGCGGTGCGCTGCTCTGCCTCAAATACCAACCCGCACAGCAGTTTATCCGTATAGTTTCCTAGGGCTGGTTTGTTACCCTTCAAGGATGATAGGGGAATTACCAAATCAAAACCTGAATCATCGAGTTCGGGATTGTAGGCGATGGTACCTTTGGCTACCCATTGTTTGAATGAGGCTATCCTAAATTGGAGCGGAATTTCTGGATTAGGTTCAATCTCGGTTTCCACTGTTCCCGCTCCCAGCAATTCCATAAAATAGCGAGAAGCTTTACCGTGGCTGTCCCCGGTTTTCCAATGCCGTTGATTGGTCGGGTCATCTTGCGGATTGCCCTGAGCATCTTTTAGTTCATCATCAACCACCACATAATTGAACTTTTGAGCTACTAAATGTTTGCATCCGGTATGCAGGATGCTACCATAAATAATTCGCTTCCATTGGTCTGTTCCTTTAGTTCCGTAGTAGCTCGAACCCACGGGCGCTAAGTTAAAGGTGAATCGACCGCGATTGCGGGAGTTGCTCGCTAAATCTAGGGTGTAGCGCTCTTTATCCGCAACGAATGGATTTAACAAAAATGGGTCTTTTGCAGTTTCCGGGATTTCTCCGATACAGAATCTTTCCTTACCCGCATCTTGGTGCAAGCCTGAAAGCAGGGTATTTCGGAGAGTTACTTTAGGTTTGGTTGACCAGCTTTGGGCGACGCAATCCCACACCGACCAAACAGCAATTGTGGAAACCATCGCTACGCTTTCGTCAATCCAAGAATAAGTTAATTTATAATCGGTAGCCATCTCAGTAATTATTCCCAATCAAAAAAGCCAAATTGTCCTGATGCTATTCTCGCAATCTTATCGGCTCCAAGTGCTGCTGCAATTGCTTCGTTTCCTGACACTTGAACAGGAGAGTCGGGGTTGGTCAAAATGTAACAAACCGCATATTCTTTTTGGCGATCTAAACCGACTCCGATAATGCGTTCAATCGGCAATCGAGCTTCAGAGATTAGGTCTTTAGCGCAAGTTTTAAACTCTTCTAGGATTTCAACTCGATTGGTGTCAATCATGTGCGCCTGGGTTAAATTAAACTTGCCGGGTACATCCCTCAGTTCGGCAAAAGTATACAGCATATCCGCCAATAAAAGCTTATTCCGCATGGCTTGAATAATGATCACGGCTGCTCCGATTATCGGTGTTGCCCAAGCCATTAGGTAAGCCCAGCCACTCGCTTGCATCCCAGTTGCTCCAAAGAGTTTGGGTAGTAAGGATTGCCCTGCCTTCAGGGCGGAAGCGGCTAAATATCTCGTTGCATTAGCACCAGCGCTACCCATTACTTTCAGGACAATCGACACTACCGTATTCGTGAGCGCTGGTAGCAGTGTAGCTGGGATGTTCACCGCTTTGAGGAAGAAACTGCTCAACAACCAACTTGCAATTCCAGTGAGTACAGTTGCAGCTCCTGCTACTGTTGCTGCACCTCCAACAGCAATAGGAACTATGGCATTAAGAACAACGGGCGCTTTCCGAAAGGTGGAATGTATGGAAAGGTCGAACTGTGAGCTAATTTCATAAGGATTCATGGCGATAATTGGCGGGATATTCCCAGTTTGCATAGCTGCTATCCCGGCTTCTACTTTTCTGAGTCTGGCGCGGGCGTTGCTTCTGGGATTGCCTTGGAGTCCTTCAATTAAGGCTAAGAGTTCATTTTTCAGCTCTTCTAGCTTGGTGATAGCGTCGTTCTTCCACTGCTCTATTTGCTCAGTTGCTGTTGCTCCTTGCTGTTGAATTGAGGCGATTTCTGCTTCGATGGCGGCTACTTTTACCGAGAGTTCGGGCAAGTTGAGTGATTCGTTGTGCGCCATAACCGAGGCTTCGTAAATCGCTTTTTCGGTGTTGTTAGCGGCAAGTTTGGCTAACTCAACTTGAGCTTTACCCGCTAGGTCTTTGTGAACTTTGCTATTAAAAGCTTTGTTGATGCCGTAAACCGTTTCTAGAAACACGAGATTGCAATCAAGCACCGTCGCTCCTAAATCTTGGGAAGCGGTCAGTAAATCCTTAATCCCTCCCATCACTGGGTTTGCCATAATAAATTGGAGGTGAGGCAGACTAAAGTACCATTCTTGACCCTCGTTTAGTGCTGTTGTAACTGCTTCGGATATTTGTAAGATTTCTTTATCGATCCAGATATTGTTACTAATCTGGTCGCGTAGGTAATCGAATTGTCCCATGATTTTAAGTGGAAAGCTCCTTTTCCTAATTTAACGAATATTTCATTCATTTACTACTTCAATGCGTTCTCATATTGGACTATCAATTAGCCCTTATACATCCTGCATAACTATTAATGAATGTTACTACCAAGCAAATTCACATCAATGCGAGTATGGGCTGAATTGGGATGCACGCTCTTTTATAAAAACTAACCTATTTTCTGTGCTTTGGTATGCAGGGTTCAATCCCTGATTGGCCGGATGGTTCGTGGGCCAGCCACTATGCCACCAGCCCGCTACAAGATTTTGATGGTTTAGAGAAGTTTTTCGCTACCTTGATGCCGCTAAAACGATCGCTTTTACCCGTCCACCTCCTTAAGCCCCTCTTCCAACAGCATCCGCACTCTGGTCCACTTTCTTGCGCCCCGTCTTTGCAGCCAACATAGACAGTTTGCGGTGCAGAGTTTCGGACATATCCACGGTAAACCTGACCGTCGCTTCTTTATCCGGTGCTTGCAGTTTGCTCATCAGGCTAGGCTCCTTTGATTGAATGGGTACGGGGTCTGGTGCAGGTACTTCCGGTTTGGGTGTTAGCGTTAGCGCTGGCAATGCAGCTTCCGGTGGTGGTGATGTTGGTGCGTTGGTGCTGGCGATGCAGCTTCCATCAAAAGACTTTGGCTCGTTTTAGCGCCCAGGAGCGTGTAACAGAAAGGTTGAGGGCGATTTCCTACGGGATAGCTTCGCTAGGCGCGCTCATCTCCAGATACCAAGTGCATAAATCTTGAATTACTTACCCAGACATCTAGACGTTTAGATGATTAAATCAACCGCAGGTGATGCGACGATGCGACCCACGACAGTATCACACATTCGAGAGAGCGCATAGGGGCAAACTCTTGCAGTGCAGCAACTGCTTGATTTTTGGGAAGATCCACCGCCTCCAATCACCTGTAACCGAGCGCTACGTTGTTATCGTTAATTAGCCGAGCCAACCCGCACTATAACTCGCTCAATACGGCATCGTTTTAAACGTTCAATCATTCAAATGTCTAGACATTTAGATGATTAACAGATAAAGTTGAGTTAATCAACGTAGCGATAAACCTATGATCGTGACAATCGCCTCATTCAAGGGCGGAGTCGGAAAGACAACTACAGCACTGCACTTAGCAGCTTACTTGCAAACCAAAGCGCCCACGCTTTTGGTAGACGGCGACCTCAACCGCAGTGCTTTGGATTGGGCAGCGCGGGGTTCCCTCCCGTTCAAAGTGGTGGATGAAAAGCAAGGAGTTCGCTTTGCCAGAGATTACGAGCACATCGTGATAGACACGCCTGCCCGACCAGACCCCGATGAACTCAAAACTGTAGCTGAAGGTTGTGACTTGCTGATTTTGCCCAGCTCTCCCGATGCGATGGCCCTCACCGCTATGGTGCAAATGGTGGAAGCTCTGCATTCCCTAAACTCGAATTACCGCATTTTGCTCACCCTCATCCCACCTGCTCCCAGCAAAGTCGGGATAGAATCTCGGAGAACGATCGAGAAAGCTCAGTTGCCGATATTTAAAGCTGAGGTCAGGAGGCTGGCGGTATTTCAAAAAGCAGCGCTGGCAGGGGTTCCCGTAAGTGCTGTCAAAGATGCCTACGCCAAAGCTGCTTGGGGTTGTTATGCCGCTGTCGGTAAGGAGATATTGCCATGAGCCGCTTTGATGATTTACTGAAAGCCAAGAAACTCAAGCCTGGGGAACCTGACCTCGAACCTGCACCAACTCCGGCGTTACCCAAAAGCAAAGACCCAAACTTTGTCAGGGCCACTGTTTATTTGCCCAAACAAATGCACCGCGACCTCAAATCTGCTGCCGCACAGTCAGGTGAAGAAATTAGCGAGTTGGTTGAAAAGTCCGTCGCTCAATACCTCCAGCAGCTTAAGGTCAACAAAGACATTTGAATGCTTGGACGTTTGAACGTTTGGACGCTTGAATATTTGTCTTATCTGTTGCAGTTATCTCTCCCGTCAATTGCTGCATTCTTGAGGCAAGCGTACTGTTGTTGGTAAGCTGGCACAGGAATCATAAGGGAGCGGTGCAGCATGAACAAAATATGGCAGTTGGGGGCGATCGCTCTGATTTTGGGGATGATGGCTGGCTGCAATCTGACATCAGCCCCGCCATCTTCACGAACGCCTGTTTCTCCTAAACCAAGAGTGCAGAAACCCACAACGCAGCCACCGATCGCTTCGGCAACCAACAACCGCAATTTGCTCCTGGGCAATCCCAGCAATGCAGCTCCCAATGTTGCCAACATCGACAATTACTTGATGGTGAAGTCGCAGTTTGTGATGAGCTACAACAGTAAAACAAAGACCGCCAACTGGGTTTCGTGGCAACTGAACCGCTCTTGGATGGGAGCAGCCGATCGCCAAGACAACTTCCGCCCCGATGATTCCCTCCCAGATGCTTGGTACAAAGTGCGACCAACAGATTACACCGGAAGTGGTTACGACCGGGGACACATTGCACCCAGTGCCGATCGCACCCGCAACGAAGCGGATAACAGCAGCACATTCCTGATGACCAACATGATGCCCCAAGTGCCAGAACTCAACAGAGGCGTGTGGGGAGATTTGGAGGAATATTGCAGAGAATTAGTGCAGCAAGGAAAAGAACTTTACATCGTAGCTGGGCCCGTGGGGAGGAAAGGCAGCATCGGCAAAAAAGAAAAGATTGCGGTGCCGGCAAGGAATTGGAAAGTTATCGTGGTGATGGATAGACAAGGATTAGGGATGCAGGGAATTAGAGCCGACACTAGGACGATCGCTGTGATGATGCCCAACGATGCCAGCGTCAAAGGTTCGGGATGGAAAAGCTTTCGAGTTTCCGTGGCAAAAGTTGAGAAGGAAACAGGGCTGAACTTCTTATCGAATGTGTCTCCCCAGGTTCAGCAGGTGATTGAAAGCAAAGTGGACAGTCAGTAAAGAAGGGATACAACTTTTATCAAGTATACTTTTTTGCTTGATAATTTTAACCAACTGCATTAATATTTGCCATTACGAATCCGTAACAACCAATCCATAAAATAAACTTGATTAGCCAGTAAATTCTGACATTATATTCTCGATCAAGGAACGACCAGAGGGGAGGAAAAACAATTAGCAGCATAAGAAAGGAAGCTATAATACCCATCTGGTATGGCTTGTTCTCTGTGTAAGAGAGGAATAATAAAATCCCTAGCATACCAAAACTGTAAAGAGAAGCAAGCCAACTAAATACTTTGCCGGGTTTGTTCATATTACAACTTCTCTTCCTGACTCTAATTATGGTTGCTATGTAACTCAATGATTAACAAACAATCATAGTTCATCCTGTCTGTTGCAATCAAGTCTCGACCAATTTCGTAGACAGCCCCGCCAATCCGCCACCGTCCGTCTCCCCGACGATGTAGACATCAATCTCAATGCTGCCAACTCGGTAAACTTGCAATTGCGAGAGGTTTTGCTTCAACACGCTCACTAAGTTCTGAAAGCGCTTCGCCGTTTCCTCTTCCTCTTCATCGTGCCAATCTTCTTCTTGAGTGGAGATCGCAAAGAACTTATCAACGCTCACTAATTTTACGGGAGCATCGGGTGAATGTTCGGTGAGTTGCAGCAACTTCGCTGGAGTGAGTTCTCCCTGTGCCGGCCAATGAATGACCTCAAAAGGGGCATCGGTTTCGCTTCCGAAGAGTAAGCCCTCGGAAGCTTGTTTGAGTTGGGTGGCGATCGAGTCGGTCATAATGGCTGTTAGTTAGCTAAAAATAAGGCAAGTTAGAACCTTTAGGGATGAAGAATTGGGGCAAACGCATCCATCAACGCTGGCTGGATAATCTTCCACAAGTGTAAACCATCGCTGTCTGTAGGTTTTGGTCTCCCAGCAATTCTAAAACCGTCCTGATGTGGCAACCAGGCTCTAGTAAGTGAGTAGAATTGGTCAAGCTTGGATGTATGCTGGAGTTTTACCAGACTTGTCGAAGCACGATGATGCGATGGCTCAGGTGGCGTTTGACGAGGTAGTGCGAACGGCGGATAGCCTCAAAGAAAGTGGAAGTCGTCAGTTCGTTCACCAGTTGCGAGTGCAGTAACTTCAGGGCTGATAAAGCATCTGATTTACTCCTATTATTCTTTAACCTAAAAATTAGGGGAGCTAGCAGTATGACAGCAAAGATTTTATGTCCGGGATGGGACAATCTCTCTAAGGAGCAAAAAGAGCTTGCAACAGAATGGATTAAGTCACTCATCAGCTTCAGAATAACTACGGTTCAATTATCTGATTCTCTTTTCGACGAGTCTTCAGATAACTCCTTAAATCCAATAGATAATGCCATCAAAAATTTTCAGTTTGAGGTAGTAGACTCTTCAAGTACGTCGGAAGGAATTAATATTAAAAGAATTATTCCACCAGGAGTATTTGATATACCAGACCGCCCCCCTGACGCTATTCCTCAATTAGTATGCCTAGTTAATTGCTGGAGAAACGGTCATGCTGACTGTGACAAAAGGTGTAGTGAAGTAGGCTGATAATTCAGTAGCTTATCATTATTTAAGAAATGCAACGACCGCATGATGTAGGGTGGGCAGAAACCTGTTTTGATTTTGCTGTTTTACAAGGAATAGATTTTACTAAGGTAAACCTTGAAAAATCAAAGTTCCATAATGTTAATTTTGGAATTAAATGGAGCTGGCAAGTTTTCCTGCTTTTTGCAACACTACTGTTAGCTAGCTTAGCTGGTTGTTTCCTAGGAGCAGGAAGCTTACTAGCAACGGGATTATTGACAAAATCTTCATTCCCTTATGGGGTTTCAGTTTTACTTTCTTTAAGTATCACATTATTTAGTAGTATACGAAAAAACTTTGTTCTGGGAACTATTATAGGTATAGGAGCCTTACTGCCACTTCTATTATTATCGATCACTCTGCCTTCCCCAACGAATAGCCTTGACGTAAGTGTTCCTTTTTTTTTAGGATCTGGAGCCATAGTGTTAGTTTCAATAAGTATAGAACTAGCCACTTTATCGCTAATTTTATTGAGAGTTTCACTAGGCTCTATTGTGATAGCTACTGTAAGTACATTTATCCCAATGCTTGCAGTAACTATTATAAGTGTACCCCTAACCAAAGTAATGCCGATCGTAATTGTAACTATTGCAATTTCCTGGCATCTTAGCCAGAAAGCACTCACTTGCAGTTTGGGTGGATTATGGAGGCTGCAAGCAGTAATAGCAATAGTGACAAGAGGAGGAAATTCCTTTAAGGGAGCCAACTTAACTGATGTAGACTTTACTGGTGCAACGCTTAAGTTTTGCGACTTCCGAGAGGCTAGTCTTACTTGTACTCGTTTCTATGAAGTTAAAGCACTTAATTATGCTCGTCTAGACAATACCTACCTTGCCAATCCGCAAATTCGGCAACTGGTCGTCACACTTAACGGACAGGCTCAAAACTTTGATGGTTTGAATTTGGAAGGAGTGAACCTACAAGGTGCAAATCTACAAGATGCCAGTTTTATTGGAACAAACCTCAACAACGCTAATTTGCGGAATGCTAATTTGTCCAGAGCCATCCTGAAGCAAGCACAACTCGATGGTACAAATATGACGGGAGCAATTCTCACGGGAGCTTGTATCGAAGATTGGGGGATTACAGGTAGCACCAAGCTAGAGGACGTGCAATGCGACTATGTATTCATGCGCCTGGAAACCAAAGATAATCCCAACCGATTGCGGAAACCGGATAACTGGGGGGAAACTTTTGCTCAGGGTGAGTTTGCTGATTTCATCAAGCCTTACGTGGATACTCTAGATTTGTACCACAGTCAGGATATTGACCCCCGCGCTATCTCCATTGCACTTAAAAACTTATCCACCAACCATCCAGAGCAAGAGCTGCGGTTTGTGGCTATCGAACGGCGGGGCAACAATGGCTTGAATCTCAGGTTTACAACTGCAGCAGGGGCGGACAAATCAGAGTTAAGTCATCAGTATTTTAGAGATTACGCTCGAATCAAGAAAGAATTGCCGCTTGCCGTTCAGCTAAAACTGGCCGAACAAGATGGTGAAATTCGTACACTTAAGGATACGATTGAGCAGTTTATCGAAACAGGTACGCATCAATCTAAGATTCACGCAGAAACAATTCAAATCATTAAAGGAGAATTAGTAATGACTCAAAACAAAGGAATCAACATTCATTCAGGGGGTGGCAGCATTGGCGACATCAGCGGGTTAGTTGGCGGTGATGGAGTCGTTAATTTGGGCACGATTAGCGGCAGCGTGACCAACACTCTCAATCAGTTGCCCGATTCCTCGGAACCTTCGGAACCCAACATCAAAGAACTCCTGGCACAACTCCAACAAGCCATCGAAAGTGATTCCGATCTATCCGACCCCGACAAAGTGGATTTATTAGAGCAGGTGCAAGCTTTAGCAGAAGCTAAGCAAACAGAGGAACCTGCTAAAAAACAAGGGCTGACACGGAAAGCGAGGAAGATGTTTGAGGCAACATTGAGCAGTTTGCCCCAGACTGCCAGCATTGTAGAGGCGTGTACCAAGTTATTACCCATGATTCTGAAGGGGTTAGGGTTGCCTGCTTAACGTTGCAGTATTTGTAGGCATAGTGCAAGATACCCCTATCCGACTGATTGGTATTCAGGATATGCACCTGATGATGCGATTCAACAGACTGCTGAAAGGTTACTCATTCAGGTGCAATCAAGGGCTTTGAAGCTGAAGTAATTGTGTGTTAAGCTCCGGTAGTTTGCTGGGGCTTTCTGAAAGCATTGACCGCTTACACATCAGGTCTGGTTTAGAGTTGATTAACTGACTAATTTTTCAAGGGTGACGTGGATTTCAATAAACGGGAAAGGGGAACGGAGGTAAGTTAGCTCTCAAGTATAAACCAACAACCAGAACCCATCCCCACAACCAAAACTCCCATTCTTTTAGGAAATTGCCGAAAAGCGTTATCAATAAAGAATTAAAGACCTTTTAGGACAGCCCAACTTTTCTGTTAACTAGCTGTTCCCTAATTCTCAAACAGACTGCTAAACCACATTAATTGTTTGACCGTTGGTTAGACGGCTGAAGTCATACTTTGTGCTACCAGCTATGAGTTCTTCAAACTCGGAAGTTATCAAAATGTCATTTATCCCAACGTCATTAAGCTGAGTGAACTTCACCGTTGTTCCCGATATACCGACGGTATAACTTCTCGACCCCGACGTTAATTCCAGTATGTCCTTACCGTTTCCACCATTTAAAACACCACTACCAAAGCCCTTAAAATAGTCTTTACCATCTCCTAAAAATACGCTACCAATCTGATTATATCCCTCAAGAATGATGGAGTCGGTACCATTACCAGTATTAATGCTACCAAAGTTGTAAAGACCTGCCTGGCTAATGGCAGTGATTATGTCGTTACCATCACCAGTATCGATGTTGCCGCCTTCCTCGTTCCAAATACCGACACCACCACCGATAATGTTAGTGCCAGTGATTACGTCATTGCCATTGCCAGTATCCATAGATCCAGAGTTGCGGATCCCCCAGCCATATAATTCGTTGGTAGTGCCAGTTATTATATCGTTACCGTCCCCAGTATTAAAGGTGGCCATAAAGTTGTTGATGCCACTCCTGCCAATACCCGTGATTACATCATTCCCTTTTCCAGTATCGAGGGTGCCACCGTAATTAATAAATATACCTAAATCCTGGCTACCAGTACCCGTAATTGTGTCATTACCATCACCAGTATAGATAGTGCCATAGTCGCTTTGAATTCCCACACCGACCTGGCTAATACCAGTGATTATTCCCTCAACAGTGCCAGTAATTATGTCATTACCATCCCCGGTATTTATGGTAGCATAGTGGTTATAAATACCAGCAGTAGGAGAGTTATAGGAGCCGGGAGTTTGGAGAATTCCTGTGATTATGTCGTTACCATCATCGGTATGAATAATCCCATAGTTGTTTAAAATACCAGCATGGGAATCGTAAAGGAATACGTCATCGCCATTGACGGTGCCCGTGATTATGTCGTTACCGTGGGCGGTATTAAGTGTGCCGTTGTTATAGAATCCGCTAATATTAACAAAGAAAAAATTGTTGCTGTAGACTCCGGTAACAATTTTCCCCGTACCAGTAATTATGTCGTTGCCACCAAGAGGATTAGCAACACCTGTATTGAGTATTTCCTCGACCCCCGACGCGGGGACAATATCCGCCCGATTGGTAAATGTTAGATTTGACAGTTCAATCGCCATAGCAAGACCTCTGAATGAAGAGAGAAATGAAAGTAGGTTAGATGTTATCCCTTATATTTGTAACCCAAACTACAATACTCTATTTTCTATTGTTTTATTTCTTAACAGAGTCAAAGCTATTTTTATGAGAAAGCTAGCTCCGAATGTGGTTTTAGTTCATAATAAAATTCAATAATGGACAACAAAGGTTAAAACAGCAATTTTGTCAGCAGGTTCTCAAGTAAGCTATCGATCGCTTTCACTTTTTCTTACTGCGGGGGAATTTGAGCAATTCACTTACCAAACGGTTGTCCCCACCACTGCCAGCATTCTTTGTTAAATGGCGACTTCCACTTATAGATAAGCTCCAATTCTAACTGGAGCCGTTGTTTTCGGTTGCTCGGCGCTCCATACCAAAAAGCTATGGCTACACTCACATTCAGGGAGTAGCGGCGATGCAGTTCGATGTAGTTGGCAATGTACTTATGACAATCGTGGCTCATCCATCTTTGCTTGGGAGTACGGTCTGTTTCTCCTATATACAGTAGCAAGGGAAGCTCGTTGTCGATAACGAAGTAGAGGCAAGTGCGATCGCCCCAATCGGGTTTCTCACAAAAGGAGAGATTGTGCAGTTCCAAAATAAACGGGTCAATGCTGTTGGAGTCACAGGCACTGGGTGCGAGCTCGAACAATGTTCCTTGTTGCGGTTGTTCGGAAGCAGCAAATTGTTGATGTTCGAGGATGCGCTGTTTCCAAGAATGCAGCCTCTCGGAACTCATCGTTAATTGAGGCAATTTAACAGAATATTTTGGTTGAAATTCAGGAAAAAGTTCTAGTTGGTGTGGCACGAATTCAAAGGATTGTTGAGGATTAATGTTGTGATAAAGAGGATAGTTAATGCAACCAATGTTACATTACTTTTTCCATCTCTACCGCAATTAAACGAGCTTGGAGTACGAGCAAATTCACCGGATCGATGCCGATGCTGAAGGTCATTAATTTCCCAGTTGGGGGAATGTACCTACTCAACTGATTCTCAACTTGGCTCGAACATACCACTAAATCAAATCCTGGGAGTTCTGCCACATTATTTTGTACAAATTCTAAGGTAACTGCTTTTGATTCTACGTGATGCACGTTATAGTCAATAATTTGCTTCATTGCTTCGCTGCTGCTTTGTTCTTGGCACACAAACAACACCTTGGCATTGCGGGGTAGCGATGAGATATGGCTCAATAACGGCATATCAGGTTGCACTTCAATTCCGATTACTTCCTTATTGGGGTCAGCTATCTGAGCTACATCCCACAGGTTTTTGATGGTAGTTACGATTAAATCTGCCGACAATAATTGTTCCAACGCGCCCGGTTCTTTTGTGTGTAAATGCGTCCAAGGTATCGATACGAAAGCTAATCCTGTTGCTGCTTCTAAACGCGCACTGATATCGATACTATCCGGGTAGAAATTTACGAAAGCTACATTTATTTGATGGCGCTCGACCATGACTGCTTGAGCGTAAGCTGCTGCTGAAAACTCGGATGCGGTTAACCCGTATTGAGATGCTGAATGAAAAGCTTGACTGAGCAAGTCGTAGAAGCTTTTGCGAGCAACCATCTGTCTGATGAAGGAAGAATCGGCAACCACCGTTCTTTTACCTCGGTTGCCTACGAAATATCCCAAAGCAATCAGTTCGCTGTATACCTGCGCTACAGTGGTATGATTCACTCCTAAGTATTTAGCTAATTGGATAATCGGCGGTAAGGGTTGATTGGGTTTGAGATTACCACGCGCAATCAACAGCTTAATTTGCTCGGTGATTTGAGCGCCAATGGTGATGGGCGAAGCAGTATCCACAACGATGAGCGGTAAAACCGGGTCTGTCATACAAGTTGGCATAATTCTTTCTCATATTATTGATTCATACTTTACCCATTGAAAGCCACTACTAAAAGACAGAGTGGCGCTAAGAATTCTCTGCTATCTATTACACTAATTTACTTGAAACATCCACAATCTACCGACATAAACTCCAGTAAACCATAAGGGGTGGGAATGGCGCTCGATGATGCGACCGTCCCTGAGCTGCACTTTTTCCCTAATCTCTAGGTGCGTTTGTTCGTAGATTTCTGTCATATCCTTGAGGAACAATTGCGGATTATCAAATTGCTCGGATACAAACTCTAAGGCGAGTTGGTCGGATAATGACCGCACAATGAGTTCGGGTAGCTGCCAAATCCTCAATAAGTTGGGCGTGACTCCTACCATTTGGCGGTGGTGGTTGACAATTAATATACCCGCATTCTCTTGATTATGTAGTCGCTCTGAAATTGACAGCATCAGAAATTCTCAACTAACAAATCTTTACTTTTTTCGCTCCCCATTGTTGGAAATCCAGGAGTCTACCTTTTGAATTAGCTTAGCGCATTCTATCACACCTTTGATAGGGGTGTACCGCAAAAATACTGATTGACTCACATTATAATACTGGTGTACCATAGAATGCACTTATTGTATTGCCATAATTTGTAAAGAGGAGATACCAAAATGAAATGGTTATTGGATTTGGGAGCCAAGTACCGCCAGCATCTGCTGGCAGGGTCTTTTTACAAGCAGCTAACCGCAGCACAGCATCCCGACGATGTTCGGGGTTGGGTCACGCAACTCTACTATCAATCGAGTGATTTTACGGCGGCACTGGCGATGCGCTATACAATGTGCCGGGACTTTCGGTATCAACAATGCTTCGCCCACCACGCTACAGAAGAAGTAGACCACGCCTCGCTGCTGCTCGATTGGATGCACAAACACGGTTTCCTGGAACCGGGAGAAAACCCGACCTCCGTCGCTGCTACCCTAGAAACGCAGTTGGTGAGCGCCTACTGTTTCCGCTCCGTGTTGCGGGAATCCTACGAGCATCAAGTTATTGCCATGAATCTCATTTCTGAGGGCGTGAGTTTCGACTTCTTTTCGGCAGTCATCCCGGTTTTCGCCAGAATCGGACTCAAAACCAACCGCTACTGGGTAGTTCACCGCGAAATCGACCAAGAACACCTAGCCCTGGGCATCGACCTCATCCCCCAATGCGAGCCGGATTCGCCCTTGGGCAAAGAATACGCCCGCATCGCTTGTGAAACTAGCGTGCTGTACGGGCGGATGCTGGATTCTTGGTGTACCGCCGACAATGGCAATCAGGAACCACCTTCACTGGCTCAATTGGTGGCAGCAGCAAGAAGGTAGACAACACGCCTGATGAAAATAACCGCTCCATCAAGGTGGCGGTACTCGCACAGCGTCGCCATTTTCGGTGTCGCAACGCATCGCTTAAAGTTGACTTTCCTAAAAATTAATCAAAGTAACCTTATTCTGCGATTCCCTCAAACGCCTTGCCATCAACAGCATGGCTTGGTTTTCTTCAGTCTCGTCTTTGAGTTCGGACAAGGCGCGTTCAATTCTCAACAGCGGAGGTTCCTCTCTCTCCCTTTTCTTCCTCTGCAAGTCATTTTGAGAGGTGACGATACGAACCACCTGAGCGCACTCGCTGCGCGGGCGCAACCGGGCAATCACCTCCATACACCGCCACAGCAAGTCGCTGCTGAGATCTTGTTTTCCCTGCCGCACTTTGCTCCAAGTCTGCCGCGCAATACCGCTTAGTTCAGCTAATTCTGTGCCGTGAATGTCCGCCTGTTCTTCACAAAGCCACCTCAATAAAGGTGATACGGGTTCAGTCATTGTAAATATTTATTACATATCTGTCGCTTATGGGTGACAGAGGGGATAATTTGTCAATGATTGGCGAATCAATTGACTCATAGCATAACTCAAAGTTAACACATCGGTCACGCAGAAAAGAACACGGGTTCAAAAAAAAACAAACCCTCGTTGAAAAGAAGAGGGCTCAAAAATTATTAATAAGGAATTCTATCATGACAGATTCTTCGGAAAACAGCAACACCCCCGCTAAAAATAGCAGCTTGTTGAGGTTTTGGGAGCAGGAGGTGCTGCCTCGACTCACTGCCGACTTGGTGTACGACCATCCCTCACACGCTTTTCAACGCAGCGCCCAGAAGTGGCGGGGAGGTAGTCCGTTTCGCAAGAGCAAGTCGGGAACTTCGTTTACCGTGTGGCCCGATACTCTGCGCTTCTACGATGCGGGATGCGAGTTTGCAGGCGACCCCATTGCTTACATCCACAGTATTAAGACCAATCGTTGGGAGCATCCCAAGGGTATTGATTGGGTAGAAGCCTTGCGGGACGCAGCTTCGAGGGTGGGAGTCACGCTACCGGAACGCGAACACACTCCCAGGGAAATCGAAGTAGCTACGAAGTGGGAAGCGCGCCGGGGGATATTGGCAGCGGTGTACGCTCAGTGCCGGGATTGGCTGTGGAGCGAGGCGGGGACGGGCGCTCTCAACCACTTGATTGCAGAAAGGGGCATGAGCCGAGAAGCGATCGCCGAGTTGGGATTGGGCTACTACCTGAGCAAGGATGAAGTTGCAGCAGCGCTCAAAGAGCAGAACCACAATTTAGAGATTGCGGAAGAAGTGGGCGTGTTGACCCGCAAGTGGGAAGGGTATGTCACTTTTCCTTGGCACACGGCATTGGGTCAACCGCTTACTGTGTACGGTCACTGTCCCACAAAACCTTTGCCTCTCAAAAAGCATCACCGGGGGTGGAAGGGCGAGAGAGATGCGGCTTACCGAGCTTGGGGAAAACTTTCGGAAGCTCAAAAGATAGAGCAACCTTGGCTCGAACCGACAATCCCCAAGAAATACGCTTGCTGGAATCCCAAGGATGAGGAGGGGGCGTGGCTGGCAACGAAGGAATCACCACTTTACTTTGATAGAGCTTTGGCGGCAGGTCACAAAGAAGTAGTGGTGGTCGAGGGCGTTACCGATGCAGCGGTGGCTCAAGCCCTGGGAGATACCAGAGTCGTAGCGTGTGTCGCGGCCAGTTTATCTGGAGAACAGGTGCAGTCACTACGGCGATCGGGTATCGAGAGAGCGATTATTTGCCTTGACCCAGATAGCGCGGGAGATAAGGGGATTGAAAGCTGCATTAAATCTTTGTTGCTGGCAGGGATTACACCCTACGTAGCTCCCCGATTGCCTGTGGGTGAAGATGGCGATGGCGACCCAGATAAATTCATTACCCGCAACGGCATCGATGCTTGGTTGGAACATACCCATTTGGAAAAAGCTCAGCATGGCTTGAGGTGGAAAGCCCAACAAATAACTAAGTCTCAGGGCAACACCGATGCTGACAAACAGGCAGTGCTCCTAGAAGCGACTAAGTGGGCAGCCAATATTAAGGATGCCGTAGCGCTCAACATATTCTATTGGCCAACTATTGGTGAAACTCTGGGAAATTCCCCACCCTCCTGGTTGCTGGAGTTTGGTAAAGAATTGCGTGTGGGCAATCAAGATTATTCAGAGCAAGTAACCAAATGCCCCGACCGCAAGCGAGATGCGTTTTATCGAAATCTTTGTGACAAGTTGGGCCTCGACTTCAACTACTACACCAGGGGGCGGACTTTCGATGACTTTGCGGTGAGGAAGGTATTCGGAACGCATTACAAAGCCATCAACAGCGCCATGTATCAGTACACCGGGGCGGGTTGGTGGCAACGGCAGGACGAGAAGCGATGCGAACACATGATTGCGACGTGTAGCGAAAAGGTGTTCAAACTCCATCAAGTGAGTAAGTGGGAATGGGAAGAAACGTTCCCTTTCTCCAGTGAAGGTTGCACCAACTCCGCATTCAAGTACGCCCTGAAGCGCCTTTACCTAGAACCTCCCCCCAATCGGCATTTTAGAGCATTCAAGAATGGCACCGTGGATATGAGAACGGGAGAACTCCTGCCCCACGACCCCACTCACTACCTCACTTCTGCCATTGAATCGGATTACGTGCGCGATCGCCCCTGCCCCGATGTTTTCCTGAACTTCATCACCTCCGCTTTTGGTGAAGACCAACTGGATGCAGTGAGAGCCTACACTTCGATGCTGATTGACCCTACCGCACCCTATGGCAAGTTCATTCACATCATCGGGCCTTCGGGTTCAGGTAAGGGAACTCTGCTTCGACTCTGGGGTGAAATCTTTGGCTTGGAGGATTCCCATTCCGGGGACTTCACGGAACTGGCAAATCCCGAATCTCGACATCAGCACCTAACCGGTAAATCTTTGTACACCATTCCCGACACCGGGGGTTACATCACCGGGATTCGTCCGTTTTATGAATTGGTGGACAACGGTAAACTTTCGGGTCGTAGCCTTTATTCATCCTGCGGATACACCAAAGAATGGAATTGCCGTTTTGTTGCCGCTTCCGTTGGCCACCTGCAAATTGAGAATGCGGGTGATGGGTGGGATAGACGGTGTTTACCACTGCTATCCAAAGAACGGGAAGGATTGGAAGACCCCTACCTGCGCCATAAACTTTCGGCGGTGAAGGCGGATATCGTATCTTGGGCGTTGGCTATGCCCAGAGTTGAACGCGATGCCTTGCTGCTGCAACCTTCCACCAACAACCGCATCCGCCTTGCCAAACTTGATGCCGCTACTTACGGCGACCCGATACGCAGCTTCATTGATTTGTGCTTGCGACCGACTGATGCTCCTTCCACCATCCAAAACCACGAACTCCACAGTTGGTTTATCGCTTACTGCAAAGCACACGGCTACTCCGATAACCGGGGGATGAGCAAGTTCATCGCTCACCTGAAAACAGTAATCCCCCAACACCACGTACCCAGACACCGCCAAGATGGCGAGTTACACCCAGCTCATTGGACTCACATGACTCTATTACCCGGTGTCATGGTCGATGTTTCACTCACTGAGGAGACTTCTAACGGCTACCAAGGTAAACCCAACCCACAACCCCCTGAACCAGAGTGGCGGTGTGCCAAATTCCTCTGCTCTGAAGGTGGTTTATTAGCTTTTGAAGAATGGAGCGAACAACAAAAGAGGGAGCCTCTTACACCTGATTTTAATCAACAAGGCGATCAGGGTACAACGAGGGGTGACACCACACAGTCTACCTTGATCGGCAAAGATACCACACAAAATCAAGGGTTGGAGGGTAGTGAGCAAGGTGATCAGGGTGATCAGGGTACTACTCTTTTAAAAAATGAAGGGGTGGGGGGGGTTCCTCAGCAACACGACACCCCCTTTAAAAAAAGAGGTGAGGAGTTATCGTCTACCCCGATCACCCCAATCGCCCCTACTCAAACCCATACGCCACAAGGAAACCAGGATGCGATCAGGGCAGAGTCAAGTACCCACATCAACCCTGATCAACCTGATCGTTTGCTCAGCATTGATGAATGGATATCAAAGCTTTCTGAAGTAGCAAACCGAAATGGCAACTCCTATGAAGCGGTGAAAGGATTGGGTGTACCGAATCACCAGCGCCCTGAAATCTTTGCTGCCTTGACACCGGGAGTAAAAGACCGACTCAAAGGATTGAGGGAAGAGTTCGAGAGGCGGATTCCCCAGGATATCGAGAAGTGGAGGAAGGCAATAAAAACTTGGTCGGTGTTGGATGTAGATGCACTGAACCATCAATGGGAGCAATTTGACTTATGGAGCCAGTGTTTGTTAGGTATCGGTAACTGGGTGGAAAGAATCAATAAATCGGGATTATTTGACTTAGGAGCATCGGTGTACGCCCAAGCCATTGAATTAGCTAGTGAGAAATCGGAAGCTCTTGAAGATTTGGCAGTAACAAATGCCGAGGCAGAACTCACCAATCCTGAACCCAAGCAACTCAATTTATTACCAGATGCTCAACCGCCTTCAGAGCATCCAAGCAGATTCTCACCCAAGTCGGAGGATTGGTTTTAATTATGAACAAACAATGCCCAAATTGCGCTTCTCTTGATATTTATCGCCGTCATCCCCAGAGCTTGGAGGTTTGCTGCGACAACTGCAACCACCGATGGCAAGCAAAGCAAGTTTTAGCTCCAATCCTTCGGAATAAGTTCTGGCTCAGCAAACCCTTGAAAGGCTGGCACTATGTCGAAGTGTGGCGCTCGTCAAGCAATTCCCAGAAGTTCGCTTATCGGTTGGCTTATAGCGCTTCCCTCTTCGGTGAGTTAAAGGGTGAATTTGATACACCAGACTTAGCTTTAGAAGCGGGAATTCTGGATGCTAAGGGGTTATTAGCACCCGCTAAATCACCAATTTAATCAGCTCTATTGTGACTCCCAAAAAGGAGAAGCGAAGATGATGCGAACGCTTTCACTTTTCAGCGGCATAGGTGGTTTTGAGTTAGCTGCTGCTGCTCTAAATTGTTTCACCGTTAAACAGTTTGTAGAAATCGATGAGGATGCTCAATATGTACTCCGACAGCACTATCCCCACATCCCAATTCACAGCGACATCCGAACTTTTAGCGCGACCCTTGGACAATACGATTGCATCTGGGGAGGATTCCCCTGCACCGGGACGAGCAATGCCGGAAAGCGGGGAGGATTGGCTCATCCAGAATCAAGTTTGTGGTGGGAAATGCTCAGAATTATCCTCGAAGCTCGACCCAGCTTTGTGGTTATCGAAAATCCAGAAGGCTTGCTCGTCCGAGGAGGTAGAGAAGTCGTTGCCTCTTTGCGAATGGCGGGATATTGTGTCACAGACCCGCTCCTCCTATCGGCAAAGGAAGTGGGAGCTGGACACCAGAGAAACCGAGTCTTTATCATCGCTTACCTTCAGGACTTTGCACAGCAGCAATACCAGCACCAATTCCAGACCGGCTGGGCTAACGAAGTGCGAACAATCGCTCAGGAAGCTGGGCATCATTTCCCCATCCCATTATTTATCCGCAATGGGAATGGAGTTGATATTCGGATTCCCCCTGGGCTGGACGGATTGCCTTGTTACCAGAACATCGCTATCTCCCACTTTGGAGTCAAGAGCAAAACTAAAGGTAGAATCCGAGCCAGGTACGTCTTTGCCAAAACCGTTATGCCTGGACAAGCTTACATTGCCCTCAAACGAGTGCAGCATCTTGCCAAAGCCTTCGGCATCATTGATTGAAAACACCACCGAGTTTGCATTATCGGGGTTGGGTATTAGCTTCGGTAAGACGCTACCCTATCTAACCCATAAAACGGTGACACGTCGCGCTTGGAAAGATAAACACGCCCATAAATTTATCAATGCTTTTGAGCAGAATAAGCTAATCAAAGCTTTGGATAAAGATATCCGTTATGGAGGCAAGCAAATTGGTTGGTGTCGGTTACTTTGCGCTCCCTACAAAGAACAACTTGCAGCAATGCCCGATGAAGATTTGCAGGCTGAAGGGGGAATGTGTTCGTCAGTAGCAGAGTTTATTCAACACTACTTTAAAGGCAACAGCAGCCAGGAAGTGTGGGTAATACGCTTTGAATTTGTGGCACTGAATCAAGTAGTATCAACCCATACTGCTGACATCCTTGGTGTATACTCGGACTCAGAAACTAAAGCTGACAGCAACTCTGACCTTACTTCGCTAGTCGAGAGTATACACCAAGCTCAATTAGCTCCTGTCATTGCATCTTTTGACTCTGAAAGCACTACTAATAGCAACGTACCCCTCAGTCCACGAAACGATAGTATACACCAAGCTTCATTACCTTCCCTTGGTGTATACTCAGCAATCCAGAATACTGCTAGCAGCAACTTTGGCATTACTCTATCAAAGCAGAGTATACACCAAGCCTTACTCAACCATCACACGGTTCCTAGTTTATCCCAAAACAACGGCAATCAAGCTAATACTAACACCCCAATCTCTTCACCCGTCGCAAGTATACACCAAACCTCAACACAGAGTCTTGGTGTATACCAAAGTGATGGCAATCAAAGTGACACTAATGCAAGTAATGATTCACTAGCCGAGAGTATACACCAAGCTCCTGTAGTTCAGGGTGGTAGTGGCTTGGTGTATAGCTTTTGGAAGGGAGAAAGCATGGTTAACCACTACCGCTACAAGGTTAAAGTAAACGGCAAGTGGAAGGTGAAGAGCGTCTATATTCCTGTGGGCAAACTCCCTAAAGTTAGGGAAGCCATTACCAATAACTTAGGAGTAACTGCAATAGTTACTGAGGTACTGGGTAGGCAACTGTGATTGATGGCCCCGTCTTTTTCAAACCATGCGGTAGCTTTTTCTTTGAACTCTCTTAGTTTTTGAATTTCTCTCTAACTTTTTCCATATCAACCACCGCTTCAATCCGCATCTTTCTCTCTTCCTAGGTGCGGAGGGTATTTCTGCGTTCGATACCCACCATACAAACGAGGGGTCTTACCCCTGATTTTAAGTAACAAGGCGATCAGGGCATAACGGGGGGTCTAACCCATCATATTACCCTGATCAGCTAACTTACTACGCTAAATCAAGGGTTTGAGCAATAACAAGGCGATCAGGGTATAGTGTAGGGTCTTACCCCTCATTATGCCCTGATCACTCAAAACACTACGCAAAATCAATGGTTTGAAGGTGGTGATCAGGGTGATCAGGGTGATCAGGGTACTACTCCCCAAAAAAATGAAGGGGTAGGGGTAGTTCTCAATTCACAAGACACCCCCTTAATAAAAAAGGATAGGAGTGCCCGATCGCCCTGATCACCCCGATCGCTTCTACTCGAACCCATATACCACAAGGGAATTAGAAGGCGATCGCAGCATAATGAGGGGTAAGACCCTACAATGTGCCTTGATCGCCTTGACTGCTGATATGGTTTCTTCTCAAAGGCATACACAGCATAGAAACGCAACAGCGATCGGGGTGCAATAAGGGGTCTTACCCCTTGTGTTATCCCGATCGGCTAACCATGAATGTGTGGATAGTGAAGCTTGAATGAGGTAGAGCCACTAACGAGCACGGCAGAGTGTGCGGTGGCTTAGCAGGATTCAATAATCGATATTTTCAAGGCAAGGGCAATGTTGAAGCGGGGATGACCTACCTTGAATCGAGAGCAGCAGGGACGGTGGGTGTATGCTGCCATGCAAGCAATGAAGTGGATGTAACTCTTTTGTTACTTTGCAAACAAGCAGTATCCACCAAACTTTATCAGAAACCTTGGTGTATACTATGGCTCTCTCATAGAAACTGATAGCAACTTCCTAATTACTTTGCCAAACAAGTGTATACACCAAGCTACATTATCCGGCTTTGGTGTATACTTTTGGTTTTTCACTAAAACGAACAGCCGTTCATCCAAGACGTGTTGTATTGCCCATAATCTTTGAATTACTATTTATTTACAAACCATGCGTAAGCCATTTTATTAATTTTTCTTAGTGTTGTGTTTTCTCTACTAATTCCACCAACAATTCAGCAGGAATGCGATGCAACCATTTCTCTAAACAGTCTCGGTCTATTGATTCTAACTTGGTTACAGCTTCCCTAACTAACACACCTTGATTATCCGAAACACTCCCGACATCCTCTTGCTTTAATTGAGATTGGCGGGCTTCTTCCTCAAAAGTAGCAATTTCATCTTCAGTGAGGTAGGCATCTTTTACCCAACCCGGTACCCAATCTTTCATCGAAATAACATTAGTCATGGCTCTATCCTCCCATCATTCGCTCATCCCATCAAGTATAGCTTCAATCCGAATCAACCTCCGTTCATTGATGCGGAGTAAGTCCCTGCGCTCCATCGCTTGCACAGCATCCAAGTAGCATTCGTTGGTAGCATTGCCCAGGTGCATGGTTAGCTTGCCGTTGGGGAGAGAACGAGAACGAGACTTTAACCTGAAATAGCAATAGCGCTTACCTTTCTGGATGGAGGAATGCTTTTCAATGATGGCATCAGCAGGAGGAATCCAAGCACTCTTCAATTCCTGCTGCTGGGAATGAAGTAGAGAGCGGCATTGTGCTAAATAAGAGCGATCGCTGCTATGGATTATCAAAGGAAGAGCATGAGAGTTATGAGCAACAATGTAGGTATTGTGAGTCAGGTAGCGTGCAGGTACGCCCAAAGTATCTTCAATTAAGTGTTTGAGTTCGGTATGGGAATAGCACTTCTCAAACGTACCCCACCGCGTAATTACGCCATCATTGTAAGCAATGCCCGCATGATTAGTCGATCGCCCGGTGATAGCGCTAACCACCAGAGTTTGACGAGCGAGTTGGTAAGCGCTATAGAGCACTTCACACCGGAGCGCGGGAACTTCAATTGTACTTAGAACATAAAGCAAAGTGACAACATCAACCGTTCTTTTGAGAGTGCGGGGAAAGTAGTAAGGGTCGTAACCACGGGAGCGAAAACCCATTGCTTGAAGGAAGCGCACATCATCACCGCGACCGCATCCATAATCCAAGTGCGTGTGATGAGGTAACAGAATTCCCCCATCAACAGCAGCAGCCATTGGTAAGCTCAATTCCTGGCGCTTGAGAGCAGCTTTGTGTCTCGGTATTGTGACATTTTCCAAGTTTGTTGGTGTCATGGGAGCATCCAATTTATATTAATACAAATATACAAATAATTTAAATAAAATGGCTAGCGCTGGGGTGTAAATAATAGGGAATTACCTATGCTCTACGCTTTGATTAACAACACAGGAATCCACAGACTAGAAGTAGCAGAGAAGTGGGAACTTGCCGACCTGCAAAACCGAGTAGGCGTTGAAGGTGAGGATGCGTACATAGAATACGTGCGCCATCAATTTCCTGACCCCAACATCGACTTAATCTGCGATGAGGAATTCTCATTCAAGGAATTACCCTTAACCTGCATCACCCGTCGAAGTATTGCACTGAGTGGTCAAGTAATTGCTGCTGCATCTACGCAGGATGGTGAAACAATTGGGTTAACAGAAGCGCAGTTTCAATTAGTTGTCACGAATCTAATTTGGGTAATTGCCTAATAAACCTTGCCTCAAGTCCGCACTTGGGGCACTTCAATCATTTTAAATAATAACGCATAAGTAATAACTAACGAAACTAAAACAAAATGGCTATCGCTTTCTTGTGTAAACAATCATAGCAACAACATCATGCCCAGAAAGAAAACACAATCAACCGTATCCCTAGAATCTTCTACCTCCACTGCATTGATTGAATCTACGCCTAACACTTCCTTATTGGATGGCATTGTTGCTCAATTATTAGCAGCATCCGAGCAGGGAATAGAAGCACTAAGCACCCTCAAAGCTCAATTAGCGGCACAGCACGACACTCCCGATACTCCTGAATCCATTGTGCAGCAAGCGTGGCAGCACATGAACCCAGACCAACGCGCTCTTATCTCCAGTCGTTGTGAAGCGCACCGAGCCAAAGAACGAGTAAGCGGTAAATCATTACACCAACTCACGGCCCAATTGGAAGATTTGGATGAACTAATCGACAGCATCGAAGGTGAAGAAATCACACCTGAATTAGAAGCAGCGGTGCAACAACTCCTCGAACAACGGGATAGTACCTACGAGCAATGGCTCACCAAAGTCGATAACTATTGCGCTGCCATTACCAACCGCCATGCCCTAAGTAAACAACGCAAAGCTGAAGCAGAACGCCTGAGTAAACTCGCAGCTACCGATAGCAAACGAGTGGAGTGGATGAAGCAACAACTCAAGATTTGCCTTGAATCCCAGGGTGTCAAGAAACTAAGCCTACACCGCTTTAGTTTAACTATCAGCAACAACGGTGGAGTCTTGCCCCTCAAACTTTCTTGTGAACCCCAAGAACTTCCTCCCCAATTTCAACGCATTGAAGTATCACCCGATAATGGAGCTATCCGACAAGCCTTGGAAGCGGGAGATATCGAAGCTCAACGAGTTGCACAATTCGGTGAAAGAGAAACTCATTTGAGAGTTCGATAGATAGCCATTAAGCCTGGAATAATCATAAATCTAAAGTGATTGTTTCAGGCTTGATGTTAAAATAAAAACATCAAATAATTTGAATAAAATGGCTATCGCTAGGGTATAAAACATAGTAAGTTAGAGGTAAGACCATGCACTGCAACTTAGGGTTAGATTGTACTCAGATGGGCTTGGATGAATGCGGAGATTGCATCAACGAAGAACTGTGCCATGAATACACCAAAGCTTGGAATCTCTACGACATAGTGTTACTCAAAGGATTCCCAGGAGCGGTGTATCTTTGTTGGCACAGCAGGGATGCGAATACCGAATGGACAAATGAGCAATGGGGATTTAAGCACCTGAATAACTGTGATTGGTTACTGCACTACAGCGCATCATTAAACTCTTTTGACCAGTGGCAACACGCCTATTACAAGCTTTCTAGTGTCAAGAATACTAAGTACGTCCGCACTGACTTATTTAATGAGTTTGACCTACTGAGAAAGCAGGTAGACATCGAATATGCCAAGAATCATGAAGATGATGATAAAGCGCTCTTCTTATTTGAATAGGAGACTCTCAAATGACCAGAAAAATTCACAATTTACTCAGAAAAGCTGGTTTTGTGAAATGTCGTAACCCTTGTCACCACGAACGAGGATACACCTTAAAGCATCATAAAAACGCAGCCCTAATTCAAGTTTACTTTAACTCGTTTGAGTTGTTAGATGAAGCAGACCAAGTTTTGAGAACCCAAGGCATGAATGGGGTTAAAAGCTTGCCCCATAAAGCTGAAGGCTGTTTTCTTTCTATTGAACTAAATCAGGAGTCACCCCAATGCTAGGAACGCACTTTATCGAATTACCCGTACCCATGCCACCCATGTTACCTGAAATGGTGGGAGTCAGCAACAGTCAATACTTTGCCATGTACTATCAAGGAAGCAAAGCTACATGGAGCAACGGCAGGGGGATGGCTACCTTTAGTTACTACGCCGTGTATGCACCTCTCATAGAACACATAGCCTTAGCAATTCACTTAGAGTCTTAGGCTCTCCTGAACTTGTGGTTATAATTTTATCTAATCAGAAAAGCAAGCTAATACACGATTTCTGAAATTATTAAAATTAGAAAAGCCATATCCTTGCCGCATTATCAACTTAATTCGATTGTTGATTCCTTCCATCACTCCACTTGTTGTGCGATTAAGAAAGTAGTTGCAAATACCCTCAAAATGGTTTTCAATTGTTGATGCAGATTCTCTAAAAAATACTTGTGCATGATTTAGCCATTCTTTAATTTTTGTCTGCCCTTTTTTGACAGTCAAATTAGTCTCATATATTTCTCTAAATTTTTCTTTCATCTCATATGCAATTCTCAAGCATTCTGATTTACCTAGTACCAATTCTAATTTATCAATCTGAAGAAGATTCAAATTTACTCGATTACTTAACAATAAATATTTACTTTGCCTATCTGTTATTCCGGCGGCTCTACGTAATTTATTCAAGTCTTTATTGACTACTTTCATCACATGAAAACGATCGATAATAATTTGGGCATTGGGAAATACTTTTTTGATAACTTTAGGAAATCCTCCCCACATATCAACACTCACTTCTTCAACTTGTTCTCGAACCTCAATTGCTTGCTTCATCAGGACTTCAATGATTTCTTCACAGCGATGGGAATCAATCATTTCAATTAAATTACCTTCGCCCAGGTCACTGACAACAGTCACAAAATTTCCTTGACCTTTTCGCATACTTATCTCGTCCAGACAAATTCGTTTAACCTGTTCCCAATCTGGTTTTTTTTGATTTTTGTTTACCTGGTCAAATATTCCTTTTATTTCGTGATAACTCAGTCCTTCTTCTCGCCCAATTTGCTCCATGCTCGATTGTTTGACGCGCTCATAAATATTTTGTTCGTATCGTTGAGTATGCCGTCTTTTTATGTCCAAAAAATCTATTTTTTCTGTGGGATATCGTTGGCAATTAGGACAGTAAAACTGCCGTCGCGGGACTTTTAAATACACAGGACGACCAAACACTGGCAAATCTCTTACTAAGATTGGTCGATTCTGATGCAACTGTTCGGTATAATTTTGGCAATGATGACAAACCATACCTTCTTCTACAATGCTCAGTCCTAATATAATTTTTCCATCAATTTGAGTACAACTTTCAACCTTCACTCCAGGCAAGTCTAATATGTAGTCTAAATAAAAATTCATGATAATTAATGTATTGTTTGTTACATTATACACCATAAAGTCAGGAGAGCCGAGTCTTATAACTTAGGCTCTGATGATGAAATGCCAGAACACGCTATTTTATGTGACACAGTGAGCCATAAAATGTATATCGGTGCGTACAAAGAAATCGATTACTTTCTGTTACAGCAGCATCCCCAGGAGTCACTCACCTTATCAGAGCAAGAGTTTGAAGAAGCCGTAAAAGCGTTAGAGAATATGACCTTAGAGCAGATGCAGAAGTTGGGAATGTTCGAGATGTTCGGCAATACCAATCCCCAAGCGCGCCTCGCAACCGTAGAATTGGTGCAGTGGCTAGACCAACAAATTACCGAAGAATTGATACAGCAATATATTCAACTAGCTAACCGGGGTAATTGGACAGCGATAATGGCATTAGACACCCTCAAGCGTAGAATTTCGGAAGCTAAGGAACACCAACAGCAACTAGAGAATAACTAAATAACCTATGCCGAGGAAGTATAAATATTACAGCCTCGGCATGGGTAAAAAACACCCATAGTGTAGTCAAAAGGAAGTCAAGCAATGAAGCGAGTGACTTGGAGGGATAAAGCAATTTATAGCATTGCCGATGCTCTTTTAGAGTACGAAGCTCAATGCTTATTAATGGGAGAAGCAATAGAAGGAAAAGCGGCTAAGAAATGGATATCAAAGGAGCGCTTTCCCTTTGGATTTAGAAAATACACTCCCTACAAAACATGGCTCCAAGAAGTTGCTAAGATTCCCCACTTTATCAGTACAGGATGGCCGGCAAAAACCTATCCGGGGTGGCGTAGCGGACTCCCAAGGCGTCCTCGTAAATGCCGTGTAAGTGAGGGTCAACTCAGTTTATTTTAAAGTAAGGAGCATTAGATTCAGAAAACACAGCGTAGTTGCTTCATCTAATACACGCTTGCGCGATCGCTAATCTTTCCCTAGTGCTACTCCACAACTCTTGTGCGTCCTCGATTTAGGGTGTTTGCTATCACACCGGGGATTGCAGATAGGGCAGAGCAATCGATTGTTGTGGAGCTTTTTAAGTTCCCGTTCCCGATGCCACCCCCCGCGCCAAGTCCTCACCAACACCAACTCCCGCCCTTGTTCCACCGCAGCTTTGGTGATTCGCGCTCCCACTTTAGACTTGTGTTCCCTCAAGCGATCGCCCACGGGTTTCTGAGTGCTACCTAAATAATGGGATGCCGTGCCTCTGGGATTAGTTAGATTACCGATGGCGGGTTGCCAGTGGATTAAGTAGCAGCCTGGTTGATTCTGGTTCATGGCTTTGATTAATCTTGTTTGCAACCAAAGCGTTAGCTCTTTTATTGAAGTGAATTAAGTTATCGATAAATCCTAATTTAAATGAACTATAAAATCTCAAATTAATGGCTATCGCTTGGGGTGAAACTAGCCAATAATTGCCATGTTAATTCAGCCCAATAAACCCATTCAATTACCCAAGCCTTACCGCATTGCATTAACTACTCAAACCATCGAGTTGCGGTGTTGTCTCGAAGTTGCAGCCGATTCAGATGAGTGGATTGTTCCGACCCCGGCATACTCGATCGGTCAAAAAGTGTGGTTGATTATCCCAGATTTACCCATTAATGATTGGGAAGAAAAGCGCATCTTTGGCATCGAACTCTACGCCCCTAGGTGGCAGCATGGCTCTTTGATGGCCCAACCCGTTTGGTACTACGGAGTCAAAGCTTTGATGGGACAAGGAGAAACCAAGTGGCTGACTGAGGACGAGATTACCCCGAATCCTCAAGCTTATGATTTTGAATCAAACCATTTCTAACAGCATCAATAATCAACAAAACTCCCAAGTAATTGCTATCGCTTGGGGTGCAACATTACCAAATAGAGCAAACCCATGAACATCAGAACAATAGCCGTGGTGTATACCCGTAAATTCAACTTGCTTAACTTCAATTCAGTTGACTTATCCTGCTCGTTGTGGGCGCAAATAGACGCCGAAGAAGATGAAGATTGCTGCATCGAAATTTTACAAGACAAAGCAAGAGAAGCTGTGCGTTCCGAGTATCACAAAGTGAAAAGCAATCAAGGCCCCGTACCCACAGTTAAAGTAAACGGTGCTTTTGTTGAAGACTTCATCCCTGAAGGTGAAGAATATAGCCCGCTTTCGGTAAATCCAGCCCATCTCCAATAGTGGCTGATTGATGGAAAAAGAAAACCCCCAGGTAAGTGCTATCGCCTGGGGTAAACAATTCATTGAGTTGAGGTAAAAGTTATGAGCCACCGAGTATTTGTGGGTGAGTTCCGCGTTGAAGGTGACAAGCGCATATTGCAGTGCCATTCCCGTGGAGACAAGCGCTACAGCCCATTCTTTTGCTATGTGAAAGCTTTTGGTACAAAGGATTCCATCGAGAACCACTACCAATGCGCCAAGCGTTTTGAAGGTTGCCCCGACCCCGGTAACTGGACTGCTGCGAGGTATTGGAAGCGCCAAGGATGCAAGCAAATAGCGTGGCAAATAGGCGATCGCCAGTTACCCGTGAAGTCGAACGAACAAGGCACCAGCTTTGCTATCGATGATTGGGGAATCCAATACTACATTGCTTTGTGGCATCGACACTTATCCCAACATCCTGAAAAAGTAGAATGGGCTCGACAATTTGATGAATTTGAAGACCCGTTTAAACGAGATTTTCCTTTCTGTCAAGCTGATGTTATCCGAGTTGCTGCTCGCGAAGGAGTAGAAGCATTGTTGCCTTATTTTGCTCCCCTGAAGCAACTTTTCGATACCAAGTAATCTTAGCGAGGCTGCAAGCTATGAACTATAAACTTGCAGCCAATCAAAGCTAAAAATCAATAACTAATAACCAATGAAAGTGAAAGAGAATGGCTTTCGCTAGGGTGAAAAAGTAAGAGGTTTTATCATGGCTAAGAAATCTGAATCTGATATCCAATCTGAAGCAATGCCAATTCCCGAAATGCTAGAACCGACCATCGAACGCGATGAGTTTGCCAGTCCTGAATTCGTAGACCCCGAAGCTCGTCTACCACGCATTCAAGCAGTGCGGGGAGAATCGAACTTAGAACATTGTGGCTACTTCATAACTGCCGATCAGATGGCACAAGCCGGTTGGCTAGAGTTTGATGAATCCCAACTAATTGAGTACACCTTCAATTCGGGAGAGGTTGAACAGGGTATCCTCATCCGCAAACCTAGGATGATTGTTTGTCCAAAAACACCCGTACTCGCCTTTGACCGAGATGAAAGTGAAAAACTACAGCAAACGGTAATCCTAGGCTTGTACGATCGCACGGCTAAGGAAAACGAGCGCATTAGCAACATCCAGTTATTCCAAGTATTCTTGGTCAATTCGGACAATCAACCCCTGCATTCAATTCCTTTAAGCTACAAAGCCAAGGGTGCGAATCAAGCTAGTTTTAGCCAGCGCTGGCAACAATTCTGCACCGAGATTACAGCGTGCCATGCCATCGAAAACGGCATTGCCGCCAAACCCAAGAATGCAGCTTTCAAGAGCTTGTGCGTGTTTGAGTTTGAGGTAGAACGCCAAATCGTAGGAGAGAAAAAGAAATCTCCCTGCTGTTATGTTACCTCACACACAAAACCTACCCTAGAAACTTGGAAACAGCACTTCCTAGGTTACGACCAACAAACCAAAAAATGGACTTGGGAAGCCCTGGAACCAGAACGCCCTTTGACCATCCCCGCACTCCAATTTTCATCATCTCCACCTTTAGCTTTATCTGAGAGCTAATCCTTAGTTGTGGGGAATTGAGTAACTTCTAGTAACTTTGATGTAACTGCAATTCCCCATAACTCAAACACTTGAAAAACCAAATAAACAGCAACAAAACGGCTATCGCAATGGTGAAAACAACGAATCAGAGGTACACTATGGCTCGCACAACTGCCAAACAACCCCAATCCCCTAACTTTGATGCTGCCTTTGGTGATGATTTTACCGTCAAAGATTACTCCGAGAAAGAGTGGGAAAGCGTTTACTATGCCATCCGAGAACTACAAGGACGAGCGCTCAGGAAATCTAAATTAGCTCAGGGTGATACGTTCTCCTGGGATGCTTACAAAGCTAAGTTTGCAGAAGTATTCGGAACGCCCCAGGATAAGCGCTTTACTCTGGAACAACTGGTGAGTTACGCTCAGCAAAAATGGGGCATGGACTTGGAACAACTTAAAGCATACAACCGCCGTTCTTGGGAAAAGCGCAATGTGGAAGTTAAGGTATCGGTGATTCCCGCTGCTGTGAAAACTCCCAAGGGAATCAAAAATATCAGTTCTTGGGATGTTAGCAACCGGGTAACAGATACTTGGGCAACATGATATTCCCTACTAATTGAATCGCACTCCCAGGTTAGTCCTGGGAGTTATTATCTGCCTAATTCATACTTAAACGCAACCTATATTTAATGCTATCCCGATATATCTTTGCAACACTTTAAATCTGCACTATTGAATAGTTGGAGTAAGTAACGATCGCCCGCTACCATCCACACACACAACTTACCAACGATCGCCCGCACAACCGATCGCCCTGGGGAAACCTCCACCGCCCGCAGTATCGATCGCACTTGAAATTCAAAGGGATGGGACGTTGCTTTAAGCGCTGTGCCGTCACTGCAACAAGCGGTAATAGGGACGGTTGAAATGGGTGCAAAGCTTTACGGTAGCTGAGACTTAAGGGTGGGAGCTTCGCTGCGGGAGTTTAAGTAATTCCCTGGCATGAGCTAAGCGTTGGAGCTTCGCTGTGAGGGGTCAGTAGCTGAGGACAAAGAAATGACCGTTAAATTCATTAACAAAGTAGACCCAAATTCCATCCAGGATTTGAGGGATTGGTGTAGAGAACGAATCCAGGATATGAGCCGAGATGTATCCCGTTATGCACCCGGCAGAATGAGAATGTGGATATTTGCCGAATGTGATTTGCGAACCAATGCCAGAGTTTATCCAGCTTATACGGATAATCGAATCCAGAAATTTGCTCAACGAGTTTTCCCAGGATGCGATATAGCATTGCTGACTTATAACGGGAAAATTGATTGGCATCGAGATCACAACTACGCAACAGCTATCGCCAGGGGTGTCAATCTCGGAACCGCAAAGTTTGGGATTGGTTTACCCAACAATCGGGAAGTTATTGATTTGCAGGATGGAGATATCTATGAATTTAACTGCAAATCACCCCATGCAATATTGTGGCACAGTCAAGAACGATTTAGCATCACATTTTGGAAAATGCGGAGCGAGTATAAACAACAACTGAGTTAACGAGATTGGGGATGAGATTGAGATGAGGCAGGGATTTTACTCTCTGCCTTTTTTTGGTACTAACAACAGGAGAAAAAGACAATGCTCAAAGTAATTCTCGCGGGTTCAAGAGATTTCAACGATTACGAATTACTCGAACAACTGGTAGATATGTACCTCCAGCGCTATTCTCCCGACCAAATAGAAATAGTATCTGGAGGAGCGCGTGGTGCCGATCGCCTCGGTGAACGCTACGCCCAATCACGGGGAATGGCACTCAAGGAAATGCCCGCAGATTGGAATCGATACGGTAAATCAGCGGGTTATCGGCGCAATGAGGAAATGGCGCAATATGCCACTCACTGCATTGTTTTCTGGGATGGCTCGTCACGGGGAACCCAGCACATGATTAATCTAGCCACTCAATACAACTTGGCTCTGAGAATCGTGCGCTATCGTCCTTAGAAACTTGCCCTGAGCAAGGCATAAAAAGGCTCAGAGACAAGAAGAGAAAAGAAAAAAGGAAAGTAAATAAAACTGCTTTCGCATTCGGTGTAAACAAAGTTAACTCAGGAGAAACGACCATGAGCTTCATCAACAAATCCCAACTCGGAATCTACGCACCCAAGGCTTCAGAAAAAGCAGCAATCGGTGCCGAAGCCCAAACCATTATCAAGGATGCTCTCTCCACCTACAAGAAACTTTACTACGGATTGAGACAAGTCGCTTGGCAACATCGAGATAAACGAGCCAGCTTCATGGATGCTAAATCCAAGGGAGAATTGGAGCAATTTATCATCGCACCGGGCTGCCGTCAAGATGATGGTTCCTATTCCAAAGATGAATGGGATTATCAACAGCTCAATAAATATCTCTGGGAACGTTTCTGTTCTCATTTCGAGGATACCTTTGGCTTAGAACGCATCCAAGAATTAACCAAACTCAAGGATTTGTTAGCCGTCACTGAAGAGTTACTCTCAGCGGCCCTGGATGAATGGGGAAACCGCATCCTCGAACGCATTGAAGATGAATCCTTGGAATCCCTGGATTCAGTACCCCGATACACGAGTGACCTCCCCAACGGCATCCGCATCGAAGCAGATTTCCGCAACCCCAACAAGCGGACGATCGCCATCTCCGCACCCAACTTCTCGAATATCCCGGATGTATTGGTCGAACAAATGCGGGGCGATACTTGCTGGCAGGGAAGGATTTACTTCGACACCACGGGAGTAGCGGCGCTCACATCCAAGTCAGCCAAACTCCTGGGTGAAATGCTCGAACTGGGAGCCAAGGTAAATAGCGGCATCAAGGAATTTATCGCAGCACCCGATTTCTTCCTAGGTTTGGAATCAGCCCAAGCCCGCAAGCGCAATCTCCAACAAGTGAAGGCGAGGCTCCTAGAAATCAACGAGAACAAACTCACCCAACGCCAAGTGGAAGCTCCCGAAAAGCAGGCCACCCGCCGCATCAATGAAGCGATAGACGCAGCCGAGAATGCAGACCCGCAAGAGTTTGAGGAAGCTCGGAATCAAGCCAATCGCATCAAAGCCGAGAATCCAAAGCCTCAACAACCTCAACCAAGGCCATTGAAACGACGTGCTGCCACCCTGGATGAAGTTAGCGAATGGATGGAGCGCAACGTCCATTTATTAGGAATGGAACCCGACATCGATGCCGAACTCGGAATCAAAAGCGTAAAACAATCCAAACGCCGAGTTAGTGAAGCTGACCGAGAGTAAACGCGCTCTCGAATAAGCAAGCGGTCGTACTTACCCAAAGTGCGATCGCTTTTTTGTTTATCAACTACTTCAGGTAACAAGAAAACAGGAAATACCAAGAAAACGGCTACCGCAGCGGGTGTAAATCATGAGGCAAGTGTCATGCGCTATTCCACCGATTCTGGATTCACACTAACCGAAAAACTCATTCTCATCGCGGTACTCAACATCCTGTGCGCCATCGCAGTACCAGGATGGATGGGGTTTATGAATTCTCAACAAGTTAGCGTAGCAAACGATCGGATTTATTGGTGCTTCCAAAAAGCTAAATCCGAAGCTCGACGTGAAAGATTGATCATGGAGTGTCAGATTCGACAAACACCCCAGGGCATTGAATATTCAGTTCACCGAGTTGATGAACCTCCTCAGTGGCAAAGTGCGGGCATAGACCCCAAAGTCACTATCAAAACTGCCACTTTTTATTACGACAAGAAAGATGGAGCTTATCGAATGCAGTACAACTGGCTCGGTGTGAGTAACGGGCGCTTGGGTCGCATTCATCTAGTCAAAGAAAATGCAGAACGCTGCACCGTGGTGAGTACCCTGCTAGGCTCCATGAGAACGGGGCGAAGGGGCAACTCATCCAATCCCTGCATCTAATCCTTCATCCCAGCGTACCGAGAGTTTGGGTGCTGGGTGTTTGGGTGCCCCCGCAGACCTAGATTGCCCAGCAATCCTAAATTAGATTAGTGCATTGTTACCTAAATCAGGGGATTGCTGGGAATAAGAAAAACCAAGTATCAACGCTACCTCATCACCAATAAAAAATTAATTAAATGGCTATCGCTAGGGGTATAAAACTACAAGCAGGAACCCTAATTGTCATGCTCCTAATTAGCTTAGTGCAATTCATTGCCGTGTTCTTACAACAAGAATTAGCACAATACATCGAACCAGAACAATCCATCGAACCTTATTTAGCTCACCTCGAACTCCAGCACGAAATAGAATCGGATTACTATCACGCCTGTGGGCGCTGGTAGCTCATCCACTTGGGGCAGCGGTTGCATTCTACTCACTTCTCCCGTTGCCCGATATTCTTCGCTATTTCGATGCTTGGGTACACCGAATTATTCGTTATGTTTCGATCCTAGGGTACACTCTCACTATGCGCTGTGTTTCGGTGCTCCCGCATATCTAGATATTCCTTGAGTTCTGGTACACTAAGCCATTGGTCGTGTTTTGATGCTGGGGTACACTCCTGCTATTGGCTTGTTTCGGTGCTCCCGCCCACGAAGATATTGGCTCTGTTTCGGTACTCCCGCATATCAAGATATTGGCTCTGTTTCGGTTTTCTGGTACACCCAACTATGGGTTGTGTTTCGGTCTTTTGGTACACCCAACTATGGGTTGTGTTTCGGTGCTCCCGCATACCAAGATTCTCGTTGTGTTTCGGTGTACTTGCCCACCAAGATAATCTGCATTTGGTATCCTCAGACTTGCCCTATCCAAGGTGACTTTGATGCTACACCAATTAATCTTTAATCCAGGTTATTACAGTTTGTTACAAAATTATTACTTGCAACAACTTGGATTTGTTTAGCATTTCTAACAGGCAAGTATCATAAGGCACATGGTACTAGAAATAAAGTTGAAAATCATCCCCGATATCGAAACGGGCATCATCGCTCATCAAGTTTGTTGCACCGGTGTGCTTCATACGGGTTTGGGCAAAGCAATTGCAGCCAAGTGGTCAGGGGTGGAATCGGAGTATCAACGCTTCTGTGGCCCCGATGCGGGTGGAGAGCGCTTTGTTCCCGGCAAAATCCAAATGGTTCGGGTTAGCTCCATTCCTGAGCTTTGGGTGTGCAATATGGCAGGTCAAAACTTACATGGCAGCAAGAAACGCTATACCGATTACGAAGCCCTGGCGCTTTGTTTGTCCAAACTTCACGGTAAATCCTTGGAATTGCAACTAACTCCTTTCCTGCCTTACAAACTCGGATGGTCTGGGGGGCGGGGTGAGTGGAGTGTTGTCCGTTCCCTCATCGAACAACACTGCCCCAATGCCATTATCTGCACGGATTGATTAACTCACCTGCGTTAGGGTCAACTTGGAGGTAAACAAAGACCCAATGGAAGACTCGGTGCTGAATTGGAGAAAGTAGACTCCCGGTTCCAAAGTAGCTGTCAAGTTGCTCGAATATCCGTCGCTCGAATCCACAACCACGCTGCGACTAGAGTTGACAATGGCGGCGATGGCATTGTCCGTTACCAGGTTCACTTGCACGGGAACATTCACTTTAAATCTCGCCCAGTCGGTGATGTCGTCTCCCCCGATGCTTTCAGAGATGGTGGAAACTCCGCTGCGGTTCTTGCTCGCCATACCCTCGTTCCAATCTGCACCAGTCAGGATATCCACGCTTTCCCCAGTTTTGCGATTCTTCCGCCTTTTTGCTAAGGTTCCCATGTTCCACGCTCGACTCCGATTGTTGCCCATGTCTGTTTGCATTGTTTCTCATTCCTATTTGATTGGTTAAACACCGCTAAGTAACAAAATACACTTGTTTTACAGGATTACTTACAGTGGAATGACTGAGCTAAACTCCGGGTGGATTCCAGTTCCATAGTCCGGTTGATAGGTGGATTTTGTGCGGTGTATAGTACATATTATGTACATCCAATATTAAAAAACTACCAAAAATCCAATGACAACAGAACTTTCCACCAAACTACGACCCGATGAAATCTGCGAGAAGCTGGGTATCGGAACATCTACGTATTACAACAGATTAAAGTACCTGGGAATTGAGGCAAGCCGGGATGCGGATGGCCCGTATCTCAACGCCGAGCAAATGAAACTGATGGAGGAGTTGAGCGAACACATTCGACAAACGGGCAAGATGCAGGGATTCGGTGGTGGCGGGCAGCTAGCGCTATCGGAAAATTCGGGTTTGGCATCGGCGTTAGAGATTCCTGTGCAGCCGGAGATACCTGGGAGTGAGGAGGATGAGGACGGGCTAGAAGAGTTAATTCGGGAAGCAGCCGAACTCAAAGTGCAACAGGTAGCGATGCCGGAACTGATAAAGCTGCACCTCGCTGCGGGGATGACCGAGGATGACCTGCCCCCTGACCTCAAAGCGAAACTGCAAGCGGTGAGGGATGCAGCCAACCCAAAGCCGAATGCCGCATCAATAGCTCAGCAACTGTTGCAGCGGCACCGCAACAAGAATCAACAGAAAAATCCAGAAACGAAGTAACCAAAGTCTGTGAAATCCTCCGCAGCGGTCACTGCTGCATCGTCACCGGGGAATTAGGCACGGGATTGGAAGATGTGGCAGCGGGGGTTGCTTTGGAATTGGCGGGGGAGTTCTCCATTGCTACGGCTACCTACAAAGGTAGTGGCAAGAAATTCTTTCAGCAGTTAGCCGAACAATTGGACATTCCTACCGAAGTGGAGGATGACAAAGGCAAAGTTAAACAATTGACCTTAGACCAACTCAAAGAAGAAATCGCGCTCAATATTCCCACTGATGCCTTATTGCTGTTGCCCGAAGCCAAGCGCCTCACCACGGGAATTCGATTCTGGCTGGAGGATTTAATCGAAGCTGGTTGCAGGGTTTGTTGTTTTGCGGTGGCTAACCCAGCCCGCGATATCTTCATCAAGATGATCGAAGTGGAATTAGAATTACCGAGCGATCGCGCTATTAGATATGCAATGGAAGATGAAGCAGCAAAATTGGGTTTGAATCTCACAGCAGCTCGACTTTCCCAACTGCAACCGCTAGCGGGGAGGAATCCGATGCTGGCCAGGAAAGTAGTGCAGCAAGAGAAACACGGCATCAATCAAACAGTGGAGCATCGCCAGTATTTGGTGATGATGCCGATCATTCTGGCAGGATTGTTCTCTTTTGCCGTGATTCGCTATGTAGGAATGGGAACTGGTAACAAGAATTGGCAAATCTTTGGTGGCGTTGCCCTGACTGCGGCGATGGCTGCCAAACAATTAGGGCGTGTCGAAGGTGCCAAGAAGAGGTTAGGACAATGATTCAAGGTATTCCTGCAACAGAAGCGCACAAGTTACACCCAGAACAGTGGGTAAACATTTATGAGCTTGGCATTGCAGGCGATGCTGAGTTCTATGATTGTTGTCAAGTGTCAGATTTAGATTTAGAAGATGCGTCAGAATATGGTTTAGAGCTAATAGACGAAGCCGGAAAAGTTATGCCTGTGGGAGAAGCTGTGAAATGATGGCACTCACTCACTCTATTGTGTCAGCAGCAGGAGTTTCATTACTCCTGGGTACTGGTAATTCCCTGCATTTGGCATTAGCGATTGCTGGTAGTCAGTTGCCTGATATTGATACATCCACAAGTACCATCGGACAAATCCTATTTCCGATTAGCAATTGGATTGAGGATCGCTTTCCCCATCGCTCGATTACTCATTGCTTCCTGGCAACTTGCGCTTTGGCTCTAGTATCTGTACCTGTCTACTTTTACGCAGATTGGAAAACTTGGTTGTCTCTGCCTTTGGGACACTTGCTAAGTTGCTTCTCTGATATATTCACCAAACAGGGAGTGCAGTTCTTCTGGCCCTATCCCACTTGGTGTATATCGGTGAGCAATCCCAATCGACGCTTACAAACTGGAGGCACTGGTGAATATTGGGTCTTGGCTATTGCGATAGTGACTTTGATTGGAGCGATTAAACTAAGCGGAACGGGTGGCCCGACAGCATTGGTGGGGAGTTCCCTCGGATTGCGCTCAAATGCAACGGATATTTATCAAACCAATGCAGCTTCTTACCACGTTTACGCTCAAATAAACGGAACTTTCGCCAGCGATTCTAGTTCAGCAGACGGTAAGTATTTTATAGCAGCGGGAGAGGGGAACGAGTTTGTGGTGGTAAATAAACTAGGAATCTTCAAAACCGGAACGAATGTCATCACTAGCCGATTAACCGCCGAAGTTGGTAAACCCGCATCTGCATCAGTTCAATTGTTGCAGTTTGACGAGGAAGAGTTTGCCATAACACCCATTCCCAATACTCTCATCTTTGTGACGGGTACGTTAACCGTAGATGAACCCGATTCAATTAAAATTATTGCTAATCCCAAACAATTGGAGATTGCCAAACTAATCGGTGATAAAATAACTTTTAACTACTGTCCCTTAGAAACAGCCATCAAATTACTGAGCGGACAATACATCACAGGTTCCCTAGAAGCCAAAATATTTAGCCCTAAACCAGACTTATGAGGTAGCCTATGAAAGAATATATAGCAACTGCATTAGGAGCGGGAGTTGTGGGATTCTTGCCTTTCCTCAACCTCAACCCGCAGCCTACTACACTAACACCCTCACCAGCACCCATACCTCGTTTACAAAAGCAGCCCGTTATTCAGCTCCAGCAATCAGCCAAACCAACTAAAAGACATCGCATTCAAGTGCAAGTGATTTCCCTCAACGATTTAAAGATTGCGGAAGGATCGGAGGTAGCAGCCGGACAAATCATCAGCGATCGCACCGAAGAACGCCAATCCTTGGAAGCAGAACGCAAGCAAATCGAGAACAGCATCCAACAATTATCGATTCCTACGAGCAAACTAGCCGAACTTCCCGAACCCAACTTTGCCATAGAAGAAGCAGCCATCCAACAAATCAAGGATGAACTGCAACTAATGGAAGCCCACTCGGTAGCACCAGCACCAGAAACCTCGTTCAGATTTAAGGATGAAGCGCTCAGGAAGTTATTGGAAGCCAAGCAACTAGAAGAAAGGGCAGAAGCCATCACCGCTGAAGCGAACAACCGCACCAAACTTGCTGAATCTAAAGCAAGATTAGTGGGACAACTAAATAGCGCCATTGCTGCACTCAACAAAGCTAAGAGCAATTACCAACACCAACAGTACGAGCATTCACTAAACCTGGTGAGGCAACAATCAGAGATGCAGCGCCAACAATATCAAATAGCTTCCTTGGTCGGGCAAAAACAAGAGATTGAAGCTAAACTACGCGACATTACTCAGATTAAATCTCCTGTAGCTGGCAAAGTACGTCGCATCAAAAACTTGGGTCAAAAGGACAGGCAGATTAACTTAGAGGTGGTGATTGATGTTCAATAAAGTATTGATTAAATTGGCAATAAATAAATGCAGAAGTTCCTCAACGCCCTACCCTTGTTAGCCATTGCAGTTTTGGTTTGGTTTCACTTCCACCAACCCAACGATAAACCCAAACTAGCCAAGCCTCCCAGTCAAACAGAATCGCGTCGGTGTCAGGTGGTTGAAGGTTCGATTTACGACGGCGATACCTTTCGAGTGCGGTGCGATAATCAGGAACAAAAGATTCGATTGTGTGGCATAGATGCGCCAGAAGCCAAGCAACCCCTGGGTATTGAGTCTCGGAATTACCTTCGTTCCCTAGTTGCCCAAGCAAAAGGTCAGGTCATAGTTATCGAGATGGATCGGGACAAGTACGGCCGCAGTGTGGCTGAAGTATTGCTAGAGTCACCGTCAGGCGAACAATCGGTGCAAGAGGAAATGCTCAAAGCGGGTATGGCGTACCACTACAAGCAATTCAGTGCTAACTGCCACAATACTGATGTGTTCGATACCGCAGAGGAGATGGGGCGCTCAACACGGCGGGGAGTGTGGCGGCTTCCCAACGGCGGTGAAAGACCTTGGGATTACCGCAAACAAAATAAAAGCTGATGTACGCCCATGTTTGGTATACACCAAGGTTGTCGGGAGCGATCGCAACAGCAGGAAGTGTGGCGGCTTTCCAAGGGTGATAAATGAGTGTGAAATTATCCTAAACTAAAGCGTTAAATGGGGTTATGGAACTGTTGCTTAGCCCAGTCCAAGAGTTCGTCATAGGTGGAATAAGCGCACAGTATCCGTGACTTATCGCCTTTTTTTCTTATGGCAATCACTTTGCCTCTTCTACCTTCATAACCCGGCTTCCCGGTCATTTCTTCTAGCTCTAGCTCAAAGAAGGCAAGCGCTTGAATGAATTGAGAAATCTTATTTTCTTGCATTTGTTAAGGGTTCTTTAATTTAATTGGTTTACCATTACACTGGATATATTTTAACGTCTCCGCCCTATCCTTACACGCATTAGAAAAACAAAATCGGTTGAGCTTTAGAAATAGAAAAATCGCTGGCTTCGATGCTCCTTGAAGAAATGCTAAAAGCTACGAGCCGGAGCCTAAAATTAAGCGGGGAGTATGGCAGTTGCTGGGCGCCAGCGTCAAAGCCAGTGATTATCGCAAACAGAAGTAGGATGAGTCCCGCCGATGCAAGTGCGACGGCAAGCAGTTGCGACAAATCCACCCACTCAATTTCCCTTGTCAGGGGTTAACTCCTCAAGTATCTGCCAGACAACTTCAATATCGCGTAAATCAGCTTGTGTTTTCTTGCGCTTACCTTTCAGTAAGTTAAGTACCTCTGCGGGTTCTAGTAACTTAAATTCAGCCACTGGTGGCGTCGGTGAACAAGTCGCTGAGCCAAGTAGTGAGCGCACTACTCCCACTTCCCATTCAAGCTCGTATTTTTCTTCCTCGAATCCCTTAAAAGCTTTTTCCCATCTTTTGTTTTCAGCTCTAGCATCTTCTAGCTCAGCCTGTATGCTAACTGTGTCATGCGTTTCAACGGCTCCACCATCGACCGGGCTATTAGTTTGGCTATCAGTCTTTATCCCCGTGTCACGCGGTTCGACGGCAACTGTGTTAGTCCCGATATCAGACACGTCTTTTGTGTCATGCGGTTCAATACATTGGTCGAGTTGTCGGGCATAGTCCAGAGTAGCGTCAGCCAGGACTATCGGAACTCGAATGGTGCGAGTCGGGCCACTCTGCCAAGCAGCTTTAAAGCGGGAATCTTTGATTGAATCTTCGTGTCCTTTAGGGTTTGGCATAACAAATAAATCCATTGTGTCAAGCGTTTCACTCAATACAACAGTAATCCTAAATTGACAGTAGCGCCGAGTTTTAACAGTCCTGAGTTCACACTCACTGTGTTACACTTATAATACAAACTTGACTCATTTATGATTTTATGATGAAGCTCGAACGTAAAACATATAGAGATGGCAACTTACACCCTAAAGCATTTAATTGTCTAAAACTTCTCCCTGAAAGCTTTACCTATCATAACGATCACACCGAACGGCATCCGTTCTCAATCTACAGTCTCTCAATACAGAACGTAATGCAGTCTTTCCATGCTGTTCTGGATGAAATAGATCAGATTTCTACGGCTTTGTTTAATGCTGATGGACATTTAGATTATCCTTTAGATAAGCTACCTGGTTTACAAAAAGAATTGCTATACGCATTGCAATTTCACATTGAGGATTGCTATCGTATTCTTAAAGTTATTCATCCATTTAATAGTAATGGCAAGGAAAAATCTGTAGAGAGTTGGTTAGATAAGGTCAAACACCCTGGCTATAAAAATTTTCATGCAGAAATTAAACACTATAGAGACTCATTTGCTCTTGCTGTTAATAAGATCAAGCACAATGGAGCTCAATTGCGCCCCATAATGATGTACTCAATGGGACATAGTATAGTTGCACATACTATAGAGAAACGTATTCAAACTTTTCCCAAAAATGCTCGTATTACTGGGTATTTTGTAGAGGGGATGCAACCTAATGGGCGTATAGGTCCTGATTGTGAAATTCATCCTCCCAATGGTACAAGCGCTATTTCTTTAAATTATGACTTACGTTATCACTTTACAAATCTCTACCGAGTTGGTCATCATTTGAACACTGCAATTCTCAGAACGGTTCGTAAACTTCACGGAATAGAGTTGCCTCACGATGTTTACATTAATAACACCGCATCCCAATATAATATAGAGTCAATTGCAGAACGTGTCAGTAAGCTGCCACCTCTATTCTTTGAAAATGAGTTTTCTAAGAAAACACCAGATATTAAGTTTCACCGTCATAATAAAAATGCAGATTTAATTTTGGAGTTTCCTGGTTCTCAGTATATGACTTGGGAGGGAGAAGTAATGATTTATTCTAAAATACAAGTAGATGCTGTTTGCCCTCACTATCAACTTCCTTACAAGTAAGTCAGAAGCGTTTATAACTCTAGGCTTGAAACTGCTAAAGCTTTATTAGGATAATCCCATACCTTGACCCAGGGTTTAAAATTGGTACGGCTAAGCAAGGATACAGACATATTCGAGAGTAGCGTCAGCCAGGACTATCGGAACTCGAATGGTGCGAGTCGGGCCGCCATGCCAAGCAGCTTTAAAGCGGGAATCTCTGATTGAGTCTTCGTGTCCTTTAGAGTTAGGCATAACAAGTGAATCCCTTGTGTCAAGCGTTTCACTTAGTCTAGCAGTAATGCCCAGTAGTGTCAAGCGTTTCACTTAGTCTAGCAGTAACACTAAGCAGTGTCAAGCGCGTGACACACGGCTTTTTGGTGTCCTCAGCCGGACGGGCAGGCGGCTATTTTTCCGATGACCGATTTTTTAATTGTGACTATGAAGAAGACAATGGCGGCCAGTCGTAAAAATCCCGCTGGGAGCTTTAGGCGGGGAAAGGGTAATTCTCACTCACTCCAAAACCTTGTTCTAGGCGGGGATATCCATAAGCTGTCACGCATTTAAATTGCATATTGAGGGCGGGCGGGACGCCCACCCCACAAGACTTAGATTGTTTTTTGACATTCAATTTAAATGCACAACAGCTTATTTCCCAGCCTAGGAGTTGGAAGTGCCGTGGCTAGGTCAACATATGGATGGTTCAGTCATTTTCATTTAATGGCTGATACAGTTACTCAAATGCTTTTCCAACAAGTCCATCTTTAGAAGAATTAGGCGGAAACTCGTTGGATAAATCTTGAAGAAGGTTATTAAAAGCTTCCTCATCTAAACTACTTTTTTCTACAAGAATAGTATTACCAGAGAGGTATAGCTCTAAATCCCAATCTTTCCTATCGCGCAACGCTGGCCCTAAATAGGTAGGTATACGCTTCCAAGCTACTACCTGATTAAGGTCTAACCCAAAATCTTCGTCATACTGTACTTTATTAGACATCTAATGTTCCTGAGAGTCGAATATATTTCTCTTCCATTCTAGAATATTGAAAAAAACTTAGGTTTCTGGCTAGTAGTTCCCTACAGCTTCATCAAGACAAATCCTTTGCTGACCCAGAGCCTAAAAGTGCTACGGCTAGAAGACGGAAATGTCAAATTTTCCGACCTAGGGCTTGTAAGCTTTGCTGCTACATCAAGATATTTCTATATTCTGATGAACCTGTAGTCATACTAAGGTTAGAGCAGGATGTGTGTATGCTGTGAATTTATAGTAGTTTCAAGTGGTAAAAAATTAACGATTTTTTTACCTTATGGCAGTCGAAAAACTCTTTTAGGGGTATCATCTGTTTTAATGAGTGATTCCCTAAGTCTTTTTTCCAGTCCACCTTCAATTGTTTTTTTTATAACTTTAAAACAAGACTCAACTAATTCATTCCATGAATCCTCACTATTGGGAGTTATAGGAAATATTTTTTCTTCAACCTGTTCTTCTTCGTTAATAATAGGAGCAGTTACACTAAATAAATTCTCTTCTTGCTGCTCAATAGTCAGAAAAAGAACTACTTTTGATGGAGGAGCTAAATAGCTTTTCTTAAAACTCGGATTCCAGTGATGGTTGTCAAATGAATTTGATTTTATCTGAATCATTAGTGGAAACACAAAACAAAAGTCATCAGTTACTACGATGAGGTTTTCAGCCATTAAGCTTTCAATGTTGTTTTCAACAGGAGCTTTATTTTTTTCTCCTTCTTCTATGAAACAAAACAAGTTACTAAGACCACACCCAATATAATCATCTAATTTTAAAGTAAGTTGTTCTATAAAATTAGAGTTTCTCTCTAAATATTCCTCGGTTTTTCGATAGTCTTCAGAAAGAATTGCTACTAATTCGTCAAATTTTGATGTTGACATTGTTTTGACCTATTATTTACGGTTCATGTTTATTATAGCATTTAAAGTCATTCTAAAAAACTATGTAACTATTGCTCTAACAATATAGAGATTTTTACATGATGCAGTCACAAGCCCTAAACTCAGATAGCCACATTTCCCAGCCTAGGACGTGGAAGTGCTGTGGCTAGGTTAGGATATAGAACTTTACAGCATCAGCTTATGCAATTGGCTCTCGTTAACAACAACCGTGTTGAGGCTTTTCCCGGCGGTCGAGGGTTATGCCCAACTTGCGGTTCTGAAATGATCGCGAAATGTGGTCCAAGAATCCTACATCATTGGGCACATTACCGACAAAAGGATTGCGATCCGTGGTGGGAAAATGAAACTCCCTGGCACCGAGACTGGAAAAATATTTTTCCAATAGAATGTCGCGAAGTTTCTCACATTGCCCATGATGGCGAAATACACAGGGCGGATATCAAAACACCAACTGGAATCGTGATTGAGGTACAGCATTCATCAATGACGGAGGCTGAAAGGACTTCGCGTGAAAAATTTTATGGCAACCTTATATGGGTAGTTGACGGCTCTGGCTTCCACCAGAACTTTGGCATTTACCACAAATTGCCAGCGCCCAATTCCGAAATTGCCAAAGATTTGATTTGGGACAAGGTAGAACACTCCTCCAAGCGCCGTAATTATCCTCCATTCGCGGATGATGCTAATCGTGGGTACTTCTATCGGCTATCGGAGGCGCAGCAAGATAACCCAACTATAACCAAGGCTGAAGTTCGATTTGGTTGGATACATAGTATTCGTGAGATCCGGGAGCAAGTCGATCAATCCTATGAGGGTCATCACCAATACGATTGGGTGCGTCCTCGTAAAACATGGCTGGATGCTCAATGCCCAGTGTATATAGATTTTGGTTATGACTATTTGGTAAAACTTGAAATCTACGACGAATCTGGTCTTGAGTGTATTCGCTACGTCTTAAAACGCAAATTTGTTCATGATGTAATGGTAGAGACTCATGCAAGTGCAGTCGCCACTTGATTCTATGCCCTGACAAAAAAAGTATTCTAACAACGGTGGTGGAGTGGACTGTCGCCATTCACTGGTAGAGTGACTGCGATATCTAGTAACCGGTAACCACGAACGTTAGAGCGCTATGTGGCATTTCTAGGAATTGCAGGTACGAACAAGTGCTTGGGACTAATCTGTACTCTCTAACCTTTCCTATATCAGGATAAATCCATATCCTGAGCCAGAGGCTGGAACCACTAAGGTCATTAAATAGATTCAACCGCGTGACACAGGGTTTTAAATGTCCTTGCGGACGGCAGTGCGGAGATTTTTCCAACGACTTAAATCTTAAATTGTAACTACGAAATATAAATGGTAAGCCGTCGCAAAATCCCGCTAGGGGTTTAGGCGGGGAAAAGCCTATTCCATCTAGAACCCTACAGCCATTGCAGCAACGGAGAAGATTAAGGTTATCTGTGACCACTGCCTTCCAGCTTGTACCGTTTCCATAAACGGAGAAGATGGAGGTACATGGTTTCTAGAAATGGTTGACACCTTATCCAACCATTTCTACAAACAGGTATCTAATGCTAGGCGATAGAGGGGTATTCTATAAACTCAATAAACTGCTCTCCTAATTCTGTGGTTTTGCTTTCTTGACCATATAAAGAATTGGCTGCAAGAATATCATCAATATCTTCTCGCTGTTTAGAAGTTTCCATTTTTATTTCTTTTTCAGATATATCGTACACACGAGTACCATCGGGAGCAATTTCGGCTCTAGGATATCCGAACCTTTGGGGTATATGATTATCGTATTTTTCTCTTGTGATATAATCTTCTTTTAAACTTATTAATCCCCTATCTTCTAAGTCTTTCAATACCTGATTGTATATAGCCCTGTTTTTTTCCAACATAGGAAAATGTGTGCGTAATTGCTCTGGGGTATAGCCACTCAGGTAGTGAAGGCACTTGAGAGTAGATATATGAAGGGCGGTAAAACCATCAATCCAGTTGAGAAATATCGCTAAAACATCATCCTCTACGGAGCTGGGAATAGATGAATTGAGAACTACATTCCTCAAGGCTTCAAGTTTTTGCTCCTTATGAGTGTGGCGAGCTATCTGAGACGCATGGAGAAAAGTTGTCAAAAAAACCGGATTTTCACAATTAACTGATTCAACTTTAGATTGTAGCTCAGTTAATTTTTCAACTACAGCTTCTAAAAAATTACGTATTCTTTTCGTTGCCGGAGGACCAATATAGGTATCGATAAAGAATTCAGTTAACGGCCCGAGTGCTGGTATAGAGCTAGCGGCTGCTTTGAGACCATTATAAATTATGTCAGAATTATTGGTATCAGTCGCTTTAAGTTTTTCTCCGAGCGAGTCTTGATTTTGAGGGATGTTGCTCATAATTACTTTTTGCAAAAGGATTTATTAATCCTAGCGTTCGCTCTTAAGAAGCTGGTTAGGGTTTTCCGTATTGTTAACAATCGGGTATCACGAACTCATATCCCAAATCATTGTTGATCACCATTAACTTAATATTTTCTGGTTGGGGGCTTCAAACCACGAAAGCGAGGTCAAGATAATGGTAGATCCTGAGCCAGAGCCTGGAACTGCTAAGGTCATTAAATACTGTCAAGCGCGTGACACACGACCTTGGGTGTCCTCAGCCGGACGGGCAGGCGGCTATTTTTCCGACGGTCTTCTAATTTTTTTCACTTCGACAAAGACTTAACAGCCCGTCGAAAAAATCCCGCTAGGGGTTTAGACGGAGAAAAGGTAATTTCCCAATCACTCCAAAACCTTGTTCTAGGCGGGAATATCAGCAATTTATTAATGTGATTGCATGATGAAGTATATATTTCTCCTCAACAGCTCATCTATATCTGTTCTGTTACTCCAACGTCATCTGTATCATTAGGCAAAAGAGATAGCAATTCTAGAGTTGGGGGAAATCCAAGCGCACGTACACCGGCTTCATACGCTTTCTCAAGTAAATCATGTGCTGCTTGAAGTGTGTATAAATAGAGAGGCGGTTCTGCATATGTTGGAATTTGATGAAAGCGATGAAGTGGTTCTGCACAAACTCCAAGATTTGAATCTTTCAAACTTGTCCAAGTTCCGTGAATATCAGCACTAGTAGGTGTAAAAACCAGCCTATAGTAACGTTCTAGTCCAGCAGTATATGCAAGTTGACGTGCATCCTTTTTAGCCCAGTGTCCAAGTTCAATCTGTAAAATTTCAGCAGAGAAACCACCAAGTTCTTTAGAGATATCTGATGCATCACGGCCTTCGAGTGTCATAGAATCTGGATGATTATCCTGAAGCTGAAGCATTAGAAGCTTTTTCTGTGCTTCTCCATATTGTCGAAAACTTTCAAATTCATCTTCTGTGCCATGCTCGGCGAGATAGCAAAATGTAATAGTGGTTTCCACCAAGCATCGCAGCATGATTCCCGCAGTATCACGAGCCCATAAGGCTGGATTTTCCATAATAAGCAGAAATAGGCGTATGCAACGAGCAAACAAGCCACTCAGAACTTCCTGACGTTCTGGAGCATAGAGATCATACTGAAGTTGCATAGCTAGATTTTCTAAATAGGCTCTTGCAGCTTTTACATTTGTTTCAATAACTGAAACTGCTTGATTGATGTCGTTTTCAGATGCAGGCTTTGCACCCCTAATACCCAGCAGAACTGGTTGACAAGTAGCTAAATCATAGTTGTGACGCCAAAAATACTTTGACCACTCTTTTGACTCGTATTTTGACTCGGTGCTTAAAATGCTACCTAAGCTTGCACGAACAAAACCTTCTACTTGCTTACATTCATCGTGAGAACACTGGTTTGGATATTTCGGTAAAAGATCTACAATTGGCAAACCTCGTGGAAAGCGAACTTTTCCACTTTTTACTACTTGACCAAATGATGCCATTCTAGCTGCTGTTGCCAGCTCACCACGCCCATCAACTAAATCAGTTACCAGTGAACGAATGCGAGGAATTTCTACTTCACGATCAAGATGTCCACCCCGCTCAATGAATTCTTGATTAACTAGCCAAGATGCCGGTGAATTTGGATAGCACGCAAGTATGCGTCCAAATGGGCGAAGAAAAAGTTGCTCAATAAGCTCACCATGCTTAGCTAGTAATCGGTCACGATGCGGGGCTAAAGCTGCAAAGTCTGACACTAAGCCAATTATCAGTTGCTCGCCTTCTAAAAACTCACCAATAGCCTCCATGAATGCATAGTAAGGCTCATACAGCTTATCAGTCGGAACAACATCACGTAGAGAGGCTATCCAAAGATATTCTGGCAACCAATCTCGTTCCCAATTAGTTTCAGAGATAGGTAAATTAGCTAGTTGTGATTTAAGAGCTGTACCCTTTTTCTGATGTTGCTTGAGGGGGGTATGACCTGGGTTATTTTGAAGTTTTTTCCTATCTTGATTGCCAAAACCTTTGCTCATAAAGCTTAGTTACCAAAAAGCAGCCAGTACATTACATAAGATAACTTATATACAGGTATGCGGGCTAACTATGTATGCAAGGTCAAATATGGTGGATACCACCCCCTACATCGGTCTTATCCAGCATTAACCTAATGTCGCAATCTACCGCTTTGATGCAGCTTTACGGCTTGCTGGAGGCAGAGCCTTCGCGGAGTATACCAAGGCAGGGTAAGGAGGGGTACAACCGAGATACCTGCAAAATAGGACGTGAGATTAAGAAACGTAACAAATAACTCCCTACGTAGCTTTCGAGGAAGCTTGAAAGCACAAAAGCATCCTAAATTAGCTGATTATTCAACCCAGTTTGAGGAGGCAAAGTATTAGTTATACTCTGCCTTCGTACAGACCCAAATAGCGGGAATCTTTGATTGAGTCTTCGTGTCCTTTAGGATTGGGCATAACAGTTGAATCCCTTGTGTCAGGCGTTTCATTTTGTCTAGCAGTAACGCCAAGTAGTGTCAAGCGCGTGACACACGGCTTTTTGGTGTCCTCAGCCGGACGGGCAGGCGGCTATTTTTCCGATGACCGATTTTTTAATTGTGACTATGAAGAAGACAATGGCGGCCAGTCGTAAAAATCCCGCTGGGAGCTTTAGGCGGGGATAGGGTAATTTCCCGCTCACTCCAAAATCTTGTTCTAGGCGGGGATACCCCTATTTCCCACTCACTCCAAAACCTTGTTCTAGGCGGGGAAAATGTTGTTTCCCCGCCTAGAGCTTGAATTCATTGGAGTTACGTCAGGAAATGTAATGTGTCTTACGATGTATGGTAATAGTGTCTTACGGTCTTAAGCCTGCTCAGAAATTTCGTCAATTTTAGATTTGATAGAAGTATACACTTCTTCTTTTGTTGATAACCATTCTTCTAAGATTGTTAAAGCCATGTGTTTATCACCAGTAACTTGCAGGAATTGGGGATAAGTATAACAAAGAGTATTTACTGCTAAAGCACGCCAACGTTGAGTCGTAGTATTTAAAGAAACTAGAATGCTCCAACCACGATAATGCCCCATGTAATTTTCGCAAAATGATATATTCTTTCCAACCATATACATTAATTCATTCTTTTTCCAAATTTCAAGAGGCAATTCTTTATAAGTTTTTGTACTAGCAATAGAAGTCTGATAACTATTGAGAGCTTCTTCAGTATCAAAAAATTTAGGCGACACACATCTTCGAGCATAGAGAAAGTTATTTGGAATACTTACTTGATAGTTATCGGTTTTTGGTTGATAATTATGAAGTGCTATTTCTCGACCCTCAAAAATTTTTGGGTCTAAAGGATATTTTGCAAATGGGTTAAAAAAGACATTTAAACCATCAAGCAATGTTTCTTGATAATCTAGACCCCGAGTAGCAAAAGGCATAAGTTTTACTACTCCAGCTTTAGACTTAATCCCTCTGGAACCAACAAAAATTGATAAATCTTTTCCTCCCGTAGCAAGAGCCTGAATCTTGGAAGTAGTAGCAGCATTGCTAAAAATAACAGCACTTACATCAGACAGAGTTTCATCCAGAAATAAACCTAATTTAAGTTCCACATTAGGTTTTTTTTGTACTTCATATTTTCTGGATTCTCCTACAATAAGCACTTCTCCTTCTTGAGTGCCTGGAATTGTCAAAAGTTGATCATAAGCATAAAGGACCTGGCGAATTGCTAAATAATTTTGTTTAAAAAAGAATGGCTGGTCAAAGCAGCTAACACATATTACAAATGGTTTATTTTGAACATAAGGATATGTCGAATACAAGGTCTTAAAACTATCAACTTTCTTCGTAATTGAATTTAATAGTCGTATTGTAGATAGCCTTATAATATCAGCCATTCCAGGTTCTTTAACCATAGCCTTATCTGATTCAGGACGATAATCGTAAGGTGCCTGGGTAATAGTAGCTTCAGCAATAAATTCACCATAGGGAGAAGTTAATACAAAATCTGGGGATGGATAAGATAAATTAGAGGAACAGCCAAGCTCTTTAAAGCAAGCAAAAAGATACAATTCCCAAAATGATGAATCAAATGTTTTCTGAAACTCTTGAACAAATTTATTATCTCTATCTTTAAAACCATTCGCCCAATTATTTAAAACTTCACGTGTAAACTCAAAACGTTCTGGCTGAGTAACTTCAAGAAAGTTAGAATGTAGGCGTTCTTGAGGTACAACAGGTGTAAAAAGATCCATATTTCAAGAGTTAGAGTAATAACTACCAATGTAAACCATAATTTAATATTTTGCAGAATGTAAAAACTTGACTGCAACAAAGGGACAGGCGTTAGTAAAATTGCAACAACTGTTTGCAAACACTCAATTTCATCAAAATAGGCATATTTTCTGAGCCATAGCCTGAAACCGCTAAAGCTATTAAATAGTATTAAGCGCGTGACACAGGGCTTTAAGTGTCCTTAAGCGGACGGACAGGCGACTATTTTTCCAACTATAATTTGTTTTGAAAAAAATTAATAGCCCGTCGAAAAAATCCTGCTGGGGATTTAGACGGCGAAGCGATATTTCTCAGCCTAGAACGTGGAACCATTGCCGCTACATCAGGATAAGCCTATTTTCCTCCTCACTCCAAAATCTTGTTCTAGGCGAGAAAACACGTATATCGCAGCCCTGGTCTTAGAACTCCAAAAGCTTCATTAAGTCTTCATTTAACCGTCTACATCTCTATCAATATTTTTAACTTTCAACCCCTTTTCCCAGCCTGCTTTGTAGGCTCGCTCTGCATCAAAAGACAATGCAACTTTATATTTATCCTCATAGATTTCTTTACAAATGCTATAAGCCTTTTCCCAAAGAGCTTTATTTTTATCTGAATCAGTTTGGTAAAAAAAGATATAATCTATCCATCCGCATGCATGAGCATAAGCTTCCTGTTCGTTTTCGTAGGGTGGAGCTTCATATTCCTCAATAGGAACATACTTATCTTCACTTCTTGGAGTAGGAAACTTATTTACATCTGCTAAGAAGTGGGCTTTATGGTAAACTTTTACACAATTACCCTGTGGCTTACGTTCAAAAACACACTTAAAGTCAGAACCCCTGTAGTATCGCTCATCCAAACTATCCATGCGAATGACCTTAATAAATTTTTCAAGCCTACCCTTTTGTTATAGCAAATTTTATAGAAGGTAAAACTTGACAAATTTTGTAGATACTTATCTAGACCCCTACAACCGTTACACGTCAATTAAGATAAGCTCATATTCTGAGCCTAAGCTTAGAACTACTACAGCTTGCGTAAGTTTACTTTGTTGCTCATTAACGTTTCCCTAAATGGCTTATGTCTCTCTAGCCATTTCCATAAACGGGTGTCAAGAGCTAGGCTGGGATACTCCTATTTTTCCATTCCCTCCAAAACCTTGTTCTAGGCAGGAATTGGGTATTTCCCCATCTAGGACTTGAAAGCAGTGCCGCTACATCAGGTTAGAACCATATCCTGACCCAGGGTCTAAAACTGCTACGGCTATGCGAGGAAAACCAAGACTTCGAGTATACACCAAACTCAGACAGCCATCTTGGGGTTAAGTTAAGGCTGACTTTTGCTTTGCTTTGCTTCCAAAGTTTGATTAATTGTCGGAAATTCTTATTTTCAATGTCTGTTAGCACAATACTTAGGACAGTTTTATATCTAATCGAGTGTCCGAAATCCAGACTGGCTATATGGTGGACGATTATTTCAAGGTTTAAGTCCAGCCCTAAGTTTCCTAAAATGCGTAAAAAATGGCAGGGCTGTCTCTGTAAGGCTTACAGGGCAGTTAAAAAACTGTCCGAAGTATTGAGCTGAGCAACGCCAGAAAATGATTATTAAAAATATGAATTTACCTAGGATAATTAGTATATTTATCTGGTGAGCATCTGTTGGCTCATTTATTGAACTTGAGCAGGAAACTGCTGCAACAGTGCCTGAGAATTGCCTTTATCTGCGTGCATGGATGTAGTCCACAAAGTAAAATCTAGGACGAAGCCAAAATCTCAGCCAAGTGTAAGCTCCTAGACCTAGTAGTGCTATCACAATTAAGGGTAAGCCCACATAAAGTCGCAATTCATCAGGAAAGAGAGCAACAGCGCAAACAGTAATCACAAAGTAGCCTAAAAGCAATGCTTGTAAGCGTTCCGCGACCAAAAGTGCTTTTCGACAGCTACTGCAATGTTGGGTGTGTTGTTTGTAGCGATCGAGCGTTTGTTGGCGATCGTTATTGATATTCCGTGTCGGTGGAAGATTGATTCCAACTTCGCTCCAGGGGAGTTGTCCGTGACAATAGCCGTCAAACCACTTCCTAAACTCAATTACGAAACGATCTGCACTTGTAGGTAACTGATAAGCAGTTTTCCAGCTTTGGGTAGATTTTGCTTGTTGGAGGAAATACTCTTGCTGCTGTAGAAGAATCATATCTCCCTCAATAACAAGATTGCGATTGGTGATGTGATCCCACCAACGAGGTTTGAGACGATGGAGTGTTTGACCAAAGTTACGGGGAAATAGAGCGACAATTCTAGACTTCCCAGGAGACACAGGTATGCAGTAGGTGAGCAATCCAAACTTTTTGCTGCCATCGCCAAAACTGAACGCATACTCCAAGCGACAAGGCGGTTCAAAAGTGATTGTTGTTTGAAAAGGCCCAACTATTGCCCCTTCAATCAAATTGGGTGTTGATTGCACGATTTTGAACGCCATCGGTCTTGCTTGTTTGCGATTTCCCTGCACGCCGTGATGAGCAAAAGGAACATGACTCGGATCTGCCACATTTTCCACAAGGGTTTCCCAGTCATATTCTAAATCTCGTACAAAAGAAGACCAAACAAAGCCTTGAGTTGCATCTATCTGCGGTGATAAAGGTAAGGGTGTATTTGCAGCTTGTTCGCTTGATTTTGCATCTGGCCAAATCCAGAGTAAATCCTGTTGCTGGCGAACTGGTAGTGCTATAGCACACAGATTTCCTTTATTCTTGCTTACAAGTTCTGGATTTTCCGCTTGGGGAATATGAGTACAACTTCCCTGCTCATCAAATTGCCAACCGTGATAGCTGCACATTAAATTCCCTGTTTCGTCATCAATGCGCCCCTCACTTAGAGGCGCAAGGCGGTGGGGACATCGATCTAAAAACACTTGGAAAGTTTCAGATGATTTGGGTTTCCAGATCACTAAACGCAGTCCCAAAAGTGTTACTGAAGTTGGTTGCTTGGGATCTAAGTCTTCGAGTGGTATCACAGGATACCAATGCTCAAAAAAACTGAATTCTGGTTTCATTTGACAAAAAATTAGGGTGCCGGGGGTAGGGAAAGGAAAAGACCTCCAGGTTCCCTTGGGTTAGCCTGCGCGCTCATACAACAAACGAAGGTGTCGTTATATTTTACCTCAGACGTTCGGGAGCGATGCCGACATTAGGTTAAGGTTGACTTTTTCTTTGCTTCCAAAGTTTGACCAATTGTCTGAAATCCTCATTTTCATCGTTTGTTAGCAATGCTTTGACCGCTTCCTTAACTCCCAATTCATACACTTGGCAATAGACATCATGGGCTGCTGCGGGGTTGTTGTCCGCAATTGCTTTGAGTGCACGTTCAACTAATTCTAGTTCGTTTTCGTTGAGATTTGAGTCAGCAGCGGACTCTAAAACTAAATAACGGCGGTCAAGGTAGAGTTGTTTTTTTGATTGACCGAGAATTGTCACTTCGCGGTCGAGCTCAACCAACAGGCATTGCCGCCCATCCCTCCACACCTCAACTACGGTGGCTCGCTCACCTTTGTACTCCTTGGTACTGGGATACTGAGCCGAAACTTTCACTCGCTCGCCTCTTTTGAATTGGAGTTGAGGAGCGATCGAATTGTTACAAGTTTTTGAGTTGTTAAGTAGTTAAGCAAAATTAATTACATAATTTTCTCCAAATTGTTTAAGTATTTTTTCCACACATGAAACAAGAGCTGACCAGCTAGAATAGGCATTTATTTCGATCCATTCATATTTAACAATACTTCGGACAGTTTTTTAACGGCCCAGCACCGCCGAGGGCGAGGAAGCCCTGCCATTTTTTACGCATTTTCTGAAACGAGTGCGCGCTTACTTAAACCTTGAAAAAATAGTCTAGCATATAGCCAGTAAGGGTTTCGGAGACTCGACTAGATATAAAACTGTCCGAAGTATTGCTTGTGGGACAAGGATTATGTTTCACCACTACTTCCGTATCACTACCAAGCATCATAACGCTTGCTGTACAATAAAGGGTTCTAGCCGCGGGTCGCCCGTATTCTCAGCCTCAAACGCTAAGGATAATGACTACACTTATTACCTAGCAAAGCTTTTAGGCTAGCGGACAGGTCTGTTTAGCAGACCGAGTAAGGAAAAACTATAAATATGGAAAAAAACTATACATTTCAATTCAATCCTTCCACTGCCTTAGAAGCCCTGAAAGCTGGTAAATACGACCCGCTTAACTTCTACGAAGCGCGTTTAGACCTGTTTAACCTCTCGGTAATGGCAGACTATGACCAACTCATTTGCCTACCCACATTAACTGCTATCGACAAATACTGGTATCAGATTGAAACAGCCCGAAAAGTCCTCAGACAAATGGGTGGACGGGCATTACTAGCGGATGAAGTCGGATTGGGTAAAACCATTGAAGCGGGACTAATCATCGCCGAATACTTAGCTAGGGGGATGGTAAAGTCCATCCTAGTGTTAACTCCGGCATCCCTAGTTTCCCAGTGGCAATCAGAGTTAAGTGACAAATTTAATATCGCTACTATCACCACAGATAACCGTGACCCACAACAACCGATAGACGAATTTTGGACAAATAATCCGCGAATTATCGCTTCATTAAACACGGCTAAGTCTGCTAAACATTATCTTCACGTCACCAGTCGTACTTGGGATTTGGTTGTTGTCGATGAGGCACACCATCTAAAAAATCGCAGTACCCTCAACTGGAAACTGGTCAACGCCCTCAATAAGCGGTTTATCCTCATGCTTACTGCTACGCCAGTGCAGAACTCCCTTGTGGAACTGTTTAATCTGCTAACCCTCCTCAAACCGGGACTGCTACAAACAGAAGCCGCTTTTAAAAAAGAATACGTCAATTCCAAGAATGGACGAGTCCCTAAAAATCCCGAAAAGTTACGCACTCTGATGCGGGAAGTTATGGTACGAAATACCCGCGCCCTAGTAGATGTCAAACTGCCCAAACGCTTCGCCACCACAATTACCGTTACCCCGGCAGCCGGAGAGGAGAAACTTTACCAAGACTTAAGCAAGTATCTACGTTCTTCAGAGGACAAACTAGACAGACTCTCCCGTACTAATTTGCTAATGCGAGCGGGTTCATCCCCTAATGCTTTAGCTGACTCCCTCAAGCAACTGACTATCCGCCTACCCGATGAAGAACTGAAGTCTTTAGCTGCACGAGCATCCCAAGTCAAGCAGGTCGAGAAAGCAAAAACCTTAGTAGAGATGCTCTCCAAATCTCGCCAGAAAACCTTAGTTTTCACAACCCATAAAGCAACTAGCACCTATTTAGCTAAAACGCTGCAAGCGGCAAATATCCCCTTTGCAGAATTTACTGGCGGAATGTCCCTTAAACAGAAAGATGAGGCTATAGCCGCATTTCGGGATAATGTTTCTGTACTCTTAGCATCGGAAACAGGGGGAGAAGGACGTAACATCCAGTTTGCTAATGCGATCGTTAATTATGACCTGCCCTGGAACCCAATGAAAATTGAACAGCGCATTGGTCGTATCCACCGCATCGGACAAACCCAGGATGTTTTTATTTTTAACTTCTGTCTCAAAGGCAGTATCGAAGAGTATATTCTGCGGATACTGCACGACAAAATTAATATGTTTGAACTGGTAGTCGGAGAAATTGAAACAATTTTAGGCAATGTGGATGATGAATTTGACTTTAGTGAAGTTGTCATGGATATCTGGCTTAAGCATCAAGTTAAACCCGAATTAGATCAAGCCTTTGAGCAATTGGCAGATAATTTGTTGAAAGCCCAAAAACAATATGAGCAAATTCAAGAACTGGATGAACAGATTTTTGGCGAAGATTTTGAAGCTTGAAAAATTGATTTGATTAAATATGTTATCAGACCCAATAATTACTACTTTAGAAAAAATTGTAGCTCTCCATGACGGAATAGCTGAACCGGCTGGGGAACACGTTTTAAATGCGCTGTTAAATGAAAACATAGCCTCGTTACTTTCTCTACCAGAAGAAGTAACTTTTACAACTATCACTGATGTACCTCAAAGTGTTTTTGTTACTTATCATTCAGAAGTATTAAATAAATTATCTGAACTATTAGCTGTCAAAGGGCAGATTAGTGCCTTGGGTGTAAAATTTGATGGCTATCTAAAAGCTACGGGATTTGACAAAAGCATACCAGAGAGATTCAAACCTCAAAATGGGTTAATTCGTTTTGTAGATGCTAAACCATCAACCACTCGCTACATTTTATGTAATGTGGCTTACACAGCGAATGCCGAAGAAAAAAGGATTGGTCTAGTTTCGTTTATTATCAATGAAATAACAGGAGTAACACCAGTACAAATTGGGGATGCTTTATTTTGGGAGTCTGACAGAATGGATGTGGATAATCAAGAAACACCATTTTCTATTCCTTTTGATGAGTTGTTGAAGTTAATCGAACATCAAAGTGGAATATTGATTGGAAAATCTTTAGATAATTGGCAGGCTAAATTAACAAGAGCAAGAGCTAGGGATGAAGAAAGACTAAAGGATTATTACAACACGATTAGCTCTGGGATTCGCCACAAGATTGAGTTAAAAAATTTGATTGGTGATGAATTAGACAAAGAATTAGCTCGAATTGAAGCTACTAATAGAGAGCTAGATCGAAAATTGTTAGATATCCAAGAGCGTTATGCAATGAGTGTAGAAGCTTGGTTGCACAGTGCAATGATTATCCATCTACCTACAGTACATATTCAATGTGAGTTGCAAAGAAAGAAAACGAAACGGACTGTAACAATAGTTTGGAATCCGTTCACTAAAATTATTGAACCTCTTTGCTGTGAATTATCAGGAGAACCTGTTTACGATTTCTATTTAGACGATCTATCAGCTAAAATTATCTCCCCGACAGTTTGGACTAGATAAGCGCCAAGCTTTTAGCATCACCGTACAAAAAACCTTATCTGTAGTGACCTGCAATCATCATTTGTGACAAGTTAAGAAAAAGTGCAAATTGTCTCTTGGGGTAGACTTGCAAAAGGTAACTTGGCGCAAAAGCAAAAATTATGCCCTGAGAAGCTAACGCTGATTTTGCGCCAAGAGAAAGGTTATCTTTCTGGCTCCCTTTCTTGCTTCCAATAACGGAAGAGCTACTGGGAAATCCGGATCGAGTTACCGCGAACAAGGACGGGGTTTTTTTCGTTGTAATGAAGCACCACAGACAATATAAAGTAATTGGCAAATAATTTTGTCCGAGGGATTACCAGACGGTTGTCAGTCTAAAAGTAATCCTGCTTAAGTTTCGCTTCATTTTCCAACGAACCAAGGTAGGCATCGAAGCGCGAGCGCAACAACGGGGAGTGTGAAAGCTTACCGGTGGCTTTCAGCGTCAAGCCGGATTCCGCACCCTAAAGTGTCACATACGCTATCTATAGGGGAAGCCAAAGTATTTGTCCGCTATCTATAGCAATTGATTCTTTAGACTTACGCTATAGGTAGCCCATAAAGACTAGGTGACACCGCTATAGGTAGTGGGTGCGGAATGTGGGTTAAGAGTGGCGATCCATCAGCTCTGCAATCCGCAAGCGCACTACTGCGTCCTCTGCCTCCAACCAACGATCGACGGTTGCCTTGCTGTACTTGGTTCCCGGCCCGTCCCAACCGAACATCTGGGTCAGCAAAGTTTGCAACTGTTCGGGGTAGTATTCCTCCCACCAAATCCGGGCTATGTCCCGCATCTTTTCTGCGTCCTGGTGGCTGATTGTTTCGGGATGCGACTCTGATGGTGCGGGTTGTTCGGATTCTGGCGCTGCGATCGGTCTGTCGGTTTTTGCCGCCGAATCTGTTGGGCTATCGGTCGCGAGCAAAGCTTTGAACGCGGCTTGTTCCGATGGGGTCAGACTCTGCCACACCTTACTCCGGTCGGCAGCACCGCTGTTGCAGGCTTCCGAAAGAACGCTCTGGATTTGTTTCGCCAGTTCGACATTGCCTGTTGCAATTGCTTCGCGGGCAAATTCAACGAGTTCGGCTTCGCTCTCGTTTAGTTGCCCGCGTCCGATCTGTCCGATCGTTTCTACATCAGGATTCTCTAGGGGCGCGTCACTTTCTCCCGCAACTTCAGCGCCATCCTCATGCAGGCCCTCATGCAGACCCCCGTGCAGACCATCCAGAGGCTCGATGCTTTGCTCTGTAAGGTTTGTGCTGACCGTGCAGACATCAGGGGGGTCAACCTTTTTTAAATCGACTTCGCTGCGGTTTGAATCGGCAGTTGGCGAGTTCAAACCCGATATCGGCGGTAAAATTTCAGTTTCTATTTTTTCCCAAAGTTTGGGATTTAGGTCTACACTGTCTACACAATCCTTAGCTGATAAGAGTTTCAGGTCTGCATTCAGGTCTGCACCGTGCAGGTCTATGTCTGCATTTTGAGATAACAACTCTTCCACTGTGGCAATGTTGGTGTCGGCATCCGTCCGCAGTCGCAGCCCTTTGACCGCTGTGCCGGCAGCAGTCCGACATTTTTCGACATCTTTCCATTCGAGGACGGAGCGGCAAAGTTCCACTAAGTCCGCTGAGAAGTTGTTTTTACCTTTGGCGCTGTACCCCGCCCGCCGGCAGTAGTGGTGATAGGAACCAAAGAGGGTGGATTTGGCTGCTGCGTAATCGCCGTCCTTCCATTCATCCTTGTCCGCCCCGATTGCGGTTTGGGCTGCTGGGTCGTGTACGACGCAATCGTTGACCCACGATGCCATCGGGTCGGCCCGTACCCTGTCCGCCCAGAAAGTGCCGTTGATACCGCAGCCCTCTTGACTCAAGATGCGCTCGATTTCAGCGACCGGGATTGAAAGCAGGTACTGGGTGAACGCGCTCAGTTCCGGCTCTAATTCCTTTTCGAGGTTGGTATTTCGCTTGACTGGGGTGTACTGAAATTCCTCCTGCACGATCCGCCGCTTCAACCACGACAGACCGCTGGCGGGGAAGCACGGTTGGTTCGCGGTGACTAGGGCCAAGCCCGGAAAGCGGAAACTGACAGCATTTTGGTAGAGCTTGCGACCGCTAAGGAGCCCAGAACCCGTCAGCGACCTGAAGTTTGACAAGTTGCCGGTGTACTTCTCCTGGTCGTCAAACACTGCCAGCCGCTTCGTTTGCAGTTCCGCAACTTTGTCTGCTTTGGTCAAGTCCTCTAAGTTCCCGATCCATGTATTGCGCTCGCCGACAATCATGGTGGTCAGTCGCGTGTAAAGGCCTTTGCCGGTTCCGCCGGGGCCCGTCAGCATTAGGAATTTTTGCAAGGAAGCCATACCCCGCAAGCTGGCCGCAATGAAGGCTAACAGGATTTCTTTTTTGTGCTGGTTGCTGTCGGTTGCCCGATCGATCCAGTCGTTGATTTTTGCCCATCGAGCGTTAACGGCACTTCCTTTGTAAGCTCTCGGCAGCGACCAGGTGAGCCGGAATCCGGGGGCGTGTTCGTGCCACCGATCGTTTTCGATTTCTAGCACCCCATCCTCAAAGGGAAGCAGTTCGTTTGAGGGTCGCTCCAACCAATCGAGCTCGAATAATTTTCTTTTGAGCGAACCCAAAACGTTCGCGCAGTAGGCGTTGTTGGGCTGCAATCCGCGCACCTGACACATCGTATCGATCGCGCTCAGCACGTAGTCGTCGTTCACCGCCGCCCAAACTCCCCGGTGCCGGAGTTCGTACTTCATCCAGGATTTGTGCTCGTCGGAGTAGCAAAGTCGGTCGCGCAAATCCTCGGCGAATTCGGCTCCCAGGGATTGCGGTGGCGGCTGTTTGTCCGCTTTATCGGGCTTGCTGTCGCTGTCGCCGGGCCCGCTTTCCCAGTCCTCAAAGCTGACCGACTTGGCCAGCATCCGCCTGAACTCTTCTATTCCTTTTTTCTGGATAAAATCATCCATCCCTTTGGTTTCTCCCTCAGTGCCTACATCCCAGTGTCCCGTAATGCTGTAGACCGGGATGCTGAATTTTAGAAGTTGGCGGCCGAGTTTCCGCTGTTCCCAAATAACGCTGGGGTTAGTTGCCGCATCCGCATCAAAACCAATGATAAACCCGAAGCCAGCTCGCGCGTACTTTTCTAAAGTTTCGACTAGGTAGCGCTTGCCTTGAATGTCTCCTTTTTTAGAAGTAAGACCCATTGAAACGCCCAGCAGTGCAATAGTTGGGATGTCGTTAGCGCACCCGGCGATTCCTTTGAACGGGCCTTCGGTGAGGATAATGCACGGATGGTCGTTGATGCGGTAGCAGTGCTGCTTGAGATTTTCTGGTTCCCAGTAGTTTTTGTCGGTGGGATGCTGGGGCAAGAATGCGTCGTATTCTCCCACTGGTGTGCGATATTTGGGTGCTTTCTTGCAGCTTTCTGATTTCCAAGGCTTGTCCGGTCTGAATTGAAATTGTGTGGTTTTTCCCACAAACAGGATACCGCCAGACTTTGCCGCGTAGCCCAAGTAAACTGATGCCTCATCCGCAGATACAGTTCGGCAGTTGGCGTAACTCCAATCATTCAACAGCCCCCGGCTCTCAATGTGGCTTTTGTGTTTGGGGCAAAGATACGCGGTAGATTCAAATTGCTGTACAACGTTCATAGATGCCTCTCTCGCTACTCATAGCGGTGCTAACTGGTTTTTTTTACAAAAACCCGCTAAATGTAGAAGAGACGGCCCGGCGCTGTAACTACCGCTGACGTGCAAAGGTGCAAAATCTGCGGTAATGGCAGAAATGAACTATGATGAATCTAAACTTTTATTTTTTTGTTTGTCTGCCGTCTCTTCTAAAGACTGCGGACTCTTTTTTTTTGGTCTGGTCTGGTGTAATCGATGCGGGCGGTCGCTGGTTGGCAACAGCCTTTTCCAATTTTAAACTCGAACGTATGGCTTAGATTGCTCGCTGGCAAGGAATTTCTGATAAGCTTCCCTATCGCCACCGCATGAATCCACAGAAACCTTGCTGACTGGGTAGAGGCTCAGGGTAGATTGGGAAAGCCAGTGGGGTCGTACAGCTCGATTTCTTCAGTTGGTGTGATTTGTTCGAGTAATGTCATTATTTCTCCTGTGTTGCGGGTTTTGTTACTTGGACGCTGGTCGTTTTTGCAGGCGTGGCAAGGCAAACTTCCTTCCGATTCAAATTAAGGCGGTGCGCCCCAGGGATACAGCGCTCGAACCTCTTCACGGTTGTAGGCTAACACTTCTTCCAACTCTGTCTGTGTCCACTTGCTGTAATGAACAATCTTTTCGAGAAGAAAATCTACCGACTTTCCTGCAAAAGCATCATCTAAAATTCGCTCTATCCCTGTTTCAGCAATAGCTGCCAATAAAATAATTGCTTCGAGTTTTCGCTTAACAACTGCCTCAAAAGTAACAAGCTTTACAAAATCTCGAAGGCTTACAGTTTTTGCTAAAGAAGAGCCTCGCCTATCATCTCCCTGTCGAATAATATTTACCCAAATCTGTTCGCCGGAAAAACCCATGCTCTGTAAAGTTTTCAGCGTATTTGACTCTCGATTTGTTCGCTGGAAAAAGAAACGTTTTGAGTAGCCCAGGGCAATACCCACATTCTCCACTCCAAGGCGCTTTTCACCATTCGGGAGCATATATGCGTCTAAAACAGATTTGCCCAGAGGGATATCGCAAGTCACGGCCCTAATTAAATTATTTTCAAATTCTTCAGTCATAAATTAACCTCCTCACCATCTCGATAGTACAAGTCATTACCAGGCAACCGTAGCGCTTCCAATTCTTCTGGGTTCTGGGCTATCGCTTCCAAGAATTCTCAAGATAGTCAAGCCAAAGAATTGTCGGCGCTGATTGGTGCTTTGTTGCTGGGTTCGGAAAGCATCCTGGAACCGCCCGTCTAAGCATAAGAGTGTAAATGCAGCTTGCAATGCGTAGGTGGCTCCATCCGGGGCGTCGCCATCGCCCGTTTGTTAATTTGCAACGCCTCGAATGCGATCGCTATTAGCCGGACTCATCACCTATCCCCGGAATTCTCCAAGGGTCGATGCCGTTTTCTCGAAGCAGCCGTTCGTAGTGGTCGCGCTCTAATCTAGCTTCGTCTTCGATCCAAAATGCCTCTCTGATATCGCGCTCAAGCTCTTGAACTCGCTGACTGAGCAATTCGTCTCGTTCCTCTTCGCTTCGGGTAACGCCGAAAGCCTTGTCAAAGCGACGTTCGAGAGTTTCTGTTGCTAATCCTGTAACCAGGAAGAACGCTTGCTTGTTCCCTCGAAAAGATTCCCAGTGCCAGTAGAGGATAACGATTTCGAGAGGCACTCCCCTAATCCGAGTCTGTCCCTGGTTTCCTTCAACCCCAAGGTCTACCGAAAACTGTTCCACTGCGTAGGCATCTGTTGAAATGGCTGCAACGGTATCTTCAGTCAAAAAATCGAAAGTGCCTCCAGCCTCAGAGAGCAAGCGTTTCAGAGCTTTTGAACGTAAAAAATCGAAAGTGCTTCTAGCTGGTTTCCCCACACATTCAGCCGCTTGTGTCTGGCTCATCCGATAACTGCCATCGGGCAACATGAACCCATCGACTGTTAGGGAACCTATTTGTACCGAGGCTCGAACGGCTCTAACTGATTCGCTCATACTTTCTCCCCTGTTATGCCTTTAATGTTCCGCTTGCTGATTGTTGTCGCCGGTTTCCTGTGTGCCAACGCTGCGGTTTTGCTAAGTCTGAGCTTTGTTCGCAAACCGCTGTGGAGTTTTAACCATTCGTTACATGATATTATCGTGTAAATCCAAACGATTCTATCTCTATAAGATACCATAACTTATATGGTAAACGAGGTAGTTTATGTTTGCACTAAAAAGACGTTCTATCGATAAATTTGTAAAACCTGTGAAAGCACGCGAGTTTTGTAGGCTGTGGTTCAATGCCGATGCCCAGATGGAAGCTACTAGGGGCTATAGAGCGGAATGTGTTCGCTTGTTGAGTCGTATCCTAGCCGTGCAAACAGAGACTATTTCGAGTAAATGGGGAAGCGGCATTGATTTTGAGAAAATGCCCGAACAGTACGAACGCACCCTCGCTTATGCCAATTCTCTCCGTTCTATCCTCGACGCGGCGGGCAGCAATCCCGAACTCTCCAACATCATTGCCGAACGCCTCAAACAATCGCGCTAACCAATAACCCGAAAATAATACCTTCTAAGAGACGGTAAACTTCTTGACAGCCCCGAACGCAGGTTTTAGGGTGGGAGTGACGCCCCGGCGCAGTGCGGCAAACACAGATGCCGGGACTTCTCCCATTCGCTGATAACACCAGCTACCAAGGAGCAGCCTTATGTTCGCAGATTACGGGCAGCCATCGCAACCAGCCCAACCAAGCTTTGTAGAAATACCCAATCCCCGCGTCACCACCACAATGGGGCGCATGGAAGTGACCGACGTTCGTTCTGAAACCGTCATGGGTCGCTTACTCGATGACCGAGATAATCCGATAAAGGAAGACGGACAACCGATTTACCTGTGCGTTCGGAAACATGAGATTTTGTGTGCCACCGAACGAACCAACGTGATGAGTTGGTGGGAACTTGTAGAACAAGCGCTGACTCCGTACACAGCACCCAGAAAATATTCCCTCGAATCCTTAATCAACCGATTGGACGGACTCAACTTAGATGAGCTCTACACTTTACGAACCTTCGTTTGTTTGGAAAGCGACCCGTTTCAAGCGTATTCGGGTAGCGTCAACAACGACTTATCCCACTTGCAGGCTTGGTTCCCGACAGTGAGAGTTCTTTGCCGCGTTGAACAAAACCAACTAGCAAGCGCACTGTGTTGGCGAATATCAAGCGAATCCAACGCACCGACAGCACCTACACCTGGTGATGGGAGGGACGATCGGTGAAAGCACTCAAAAGCCATCAATTCAAGTGGAGCGTTACCGTCACCCGCAAGTACAATCCACCCCGCCAGATTATAGTTTTCGGGCGATCGCAAGTAGAAGCACTCCAAGGGGCGGTATCTTCTGCCCGCGAAGTCTGGGGTATCTGGGATGCCAAATCATTTAGCACGCCGGAAAGGAAATAATTTTTTTTGATTCTTCGTTAGCTACTTCGGGCGACTCCGAAAACAGCTAACGAAGAATCAGAGTTTCGGGTGATGTAGCCCGCCAAGTAGCCAATCAAATGCCAGAAAATGCCAACACCTAAAAAGCCTGTAGACGTAGCTGTTTTTAACAGTCGATGCGGTCAATGGAACCATCGCAATTACTTCAGAGCAGAAGTAAGGGTAATTCTAGGTAAAGGGGGAAAACCGATGCCTGAAGCTACTTTCAAAACCAGACTTGCCCTTTTAGAAGCAGAATGCCCTGAGTTTCAGAGACAACCTTACCGCCGGACATTTTCTCAATTTCATTTGAACTGCTTGCTAACCCTAGAAACTTGGATTATGGAAGCCAACCGCTGCATTGCCGCTGTTCGAGAACGATTAGCACAAGAAGGATTACCCACCCATGAATACCGAACCGACAATTGACCGCCGCGACATCAAAGCCAAATGGGGACTCAACAAAGTTTCTGACGTAACCAACGCTCGCAAAGCTTTAGGACACCCCGATTGGCAAAACTCTAAGTTCAACTCCGACGATGCTGTAGAACTCGACCTTTATTTCGAGCTGGTACTGAATCAGCGAATTGCACCCGGTTTGGCACTCAAACAAGTAGTTGGAACTCGGAACGGACGCGGTGAATACTGCAACGACATCGACTCAGAAGCGATCGCCAGCGACCAGAAACGCGATGCTGAAGAAGAGAAAAGCGGAGCGATACAAGCAATTGAAGGAATGACTCGCGAAGCATCCTTGGGGATGGCCGATGTTGCTGGAGCCGTTAGCGACCAAATGCTAGATGCCTTTAAGATTTCTCTGAGTGCAAATCTGACCCACGGTTTGACCGATATGGCGTCGAATATCCGAAGTAATTTTAGCGTTCTCACCGAGGCCGTAAAAGCAGCTCCCTTGGATTTACGGGATGCCAATTTGCCAATCCCAAAGCCTGTTTTACCAACCAAGTCAGTACCGCCACGCAGGATTTCACCAGGACTCTGGTAGGCGCTCATCAAGAGTTGGGGGAAGCCCTAGCTTTAAGGCAAGCTCAAAGGGAAAAGATGCTTTTAAATCTCATCTTTTTCCTGAGCCTACAACGGGGGAGAGAACCTAAACAACCTGGCATTATATTGCCCCCCAATCGCAATTATGCTGAAGAAACAATCGCGCTAATGAGGTTTGTCTGATGCTGGACAGTTACGGTTTTATTGAGTTGTATTTAGTGTGTCCTGGATTGAGATTGTGGCGGGTCGTTAAGTCTAAACTGGCTGCAATTAGCCAAGTGAGCGAAGTAGCAGTATTAGTGGGAGGATGCGCTTGAAAATCAGAGAAGTTTTGGCAACAGTTAAACACTGCAATTCAGGAGGGCAAGAACAAAAACTGGTACACATCCTGTTTACTGACAGAGATGAAAAGTACCAGTTACTAAAGCCTTACTGTGTGGAATATGGCAAAAATGTCATCTTTAGCAAGACAGACAACGAGATTTTGTTACCGGATTGAGCAAGGCGCACATATAGAGCGAAGGAGTACAGCTTAAATGTAGCAGTCAAGGACAGGTTTACATTTCATTCAGTCCCAAGGAAACTTCGAGGTAACAACTATGTCAGATAAACTCTTGTCAATTTATGCGTCGCTCCTGTTTGCAGCTATCCCCGCTATGCTACTTTACGCAGGTCACTCTATCTACCACGACGGTTATCGGCAAGCCGTAAAAGATTTACCACCCACGGTAGTTCAAGGCGACCAGAATATCGACAACAGCACGAATCACAACTATCAATTTTCGCCATCAATAGGAGGTAAGTAAAATGAATGCTTTTCTTGAGTTCATGCTACTTGGATACGAAAGGTATCCGAAAGTACACAATCTCAAACTTTTAGCTAAAGGATGCCTAATTGTAGGAGTGATTGTTGTTAGGGATGACTTCGACGGTGGTTTTCAGAAACCAGAATCCATCAATCTTTCGACTGCGAACGAGAATCATAGGAGGTAAGGAATGTTTTTTACAAAACTCCTCAACTTGCTGCCGCCTTCCATTGTTCGGTTCATAGGGAATAGCAGTTTTGCGAATCTTACCGAACGGCAAAGAATAGAAACTTGGATTGTCATTGAAAAGCCCCAAGAGCTAGATTTGCAACCCGATTCTTACTATTATTGCGGGCTGCAACTCAAGATAGTTCCTTCGTCCCCATCTTGGAATTGGTTCGTGTACGACGGACGCGGAATTGATTTGATAGACTGCGGAACCGAACCGACGGAGGAAGCAGCAATCGCATCGGCAAAAAAGTGGATTGATGATTTCTTGAGCGATGAGGTGATCGCTTAGAAAATCATGTTTAATTTGTTTAATTGGCTAGGACTTCCCACTCGACAAAAAACTTACCGCCTGCGAATTACTGACTCGCAAGGCAATCAAACCTACACTCGCGTTGCTGCTGACAGTGGATTCGATGCGCTCGATAAAGTAGCAGCACAATTGCCCCGACTACAACCAGGAGAAACCCGAAGCATCAAATGTTTTGATTGCATACCCACCCGCAGAATGGATTAAAGGAGACCAACCATGAGTGCAATTGTTAAATACACAGGCGGTGGAGCCATAGCCCCAGCCCTAGTCGGAAAAGTCAAAGCATTTGATAGCGCACCTGAAATGTTGACTTCTTTTCAGGGATACTACGGTTTCGACCCATCAGCGTTTGCGGGGATGTCCGAGGAAGAATTGGGAGCATTCGTAGATTCGGTTGAAGCAATCAAGTTTCTCATTGACAACCTCGATAAGTTAGAAAAACACGTCAACGACTATATTGACGGCGTTGTCAAATACAACGAGTTTGTAGCCCGATGCGTCAAAGCCGGTGCTAAGGGCATGGAGAAGATCGATCGGGCCACGCTCGACGTGTTCTTGGCATGGAAAGGTTGGCAGGCTAATACCAAAAAGCTAGCCAAAGATTCGGATGTTGGTGTCAGACTTCTCGACCAAGAAGTTACCGATTACGGCGATTTAGCAGAATACGACCTTGAGATTTCTCTTCAGATAGTGGCTAATAGATTAGCCCGCAGAAAAGCGGTACTCTCCCAAAAGCCAGAACAAGAAGAAGCACTTTTCTCGTGGCGACAAGAAGCTCAAGAAGCCCAAAAGGCAGAGAAACAAAGGATTCAAGATTTAATCGCTTACGGTACTCGCGGGAAATACGGTTTGCCATCATCGAGTAGCCCGCAATTGAGTCCTGCCAGCAGCGCTACCAATAACGCTACTAATAACGCTACCAATAACGCTACCAATAACGCTAGCAATAACGCTAGCAAGGCAAGCGGTTGGCTAAAAAAATGGGGCGGTAAAGCCTTTGATTATTTCTCAGGGAAGTAGCCATGCAGTTACCACCATTTCTTATTCCCAAACCTCAAAATCCTCCTGTTGCTCCACCTTCACAACAACTACAACTCCCAGAATTAGAAGAATCAGACCAATTGAGGTTTCTCAAGAACTTAAATAGCTTCTGCGGTCAAGGATTTTGGTTTGCGGTTGGCCTATCCATTGCTCACGTTTCGAGGATTGTCAGTGCTCCTGTAATGCTCGTCGCAGTGATTTTAGTAGCCGGGTTCCTGTTTGTAGTAAAACCGAAAAACCCAACCTCTTATTTACTATCCATGAGGCGGATTAGCGGATTGGTGGTGATTGTCGGAACTATTGCTGCATTTTGGGATGTGGCGTGGCTACTGGCAAATATGCCTTTAAGCGTAGGCTTTGGCTTCGGGTTCATCCCAGTGTGGCAGCTTGTCCTGATTGTTGGTGTATCGGTGGCCTTGCTTTTGTTGGTCGCACTGCTGCGGAGGTGGATGCGGTGAAAAGTGCGATCGCCTGTGTGATTGTGGGCATCGGATGTAGCGGGTTCAGTTTATTCGGCTACTTTGACAAACACGTCAGCTACTGCAATAAAGCTACAAACCCCTGTACGCCTGTTGTGGTAACGGGTTCCCAGTATCCCAAGAATGCCAAGTTTGTGAAGCTGCATCAAGGCTGGGGGCTGCTGCGTACAACATCCGGCGTAATTGCTGCAATCAGCTTTGGTGCGGGTTATTTTGCATCGGGTGCAGCATCGGTGAAGCAGAGAAAGAGCGAGGAAGAGGCTGCGATATTTGAGGCACGGCAAAAGCAGTTAGAAGCAACTACAAGCGACATTTTGGATGAGGAAGAAATCCAGAAAACAGCGATTGCTGCTGACTTGAGAGTGAAGGATTTCAAGCGCGAACTCTACGACGGCTACAACACGCTTTACTTGGAGAAGAATCCCGAACTGTTGGAGGCTTTAACTACTGCCATTCCCGCATCTTTGCCCGCTCCAATGGAATCAAAGTCCGATGAACTTGAAAATGCGGAACCTCCATCAAACACAGCATCCGCAGCAAACAGCAATCAATTATTGGGCGTAGAACTGCCAGCAACTCCCAAATTAGGAGTGAAGTTCTTTGATTGGAAGCAGTTTAGGGAGACTCCCGACAACTTTTCTCACATCCGTGCTGTAGGTGCCACAAATAGCGGAAAAACGACACTGGTTGATTGGTTGATGGATGTCATTCCCTCAGATAGAAAGTGGGTTTGCACCATCAAAAGAAAACCCCACCAGTGGCAGTTTATCGAGGTAATCGGAGTCCCAGAAGATTACGAAGCTATTCGGCATTCGATGCTATCCGTTCGGGCTGAAAGAATCCGGCGTACCGAACTGATGGCGAAGGGCATCGACTTTCCGCGCTGGAGTATAGCATTTGATGAGTGGAAGGCTCAAACTCGAAATATTAAAGCCATTATCGACCGCAAAACTAAACAGATAATCTCACCTTCAGCTAGGGATTTGCAGGGAGAAAATCTTACCCTGGGTCGGGAACTAAAAATGCGGATATTTGCGCTAGCTCAGGGCAGACAAATAATGACCTGGGGATTGCAAGGCGAGAGCGATTTGCTAGAATGTTTCTGCTCTATTTTCTTGGGCAAATTCGCTGTAGAAGAATGCGAAAGTTATCGCAACAAATTCCCCAAGAATTCCGAGCAATACGCCAAGTACCAACAAGTGCGGGATTACTTGGAATCGCTGGGAAATCGGGCTGCGTGGATTAGCTGCGAGTTAGGAGAATTCCCCGCTGTTGTACCCGATTTGAGTCAATGGAAACGAGAACTTCCTAAGCGCTCATCAACTACAGAAACTTCCGTAAATTGTGAAACAATTCAAACAACTGAGTTGCCTGCAAACCAGGAAATTGAGGACACTCAAGAACTGTGGGAATTAGCCAAGAAGCGGCTCCTAGAATCCTGGCAGGCGGATGAAATTACTGCACGGGACGATACTGCTGCTTCATCAGAGAGTGAAGCGAACAAAGTGGCGAATGAAGCGAGTGAAGCGTTGCAGGATAAGGATTGCAGCACTACTTCCCTACTTCCCGAACCAGAGCGCTCGAAGGCGTTAGCGAGGGTGATGGCGCTTTTAAGCAAGCGGGGAAGCAGTGAAGCAGAGCGAATTAGTGAAGCGATAGGCCTGATTCCCGCTCAGCCAGACAAAGCGCTTTGGTTAAGTTTAAAAATTCTCCAGTTAGGAGTCACCGCAAGCAGTCGAGATGTGTTCGGCTGCGGTACGGGAGGTAAAGCATTCCAGAAAGCGAAAGATTGGTACGGTTTACTCGAATCAACATTTGGAAAAATTGTGGAGTAGTTATGAAATTCCCTTGGCAAAAACCAGACCGCAAAGACCAGCTTATCGAAACCTATCGCCAAGCCTTATCAGCCTATGCAGACCCGGCTAATTGGAGCGATGTTAGCTGTTACGGACACTTGAAACCGAGAAGGTGGAAAGGCGGTGGAGATGGTGCAGATTTGGCACTTCAAGCTTTACAACAAACTGAATACAGTCCAGCTAAAAAGTTACAAAAGGAGGATTGATGATGAAAATTACAGGCAAGAATGGCAAACCTTTGTATGGTGCTGCCCGAGAAGCAGTTCTCAGGAAACAGAGCAGAACTAATTGGCACAATGAAGAAGAAGTATCGATACTCTTTCAGTCCCTTGACGAACGCATAGTCCAATTGGAAGGCAGGCAAAGGCAAGCTCCCCTGGCTATTGTTGTGGCGTTAATCATTGGATGTGCTTTTGGAAGCATCGTTAAGCCTAACTTAGCAGCAATCGTAGTGGGTGCTAGTGCAGCCGGATTAGTGCTGGCAATTCGCAGACAATAATACTCATGGTATGACATAATTAGATGTCATTTAGTTTTGCAGCGGATGGCTCATCTCCCAGGCAACTGGGGGTTTTCTAGTTTCCTGATATTATTGATTGTAGCTGATTCTAAAAGCTAATCTTACAGGCAAAGCTTGCGCCACAAAAGAATCAATGGAGCAGCAAATATGGAGCTTGCAAAGTACAGTTGGTGGGGCGAATCCAACGAACCGCCACCGCACATGAAAACTAAAAAGCAACTGGGTGAACTTGGTTTATCGCCTCTGAAACCTTCAGGTGTTATTCCAACCCGAAAATACGATGTGTTTCTCTACGATATCCACAATCCCGAATGTTTCCGACCCAAAAGAAAGCCCTCTCCCAAACAGTTGGAAACTTTAGCAGCTAATCGCCTCAAAGCCAAAATCAAGCGGGATTATCGTGAGTGGTATCGCGAAGTAGGTTTCATAGAACGAGATAGAGTGAGTGCTGTTCTTTGGGCAAGAGAACAATTAAGCCAGAACGATTGGGTGATTCTGGATACTGAAACTACGGGGCTAGATGATGCGGAAATGGTGGAAATTGCCGTTATTAATCCGTTGGGAGACGCGCTGCTGAATACGCTCGTCAAACCCACAATTCCAATACCCGCAGAAGTAACAGATCTTCACGGCATTAGCGATGCAATGGTAGCCGATGCTCCGAGTTTCCCCGAAGTCTATCCTCGCATTGATGCAGCCCTGAAAGATAAACGAGTATTAATCTACAATTCTGCTTTTGATATCAAGATTTTAAATTACTGCTGTCAGTTGCATAGTTTGCCGATTTTGAAGTTGACAAAGCGCTCCGACTGCTTGATGGAATGGGCGGCACAGTGGAGGGGATATTGGAGCTACTATTACGAAGATTATAAGTATTTCCCTTTACCGAGCGGGAACCACCGAGCGTTAGGAGATTGCACGGCCGCTTTTGAGCTTATTAAACGAATGGCAGCGGATTCGGATCAAATTAATTGCCCCGTGCCGATTCCCCAGAGCAAGCGCAAATCCCAAAGTCAATGATGCCCCGTTAAATTGAGAGAATGTCAGCAGTCTGGAAGAAGAAGCTTATGATGAAGCAATTGGAGTTATCCCCAAAACTATGACAAACCCTGAGCCCCCTGACTATGCTGCTCTTATCCGCGCTGTAACTCCCAACAGCGAACGAAAGCATCCTGAGTGGCTAGACCCAGGACAGCCGCTCTTTTCGCCCAAGCGCGGACAAGGCGAGGTTATGTCTTGGATGGGTAACATACTCATAGCAAAGTTTCCCGGATACTCGATTCCCGTTCAATTCAAAAATTGGCAGCAATCTGTCGAAACGGGTGAAATCGCTCCTGTTAGCGCACCAGCATCCTCATCCCAATCTGAAGAAAAGGGTGCAGGTGAAGTAGAATCTGCTAGCTTTTGTCAGGTAAGTGCAGCAGAAATTGCCGCTATTCCTCAACCCAAATTTAGAGCGATCGCGCAAGAGTTAGCTTCACATCTTAGCGCTGTTCACATTACCCCTCCCGCATCTGGCTCGTTGTACGCCATTCCAAGAGACTTACCCTCTCCCTTACAAAATGCTCTTCGGGGATTGGGAATTCACGAACTGTATTCGCATCAAATTGAAGCCTTAGATTGCTTGCGTCAGGGTGGCGATTTAAGTATTGTGACTCCCACAGCATCGGGAAAAACGCGCTATGATGGAACCGAAGACGCAATTGCCGATTGGTTAGTAGCAAAGGGAGTGCCGAAGCAAGACATTGTGCTGGCATATCATGCGCCTTACGTGCGGCAGTATACAGAGTTTGCTCTAGGGTGAAACATCGCGACGACTCATGTGTTTGAGCCGGATGGTACGCCGAACTCGATCTAGAAAAGGAGATTCTGATGAAAGTAAGAAGAGTTTGACATACATCCGTCGTAATCTGCGGTATTTTTATATTATATTAGGTATTATACGGCAACAGCGATACAATTATAAGTTAGGCATACATGAATTTTTCTATTGTTTTGTTCTCGACTGCCTACGATTGATTAATGGAAAATGATCTAGTCAGATACTCAAGAGCAGGTGATGTATTTCACTACCGATGGGCAGCACGTCGCTGTCTCAGGATGTTACATCCAAAATCTTGCGTCAAATGCATAGTAATTGAAGGCTCAAAGGAAAATAAAGTTGCAGGGGAATATGTAATCGATGTTGCCGAATATACCGAAGATGCTCAAGGCTATGACAAAAAAATTACGTACTTTCAGCTAAAACATACAACCCAAAGAGTGGATGAGCCTTTTACATTAAGTGGGTTAAAAGATACCATTGAGGGATTTGCAAAACGATTTTCTGCTCTCTTATCCAGAGATGACAATACAGATGAATTTGGACTTGTAAGGTTCTCGGTAATAACTAATCGTAAAGTTGCCGATTTATTTAAGGAAGAAATTTCTTCAATCAAGAATGGAAGTCAAGCAGGAACGCAATTTAAGGAAACTCTTGAAAAATATACACAATTAAAAGATGCAAGGTTACAGGAGTTTTGTAACTCTATCGATCTAATTGATGGAGAAGGGAACTATATTGCACAACGACATGAATTACATACTGAAATTTCAGCGCTTTTAGCTGGAGCAGTTGACAATGCTCAAATTGACAGTTTGATTGCTCTTGTACAAGACAAGGCTCTACCTAACAACAACGGTGAGATAATTCGTGAAGAGATTCTAAAACGTCTTGGCGTTACGTCTGAAAGAGATCTATTTCCTGCGCCACTGGAGCTTGAGAAATTTAAAAACTTCATCAAGCGGGAGCAACATGAAATCTTACTTAATAGTGTCCTTGAAGCTTCTACACCTGTAATTATTCATGCGGGTGGCGGTGTAGGTAAATCAGTCTTCTCTCGTCAACTAGCAGAGTCTTTACCCACCGGCTCGTTAGGAATTGTTTACGATTGCTTCGGCTCTGGAAAATATCGAAATCGAAGTGAGTCTAGGCATCGCCATCGTGATGCTCTCGTTCAAATTGCGAATGAAATTGCATTGCATGGTTTATGCGAAATTCTGATACCGCGCTCTACTGATTTAGATGATGCAATTCTAAGAGCCTTTTTGTCGCGATTAAATACGGCTGCTACAGCCATAAAAAAAGTCGATAAAGATGCTGTTTTAGCTATTTTAATTGATGCGGCTGATAATGCAGAGATGGCGGCGAAAGAGTTCAGCGAGTCTTGTTTTGCTCATCAGCTATTGCGTGAGGAAGTTCCAGAAGGATGTCGGATTGTCACACTATGTAGAACCGAGCGTATCGACTTGCTCAAGCCTTTAAGTACAGTTCGACAGATTGAATTGAAACCCTTCAGTCAAGCAGAGACAGTGGTTCATCTTCGAGACTATTTTCCAAGTGCAACCGATATCGATGGGTTGGAGTTTCATCGCTTGACTGGTGGCAATCCGCGAGTACAAGCGAATGCACTGAGTATACACCAAAATACGGTTTCAGATGTTTTGGCTGGTCTTGGGCCTTCAGGTGCTACGGTTGAAGAACAGATTGCAGCACAGCTTGAATCCGCAATTTCTACGATTAAAGACAAGCTGCCTACTGATTTTCAAAGACATATTAATGCGATATGTCTAGGTCTTGCAAATTTAACTCCATTTATCCCGATTAATTTACTTGCTACCGCTGCCGAGGTTGAGGTTTCAACAGTTGTCAGCTTTGTCGCTGATTTGGGGCGACCTCTCTGGATATCGGAAAACTCAGTTCAATTTCGAGATGAGCCAACAGAAACTTGGTTTCGAGAGAGATTCTCTGCTTCAAATCAGCAGATTGAATCATATATCATGAGCCTTAAACCTTTGGCTTCAGAGTTTTCTTACGTCGCGCAAGTGCTACCTTCTCTGTTACTACAATCGGAAAACTATGATGAGCTTATCAGCTTAGCACTCTCTGACGATTATCTACCTGAAGATAACCCGATTGATGAACGTAATATACGGGTGTATCGCTTGCAATTCGCCTTCAAAGCAGCCTTAAAGCAAAAGCGATATGCTGACGCAGCAAAACTGGCTTTACGTGCAGGAGAAGAGGTTGCAGGTGATAAGCGACAGTTCGATCTTCTTACTCAAAATGTCGATCTGATTGCACCGCTACAGTCTCCACAGAGAGTTCAAGAATTGGCATTTCGGCGGATGTTACGGGGCAATTGGGATGGTTCAGCGAATGTATATTCTGCTTCACTTTTATCTTCAATTGAGGAATTTCAAGGGGAAGCCATAGCCTTTTTAAGATCGGCTAGCAATTGGCTGAGATTGTATTTCGAGGAGCGTAGCAAGAACGAAGACAAGATACACAGTGAAAAGCAGCTCAAAGAGGATGACATTGTGGAAATGGCAGTTGCCCATTTTCATCTTTATGGAGCGAGGAAATTAGTAGATTTTATTTGGGGTTGGCAGCCACCAGAAGTCGTGTTCCAAATTACCCGGTTGTTCATTAAGCGCCTTATTGACGCAGGAAACTTCACGGCAGTAGATGAAATTTCACAGCTTGGTTGCCGCAATCAATATTTGATGTTAGCCATAGCAGACGAACTAATGGCAGTGGGTAAGTTTCCTTCCAGAGACGCAATGCAACAGTGTTTGAGCTTGTTAACTCACAAGCGAGTACGTATCCCTAAACCTGCTGAGTATTGGAACGAACAAAGATTTACCTCAGCTATTGTTTCATTTGCAGAAGCAAGCTCGGCGATCGGACTATCTCAAACTCAAATTCTGCGGGTTTTGAACCACTATCTTCCTCAAAGAGCCTCGGGCTTAGTTAGTTCTGAATATCATGATGGCGAACGACATATTTTTCTTCGAGGAACCGCTTTAAGACTTGCAATTTCAGGCGATTTCGATCCCGATCTTAATGCCCTAATACCACAGAAGTTACTTGAAGATGAAAAAAAGTATCGACAAAATATAGAAGATCTCAAACAGGTTGTTGGCGCACTGTTACCGTGGTATTTTATTCGCTCTCGCATTCTACTTGGTAGCGGGGAAAATCTTGAGATCGCCTTTCAAGACGCGGATCGGCGTTCAAAGGAAGCGCGATCGCGGAGGTACAGACAAAATGACGACTTACCGTCTAAAATCGCTCGTGTACGCTTTGAATGCTTAGCTTTACAAAAGCCTTGCGATCGCTCTGAAGAAGGGCACACGATCGTAAAACTCTTCGATAACGAATACAAACTTTCGCTCAAGGATCATTTAAGTGCGGTTCGAGCAGCTTACCGTTTGGAACACCTTTCGGCACTTAAAAACCAGCTCGAGCAATCTTGCTATGAAGTCGTGAAGTCCATATCGGATGAGGGACCTGAAGCAAAAGCTGAATATTACATAGCGCTTGCTCGTGCTGTTCTTCCCGTAAGTCCTCTGGACGCAAAAGCTTATTTCGATTGTGCGATTGAGGCAGTCTCAATGTTCGGAGATGAACTGGTTGATAGATGGAAAGCAGTTGTCGCTATGGCGAAGCGTTCTGCCGAAGGTGGGCATTCTTCCCCGGAAATCGCCTATAGCTTCATACGTTGTGCTGAGTTAGTAGGTGAGTCCGTAGCTCGTGAAAAACATTGGAGTCGCAATGAAGCCATTCAAGTTTGTGCAAAATTATGCCCTTCGTCAGCTTTCGCCACTCTGAGTCGTTGGCGTGATCGAGATGTAGGATGGTTCGAGGGTCAACTTCTTGCTTTGGCTCGTGAAGCTGTGCGTTCTAAGATTATTGAACCATTAGTTGGTTGGTCGCTATCTGCATTTTCCTGGGACTATGATGGATATGATGAGTTTGTAGCGCTCTGCATAGAGACTGAATCTGATAAGACTCGTCGCCAGTACATCTTGGATACTGCTGTCCGAGATCTTAGGTTGAATGAGGCTTCCGAGAGCATCTGGCATAACCTTAAAAGAGTTAGCGATAGATTTTCACTAAAGAATAAAGACATTCAACAAGTTTTAGATTTTTATGCCGAACATCCACAGAGAAGCGATCGAGAGAAAGCTAGTCAAATCTCTCAGATTGACGAGCGAAAAGAATCAATAAGTATTGATTGGAAAGAGGTTTTTGCCGATCTAAAATTGACTAAAAGCATGGAAATAAGTGCTGCGATAGATCGCTTTAATGCCTTGCCTCACCCACGTTCTCATGAAGTTTTTTGGCAGGAATTCTTTAAGAGAATACCTGAAAGCCAAGCGAGTGAAATGCTTTTAGCATTACCTAATGTTGAAAAGGCTGATTTATATGATATGGAATATGCTTTATCTAATTTTCCAGATACATATCGTCAGAAAATAAGCGTCAAAAAATCGTGGAACAATGTTCTTTCATTGATTGCTCAGCGTTTTGCATATAAATTTACAAATTATTATCTAAAACAGTATTTTTTTGAAAAAATTAAACCTGATGATAGCGCACTTTCTTCAATTTATAAAGGAGTTCTTCAAGGACTATCAGAATCTTGCAATATAGTTGATGCAAGCACGCTTTTTGGTTTCTCCGAAATTGTATCATCATTTATCTCACCTCAAGACGCAGGCGCTCTGCTTGAGTTTGCACTTTCCCGCTTTGAAATACAGATTGACCGAGAGTATGCTGATGGTCATTGGGATAAGTGGCTGCTCCCACCTGACAACATTTCAGGTGCATTCACTGGTTTTATTTGGGCTGCGCTAGGTTCACCCCGCTCTGCCGTGCGATGGCAAGCTGCACATTGCGTCCGAAGGCTTGCAGAAGCGGGTTGCGATCGCGAAATTGACGGCTTAATCGAATGGATGAAGAGAGATTGTGTCAATGCTTTTGGCAGTCATGTATTTCCTTTTTATAATCTCCACGCAAGATTATATTTGTTGATAGCTTTAGCGCGGATAGCAATAGACAGCCCCGAAAAGTTAAGACGATATCACTCAATCTTTGCAGATCTTGCGCTTGATGGTTTACCCCATATACTCATCCAGAAATTTGCAGCCGAGATCGCTCTATCTATTGAAGCTGCTTTTCCAGAAACTTATGACAGTGGTGTGACTGAAAAGCTTCGCCAAGTAGGCATTAGCCAAATACCAGTCAAAGAAATAGACGGATATAGAGAAAACTTTGAAGAAACCCCTTGGCATACTAGAGGTGAGGTCGATCTCAATTTGAAACTTCACTTTAGTTGGGACTTGGAGCATTACTGGTTCGAGCCTCTGGGAAGAGTGTTCGGCATTCCAGAAAATCAAGTCGAGGAACTGGCACGTGAAGTTGTTCTTAAAGAATGGGATATTGAAATCAAGGATGAGTCCATTCACGATCCACGTAAGAACCTGTGGCATTCTCACCGTTATGAACGAGAAACATCGCATAGTCACGGAAGTTACCCTCGTACTGATGACTATAGTTTCTATATTTCTTACCATGCGATGCTTAGTGTCGCTGCGAAGTTATTGTTAGAGATGCCTGTCATTGATGAATATAATTGGTGCGATGACCAATGGACTGATTGGTTCCAACGGCATACTTTGACTCGTTCCGATCGTCTATGGTTAGCAGACCGACGCGATCCACCTCCACTAAAGCGACGTGCTTGGTTACAAGAGAAAATAACAGAGAATTGGAGACAAGAAATCAGGTCTGATGATTTCCTTGACGGTCTACTGATCGAGCATAATGGAAAAACTTGGTTAAATGTCAGAGGCTCTTGGAGTGACCGTAACGGTGAACCACAAGAAAGCTTTCATGTCACAAGTGCGCTTGTTTCGAGTGAAACCTCTGAGTCTTTGTTGAATGCGTTAAGCACTTGCGTCAATCCTTACGATTTTAAGCTGCCTGCTTATCAAGAAGACGAGATGGAGTTTAACGAATTCCCCTTTGAATTACAGGGATGGATTTGGAGAGGTTCACAAGATAATAGGCTTGATGCCACCGATCCATATGCAGGTGAGATTGATTATCCACCTTATAGAATCGGCAATTCAATCATTGAACGACTCAGACTTTCTGTAGACTTAGAGCGACGAAAATGGTTTATGCCAGGTACAGCTAAAGAATCACTTGTCTGTGAACTTTGGAGTTCATCTGAAAGAGAACATAGTGAAGAATCGCGTAGACATGGAATACGAATGAGTGCATCACTAGAGTTCCTCAAGATACTCTGTTCTACTCTCGATCGCGATCTCATCGTTGAAGTACAGATTCAGCGTCGTTTTTGTAGGTCTTCATATTACACTAGGAGCAATGATGACGGAGAATATTCAACCCCAAATAGCAAAATTTATATCCTCTCAGCAGATGGTAAGCTCAGAGATACAGGAACGTGCTATCAGCTTAGGTAAGGCTCTTGTTCGGGAGCTTGAACTTGAACCTGGCGTCGATACACTTTCACGGTGGATGGCACATTATATTGCTGAGCAAATTGCGATCGCAGAGAATGCGACAGACAATGCAAAAGTTGAAGCCGAACAGCGCTGCTTTAATACAATTCTTAAACTTTGGGAGCGCCGCTCATCATTACCAAATGATAGATATCCTTTTAAGAGTTTTGAACCGATTTTTAATACTCTGAATAGACTCGCTCCCGATAACTCTCGATCGCACTACTTTGATAACTCTCATTTTCATAAAACAGAAAGTGAATCCTCTGAAGAGCAAACTAATGAGGTTCAAATATGGATAAATATGGCACTCTCAATTGATGTTGCTGCACGTGTCTTGGTCGATTTTGCACTCAGGCAAGCTGCTTGCAATGCAGTAGAAGAAAAAACTGCTGTTTGGATTGAAAAATCCACAAATATTTCTGATAATAAATATGACGATATCTCCCTAATTGTCGATCTGCTTGGAGAACCTCAAGAAGGCGAACTCGAAGAAAAAGTTCGCGAACGCAAACGTCATGAATTAAGTTCAAAAATTGAACAACTAGATATGTTTATAGAGTTTAGCCAGTTACTGCGTGATGAACTGAGTGAAAATCTTGAGAATGCCTCAGACAAAGATTCCTGTATAGATGCCTAACGCTGACCACCCGTGCCTAACTCCTAAAATATCTAATGAACCCCTCCAGCACCAGCACCAGGTTTCACCTTTTTAAAACCCAAAACTGCAATCCCACTTAACAGCAAAGCAATTCCCACAAAGTAAAAACAATCGTTAAAAGCCATTACATAAGCTTCGTGGAACTCGATCGCTCTGCTGCTATTGCGTTAAATTCATGTTAGCCATTGGTACAACCTCGGGTTTTAAATTTTTTCACCGCTGATGTAGACAGATTAACCTTTTTTGATACCACAGATGGGGGAAATGGAGCATCTGAAGAAATAGGGAAGCAGTTACCGTTATTCGCTGCTAAAGCAATGTCTCTAGCCTTAAATTGCGAGTGTTCGGACGGGTGCCCTAAATGCTTAATTCAGATTGGCTGTCCCCAACAAAACCAAGGACTGCACAAGAAAGTCGGTCTGTTTCTGCTTGAAGCAATAGCTACAAATTATTCAATTTAACAGCCGATAAACTCTCCGGTGCCGATTCCTGATGAAAATTCAGGATATCCCAATCAATGCCATCATCGGGAAACAGCGACAATTGCCCCGGCGATACGTTGGACTGACCGCGATTGTGATACGAAAGGTGACACGCGGTACAAAGGGCTATTAAGTTTTCTGGGCGGTTGTCCTCCGGTATCCGATTGCGATGGTGCACCGTTAGAGTTAAAGCACACCGTTCAGATTTGGTTAAGCCGCTTTTCTTACCCGGTCGGAGGCATTGTTGATGGCACTTTGCACAACGCCAAAGAGCACTTTCCTTGACCGAGAGCGCAATGTCAGACCAATTGTCGGGATACCTTTTTGGTTTTGCCATAGTTCATCTCTCACAATTGGCGATCGCTTTTCCTGTTACTACCGACTCCCTCCAGTTTACAGAGCTGCGAAACCCCTAAAAACACCGCTGCAATAAATTTCCAAGTTAGCTTCAATCCATTGAGCAGTTTCTAGATATCCCAAAGCTACGGCTTGAAGGCGCACCGTGTTGGCATGGAACATATTGGTCGTGTTTGCCTCTCGAACTGCATCAATACCTTGGAGGATGCACTCAGGGATTTGGATAGGTTCCTCTGACTCTAGCGAACTAGGCAGCTTCCCCAACAAACCGAGATATTCCTTTACCCGCAGCTCGAAGTTAGCCTCAGCTTCAGCTAAATCGGTGAAGTAGCGGCCGTAATAAAATCCCTGATCTTGCAGGTTGAAAAAGTGCGTTACCCATTCTTCATCCTTGCGCCATTCTCTGAGAGTAATGTAACCTGGGGCTTGACCGCCATCACCGGGGATGGGATGCGATTTGAGGATGGAGTGGCTTTGAGTGTTCATAAACAATTTGTGTGTGTTGAATTAGGAGAATTTGTAGTCGATGAGCTTGGGCAACTTGAAAACTAAGTAGCAACTGCCGCAGGGGTGTAGGAGGCGTTGCGGGTGCATCGGTCGTCTTTCATCTGATTAGCTAAGCACGAGGTGTAAGAAATTGTAAAAGTTCATCTCCATGTTGTCCAATTGGGTTATAGCCAATTGGTAGCCAAAAGTAATCAGAAGCCCAATAATCGCCGTCAAAATCTTTGAGCCACCAATCGTCATCTACACCGCCCAAACAAATCTTTTCTACGTTGAAGTAAAGCTTGATTCGCTGAAATTTCTCAGCCATCGGTTGAACCATCAATCAAAAAGCTGGGGGATACTCAAAAGCAGGTTGCCAGTTACTATTAATTAGCCTACCCGTTTTTGCTGCAGTGTAGTTGCCTCTCAAAAAAGAGCAGCGCTTGGGTGCTGAATCACCCGTTTGCCGTATTAGTGTTTGAGCGAGCGGGTGGTGGCTGCCAATCAAAAACTCGTTCCTGGTGTTGAGCCTTTCTAGAAACCGAAGCTGGGGGAGCTGGTCAAACTTACCACCCACCCCGCGATTGCAGCTAACGCAAGCTAGCACGAGATTCCAGATGCCGTCAATGGGATGGGCGATGCGGTAGTTGATGAGAACGCGCGGAAAAAAATGGTCTACATCCGTTAAATCTGCCGCACTGCTGATAATTGAAATCTCGCCAAAGCAGTAGAAACACTTGCCCTTTTGGTAGCCGTTCAAAGCGCTGCGACATGAAGTGATGTTGGTACGGCTCATGGGTCGCTGAACGAACAGCAGTTCGAGGTCGGCATCGTAATCCACATTAATCAGGTGGCGGGATACTTTCAACTCCCATGCCGTCTCTACCAACCGCCACCGCGCATCAACCTCTTGGGGTAAGTTCTGCCCTTGGTTTCCCGAGAGCATCCCAAACAACTCATCGGTCAGGGTAATGGCTTTAGCACCCCGGCGTTCGCAAGCAAAGAAACGCAGCGGTGTCTCCCCTTGATTGACGTTGTGGAACTTGTCGAGCACTACCTTGAACCCTTCCTTTGCCGTAATCGAAATCAACTCCTCGTAGCTAATCTCACCCCGGTCGTAGTGGCGGCAAGCTTCCAAGAAGGGGTAGGGAACATTGGTTTGTTGAGATTGGCTATCACACAAACGCAGGTGTTCCAGAGTATGCCGCGCAAATGGCTCTGCCAGCTCATCCAAGGTGATGATGCTTTTACCACCGGGCGCTAACTCCAAGAGCGACTGAGCTAGCGCAAACTTGTACGAAGCGACGTTCTTGCCAAAAAGGATGATGCCCCGCCAATAATCCTCTATTGATGGTGCATCTCCCCAGAAATGTGACATACGCGCCTTGACAATAGTTCGTAAACTAACTACACTAGCTAGCAGGTTATCAAAAAGGCGATCGCCCGAGTCCGGTCAAAGTCGAGAGCGATCGCCAGCACCCAAAGCAAGTTCGGATACAAGGTTAATGAAAGCACAGATTTACGTGAATCGGCACATCACTGCCGCCAATAAAAAAGCTAGCAAGCTCAGGGGAGTGTTGGTGGACGAGCGGGCTATCAGCATCAACACTTACTTGGGGTCGGTGTATGCCAAACGGGTAGAGTTCACCAGCGGCTGCGTGTTGGTTCAGGATGCCAGCCAAGCTCGGTGTTCGGGAGCAACTATCTGGATTGAAGCTGCATTTGAGAGTTTGGTGATAGATGGGGTAGCAGCAGACAGAGCTATGTTCAAAAAGGAGGGAAGATGACAGTCGTTCAGACAATCCCAGAATCAAGGTGCATTTAAAAATAACTGCATCCCGCGCAAGTTGAAATCGACAGTTTCCTCAGAAGCAAGATATTAGGTTTTACAGGAGGGCGAGTATGCTCAAAGGCAAAGAATACATGACTCAATCACAGCAAGTTTTGGTTGCAGAATTCGAGGCTGAAATTGAATCGGAGTACGCACTGTGTATAGCTCAGATTCAAAAAGCCAAGCAAGCCATTGAAGGGGCGACGATGGACTTAACCGAACAAGAGCAAAACTTAGCCAATTCCGAAATTGATGCGCTCCGCAAGTATTGGTACGAGCGCTTAGAAGCTCTCATCAATCTTGCATCTTGGAGGGCTCCGAAGTTGCTCCAACAATTGAACGAAAAGTATCCGCAATCGCTATCTTAAGCACCTTATTAGGAGTTTAGTTCGAGAGTTGGGTGATAGATGGTATGAGGGCAGACAAAACGGCGTTGAAAAAGGAGAAAGCATGAAGACAACGGAGTTTATTATTTCTGAACTACAGAAATCCTTGTCCTTGAAAGGGTTACAAATCAACAAACGAGACTCTCCCGTTACGAAGGGCTATTCAGAAGAATGGGTAATCCAGGATAGCGAGGAGTGGAACTATGCAGGATTTGGGATAAAAAATGGGAGGTATGAATACACACTTATCTCCAACAATTCTTTACCCTTTGAAGCTCAATCAACAATCGATTGGGTGCAAGCTGAGATTATCCGCATTCACCAATTATCTTTACCGAGCATCGGAAGGGAGGAAACATGACAGTTAAAGAACTCATAGAAGCATTAACAATGTGCCATCCCGACGCCGAAGTTGAGTTTTCTGTAGACTTTGAAGGAGAAGGCGCATTAGTTGCGGTCGAACACCAAGTAATTGGTAGGCGAGAACAAATTAACCCGCAGGATGTCGGATGCGTTTACCTACATAACACGAAAAATGATTTTACGCATGACGAACCTTTGTGCAACGGCAATCTATTCATCACCTAAACCAATAACCCGGAGCCTAGCATCATGTATCACGAATTAGTCGAAAGATTGGCAGTAGAGCTAGCCAGACGACAGGGAGACTCCCTTAGAAACACCAATACCAATAATCCCAAGTTTCAGGTCTACCCAGCAATGGCAAAAGTTTCTCTTGAAACCATTGATGGGTTGCTGAAAGAAGAAGGTATCACGTTCAAAGAGCTGGAAGTTTACACGATCGGGCGAACATCTTCCTCTCCCAGTGCCAACATTCTGCTGTTGGATGAATTGACCGACAGACTGATCGTTAATCTAGCTAAGGTTAACGGACTAAAGATTGAAAAGATATACTTGGGCGATGTCATTATCCAAGTGTATTTAGGAACGGTCAAAACGTGTTTGAGTGTAATCGATAGTTTCCTCTCACAAAGAAAGCTAGAGTTTGAGGACTTAAAAGTGTCCGAAAAGTGTCAGATACCAACCCTATCAAATCAGGAGTCATAACAATGTATCACGAATTACTCGAAAGATTGGCAATTATACTAGCCAAAACAGAAGGATGGGAAATTGAAGATATTCACGGCAGCAATCCGAGAATGAAAATTTACTTAAAAATGGCGGCAGCCTGCTTGGGTGAAATCGACAATTATCTCGAAGAACAAGAAATTGAATTCGGGGACTTAGAAGTTAATGCCAAGTATGATATACCGCAAGCAATGAATCAGGAGGAACAATAAACATGAATCAACCCAATCAATACGATGCCGTACTCGGTGGCAATAGCCCTGGGCCACGGCAAGGAAGCGCAATCCTGGGAATAACGAACAGATACTCGGAACCGGAACACCGCCAATTTTGCTTGGATATGGCAGCAGCTCAGTTACCAGTCAAGCATTATGATGGTCGCTTCTATTGGTCGGGCCCGTCTGCGATAGTTGGCGACCTCCAAGATGTTCTCGGCGCAACTAAAGTCAAGTGCGTTTGGGATGAGGTGGGTTCTCGGTTTGTGGTATATCCCAGAGCGTACAGCCGTGAAGCGATCGCTCTCATGCGAACTTTAGACAAGGTAGATATTATCGATATTGATTCCTTCACGCAGCGGGGACAGCCTCACAAAAGGCTAGCAGAGAATTGCTTGGAGGTTATCTATCGTGAATTCGGTTTAAGGGTTATCTGCCGTGAACTTGGTTTAAAAGTGATATTCCATGAGTGTATTTCATGACTAAATACGTTCATTTATTTGGATATTTAGTCAAGGTTTAGATGCCTTGCAGGAGAATCATTGCAACCAAAATGAGGTCAAAACAACCAATGAAAGTACCAGTCACTTGGGAAGATGCCCAACACTTGCCCATTCCTACCGATGATGAATTAGAACTCGTAGCAGGAATAACAATGCAAGATGTGTACCGAGTATACCGAGAGCGAGGAGGAAGAGCTCTTTTTGATGGCTCTTGTTACTATTTTGCACGGCAAGCAGGTTTCAGAATCCCTGAAGAAAAGTTTCCCAAGTTTTTAGAATTCTGTAAAGCCAAATGGAAGCTCATAATCCAGTACCTAGAAACCGAGTATCGAGTCCGCTAGTCGGTTAAGTTGCAACACAATCAAGGTTTAAATACGCCGTATCTAAAGCTTGGTTCCCACATAGTAGAGAAGAACACAGATGTTTGTAGCTCAATCCATCAGACAACCCGAACAGTTTTACTACGCCCATACTTTGTCGAGTGCTAGGCGCTGGAAAACGCGCAGGGGTGCTGACAAAGCCGTGGCTCAATACCCCAACAGTTACATAGTAATCGCAGAAGCGGAAATAGGTTCACTCCTACACAAATCCCAGTTTCTGATAGCTCGCATCCAAGTAGAAAAAGCAGCAGAAGAGGCTTACCGGAATCATAGTTCTGAGGCTTTATCTTTCGACTATCCTGACACTCATTTTGAACAATTGGCGGTGCAAGCTTGGGAGCGTTACCAGCAGCAGCGGTTGCAGGAGGTCACAAGTTGAGCTTGTACGCCATCAGGTTCAAAAAGGATAATCGAGTGCGCTATGCCACCGAAACGCAGGGAAATCCCGAATACAACGCCATTGATTCGGCTACTTTGGAAGGAGCAAAGAAGTGGAAAACGGAACGGGGCGCTCGAAAGTATCTCGAATCTCATGTTTTAGTGGGACGGCAGGGTGAAAGAATCCAAGCGAGGTGGACGGCCATCGAAGTTGTGGAAATCTCAGCGCAGCAGCAATATCACACCAACAATCCCGAAGTTATCCGCAAAGCCAAAGCTAAGTACGACAGCAAGCGCCCCGTGTTCTCGTTTCGCCCCAAACCAGAGATTTTAGAATGGTTGGAGAAGGAGCGATGCGAGGGTGAAAGCGATGCCGATTTGCTCAACCGGAAGCTGGGAAAGTTGATGAAGTTGGAAGAATAATCAGGAGGAGATTGTGGACTTTGAAACAATTAAGGCAACATTGCTCTCAGAAATCGAACAATTAGAGGGATCATTGCAGATTATTTCACGTAGAATAAAAGAAGGCAATGCAATAGGTTCCCATACTAATGTGGATGCGTCCAAAATCAATAACTTGATTGGTAAATATCAACTGCTGATGGCGATGTCCAACGAAGTAACCGAAGTAACCGAACAAATCAAGTGATGAACAATTCAACTGAAACGACCGACCTAGAGCAATTCACAGGATACTTGCAAAATTTAGCCGCGGTGATGAAAAACGTACCAGGCAGAATTGATTGGAAGTACCGGGGTTTTGAGGAATTGGCGTTAGAATGCGGAACGGTGATGGAACCCAAACCGCTACCCAAAAACATCAAACAAGGTCAGCCGAGCTTCTGTTATGCTAACTGCCAGCGCTTAGTGTTAAAAAACCGCAACTTAACTTACGTCGAAGGCTACGCAATGGCGGAAGGCGTGTCTCTACCGCTGCAACACGCTTGGCTGCTAGATACCGACGGATACGCAATTGACCCGACTTGGGAACCTTTCGGCTGTTGTTATTTGGGAATTGCGTTCCAGACGGCATGGGTAAAATCAATTTGGAATTCCCGAAAGCAGAAGGGACGCACCGATGAATTGAGCATTTTGCAAGGGAATTATCTCGAAGAGTTTTCAATTTTCAAACAAGGATTCCCGGCAGACGCTCTTGTCTAATCTCGAATTAATTGAATGTCATGAACATTACAGACACCGCTAAAGAATTTGCAATTGCCAAACACGGCAATCAGAAATACGGCGAGCATCCTTATTCGTACCATTTGGCTCAAGTATCTCAAGTGCTGAGTGAATTCGGTTATGGAGGTGATGAAGCGATTGCAGCAGCAGGATTGCTCCACGATACGCTAGAAGATACGCCAACAACTTATGAGATGTTGGTGTCTGAATTCGGGAAAGAAACGGCGGATATTGTGTGGGCAGTAACCAGTGAGCCGGGGGAAAACCGAGTCGAGCGCTTTCGCAAAACCGCACTAAAGATCCAATCCAACAAAAAAGCTTTGATTGTTAAATTGGCTGATAGAATAGCTAACACCGAAGCCAGCTTTCAAAGCAATCTCAAGCTCTATAAGATGTACCTCAAAGAGTTTCCGTTATTCAAACAACTCCTGTACAATCCCCAGGATGTCGAACTATTACCACTGTGGAACCGTTTGGAAACCTCGAACAAGTAAACCCAACATAACAGGAATTGCAACGGTGAATACTCGAACTCAAACTATCTCAGCACAGCAGATAAAGGAATATTTAGAAAACGTAGTTGCTGCTGTCGAAACACCGCAGAAGAGAGCTAACTGGATGTACCAAAGGTACGAAGAATTGGTGCTGCGCTGCGGCTTCCCGATGGAACCGAAACCGTTGCCTCCAACCGTTGAAGCTGGCGTACCGAAGTTGGGTTACTGGAACTGCCAGCAATTAGCACTTGCCAACAGCAACCTCACCTACGCCGAAGGATACGCCCTTCATGCCGATGTTGGATTTCCCATTAGCCATGCTTGGTTGATTACACCCGACGGATATGCCATCGACCCAACTTGGGATACTCCGGGTTGCTATTTTGGAGTTCCGCTTTCTACAACATGGGTGCAATCTGTTCTAGCAACGCGCACTCGCATGATGGATAACCTCAGCATATTTGAGGGCAATTACATCGAGGAATTCTCGCTGCTCAAAGAGGGATTACCGAGTGATGCTTTTGCTAACTTATTGCGGTGAACTGAACTAAACGCTGCGGGTTATCTATCGCTTGCACCGTTTCTTTGATGGTTCCACAGCAATTGTACGAGCAGTTGCAGGTGTTCGAGTTCGGGCTCGAAGCCGCAAGCCTCTTCCCAAGCCTCGGTTAAAGCTGCCCATTGTTCGGGAGTGTCGGGTTTTTGGCGCATGAGGGCGATGAAGTTGGTGGCGGTGCGGGCTTTTGCTGCATCAATCCCAAACCGAACCAGTTGCATTTCAAACGCGGGATGGCTGCTGTTGGCGAGGATGTCGGCATAGTCGGTGTCCAGCAAATCGATTTGTTCGAGCGGCGGGTCAGTCATTTCTCTGCATTCCATATTTCTTAGTGCCTACCTCACCATCATTTCACGCTTGACTCAGTTGGAGAGCGATCGCCACCCGGAGTACACAAAATACACAGCAGCAGAAACTCGCTTGGCGATCGCACACAGCCCCGCGACCCCTGGGTTTTTTAGTTTGTGACTCCTGGGCTGATGATGGTGAGCAAACTTGAAAAGCAGCGACCGCACAACTCCTGTTAAGCTTGCTATCCTGAAGTTGTTCTAAAAATCAACTCTATGAATTTCATCACTTTTTTGCAGAACATCAACAGCAACATCCTCAGCAGCATCGCTATCTTCTTTAATTTGGTGCTGTTCGTTCGATTGATAGTCGGTTGTGGTCGGGGAATCAGGCAGGGTTGGACGATCTGTGAAGCAACCACAGGCAAAATAACCGAACTCGGTCTTTACACTGCCATACTGTTTGGTGCGTGGCAGTGGTGGCCGCATGAGGCAAGCGGTGTTAACTGTATTTCCTCAATGTGCGTTTGTGGTGTTTGCTGGGGGATTAGTCGGCTGCACTTCCAAGTGGGCTTTCGAGCAAGCTGTTGCCCGCAACTGATAACTTGAAATTTAAATTAGGTTATCAAACCGTAGATTAACCTTGTGGCGTTGTTTTATTCTGGGGATTTGATTTCTTTCGTTTCAGCCATCCTCCCAAGCCCAGGGCTATAGCTGAACCAAAGATTGTGGTCGGTTCAGGCACAGGCTCGGGGGCATCGGGAGGTCCAATTATCAGCTTTACCGGGCCGCCTGAACCTGAACCCGTACCCGTTAAGCTAACGGCACCAAAGTTCAAAGCGCGAATGCCAAACCCAACAAAAGCATCACCGTTATTAACTCGTTGATTAACAAAGGAAGTCACGTTGAAGTTGAGAATAGCACCAGCAGATAATGAGGAGATATCTATAGAACTTAAAAACACTCCTGCTTCAAAATCTGAAACCTCCGCTGTTCCGTTTCCTACATAGCCAAAGATACCAAGATTACCAGGGTTACTTATAGGCTCGTTAATCCCAAAACCATATACCCCAAAGTTAAGCCGAGTTTGAATAATAGCACTGGTAATACTATTAGGGGCAAAAGAAAAGTTGCCGATATTAATTTCGGTCAAGGTTGCTATCTCAGCACCTTTTCCCGTTGGACTATATATTCCGCTTAGTACAAGACCAGCCCCACCTATATGAAATTCGTCTCCCAGTCCGTCAGAGGCGGGGGGTAAATAATCTGTGACTGCAAAAGTGATAGTAGGTGCCAAGCTAAATGTAGCTGCTTTAGCTTCTTCGCTTGTTCCCAGAACACAACCTAGAGCCGTGCAAACAGAGGCAACGGCGACTTTGTGGTATAGATTGTTCATACAAACTACATTCCCTTTTATACTAAACAACTTAACTAAAAAGCCCATTTAGTAATCAAGCTACCTAAATACTAGCTCGCTTACTTGAAAAACCATAATTGTTTATTTAACTTATTCAATCTTAACCAGAAAGTTAGGTGCACAGATGCTCTAGAAAGCGTAACGATCGCCATTATCAAAACAGAACTGCTGCGACCATCGCCTCACACCGAATCGTCCATCCACCCGCAAGCCGGGCAATCCCAATGCACCGGGGGCGTTTCATACTGGGGGAACGGGCGTTCACACCGGGGACATCGGCCGGTAAACAGTGGGTGCGTGTCCAAAAGTTCTAACTGTTGCTCTGATGTCCACCGTTGTCTCGGTTGCAGAATCAATTCGCCGTTGTAATAACTCGCACCTTCGGGTTCCCACAGTTCCTCTGATGCGGCATTGGGGTCTTCTCGAAAGTCGGGGCAAGTATTGGTGTTGGGCCCCGTGGGATGGACGGCACAGACGAGGTGGGGGTTGCGGGCGTACAAAAGGCAACGATCGCACTCAGGGATTTTGGGCATGGCGGAGGTGTTGGGGTTTTGGTCTGGGTTTAGTTTCTCGCAAATGGAGGTGTTGGTGGTGGCGATCGCCGTGACTTCACTTTTTGGATTGCTAGCATTGTCGGTAGTATAACGGTTGTCTTTTTTTGAATTATTAGCGCTGCCCGACAGCTTCAGCTCGGAGATTTAGCGCTATTGGGTTCGATAATTGCTACTGATTTTGGCTATGCTGAAAGTGGGCGATTAGCTAAAGTTTTAGGTGGGTGGCAAGTTATTGGTTGGGCATTGGTGATTCTCGATTATTTCTAGGTTTTCCCCACAATTTTTGTTGTTTAAAAACAAGGATTGATAGCTTCACCGAGCGCCTGGTGGGGTTGGGCTGATGTGAGTATTTTTAGTCAATTTATCGCATTTTTTGCCTGGTATCATGGTAGGGCAATGGGTGAAGTTACACAGGTAGGTCAAATTCAGTTGTGGCAACCATTTTTGACGATTCTGGCTTCGGCAATTTTGCTGGGTGAAACTCACCGAGTAGATCGCCCTAGTCACGGTCTGTTTGGTTGTTGCTAGCGTAGCTGGTAAAAAAGCATCAATTAAGCGGGCAGAAGATTTGTGAGGCGCTCGTTTTCTCAACAGGCTATTGACTCGGATCATTGACTTTCACATATCGACTCCATCTAACGACAGATGTAAAGCCGGGTTTATTTCTGTTCAATAATACCAATCAACTGATTTTTTAAGAGAATAGTAATGTTAGATATTGATGAAATGAGTTCACAAGAAATACAGGAGCTGCTACACCAAGTAGGATACGGTCATCTAGGCTGCATACACGAAGGCAAACCCTACGTGATGCCAATGAATTATTATCTCGAAGATTCGGACATTTACCTGTTTACAACCGAAGGCATGAAGACTCACGATCTTGATGCAAATCCAGAAATTTGTTTGCAGGTTGAAGAAATACGCGAGCCGCTTCATTGGCGCAGCGTGATTGTGAATGGTCGAGCCTCCCGCCTCACAGTTCAGGAAGACATTGATCGGGCAATGCACTCGATCAAAGAACGCAATCCCACGCTGTCACCAGCTATCAATCGAACCTGGATTGATGCTCAGGGACGTTCAGAAGCGATCGCAATCTACCGCATCGACGTGAGTGAAATGAGCGGACGCACAACTGATGGAGTCAGCAGTCGCTAAGAACCGAGATACCTCAAACGTTCTAGCATGAATGAACTTTATGCGATTGCCATTGATGCAGATGCCATTGACCGTGCGATCGCCTTTGCGATTGAGTAGCCCGGTAATGTTGATGTGAATGAAATCATCCTCCGTCCGACAGGTCAAGAACTTTAGACTAATAGGAAAAAATCATGAAACAGCGAAAACTCGGCAATCAAGGATTAGTAGTTTCAGTGCTAGTCGAGCAAATCGAGCAGATGGCAGCCGAATTGGGTATCACAGCCGGACAGTTGGCGCTGGCATGGGTATTAGCCCAAGGCGAAGACATTGTGCCAATGAAGCGGCACTAAACGTCGCACCTATTTAGAAGAAAACATTGCGGCTGCTGCTGCGGGGCTGACTCAAGCAGAACTAGAGCAAATCGCCTTCATCGCTGCCATTAGGAATTGCCATGGGCGATCGCTACCCCGATATGAGTACGGTCAATCGTTAGGATTTGGCGCGAGTGATGTTTGGCATCCATGCCTTCAGTAAATAAAAACAACCGCTACAACTTAAGTCAATTGAGTTCTGAAAATCTACCCAATAAGGAGAAAATTATGACAGAGATCGTGAGCCGCGAGATTCGGCTAGTCTCTCGCCCCAAGGGGATTCCTACCGCAGATAACTTTGCGATCGCCGAGACCAAACTAGAGCCACTTCAAGATGGACAAGTGCTCGTTCGCAATCTCTACATTTCGGTAGATCCATATATGCGCGGTCGCATGAACGAGGGGAAATCCTATGTTCCATCCTTCGCGTTAGGAAAAGCACTCGAAGG
>NZ_JAUBUR010000026.1:99514-106788 GCF_036705485.1 Microcoleus sp. AT9b-C3 | reverse complement strand
ACTAACGAACATACATTTGATTTCCCCAAAATACGTCAATATAGTTACACACAGAAAATCATTTAGGATTGCTATATGTAAAATACAAGGTAATCTCAAAAACTTTAGTTTAGGGAACTCCACAAGTTGAAACTGGCAGATTTGCTCAGGCTCGATCGCACAATTAAGGTTATTGGCTTTGACGACGCTCCATTTTCTCGTACAAGCGGCAGTCTGGTGTCGATCGCAGGCATAGTCTGCGGGGGAACTCGATTTGAAGGAATGGTATGGGGACAAGTCCTCCCCGACGGATTAGATGCCACAGATGCTATTTCTGGGCTACTAATCGGAGGCAAATTTTTGCCACAATTGCATCTGGTTTTGCTAGACGGAATTGCTTTCGGCGGCTTCAATATTATTGACCTTCCCCAGTTAGCATCGCGCCTGCAAATTCCTTGCGTTGCTGTCATGCGCCGCCAACCAGATTTAGCTGCTGTTGAAAAAGCCCTCGGTCATTTACCAGACTCGGAATACCGTTTAGAATTGTTGCGCCGCGCTGGTAAAATTCACGCTTTTGAACCTTTCTTTTTTCAAGTTTGCGGCGAAAAACCCGAAGTAATTGCGCTGGTTCTGCAGCGTTTGACAGACACTGGAAAAGTTCCTGAAGCTTTGCGTTTAGCTCATTTGATTGGTGCGGCGGTAATTAATGGAGTTAGCAGCAGTTCTGCTTGAATTATTGTTAAGAACGGGCAAGATGCCCGTTCCACAAAGAGTAATTTTTTTTGTGGGTTGGCCGGAGATCCTGTTAAGAACGGGCAAGATGCCCGTTCCACAAAGAGTAATTTTTTTTGTGGGTTGGCATCCTGCCCGCCCATGAAAGACTTATTGACAATGGTGCAATATCTCAGTTTCTAGTCTCTTACTTAGACTATCTCGCCCTCTAATTCACCGAATTCGATTTGAGTTCCCAACGCCAAAGTCAGGGTACTTTCAGGTTCTACCATTTTTATATCACCTTGAATGTCGGTAGCCCACCAAGCGCGATCGCACAAATTGGTCAATCCTAACGAAAGCTCGTTTCTCGATCGAGAAGTGACTATAGCTACAAGACCGTTAGATGCTGCGGCTGTTAAACTCGGTATGTCAGAGGTAAATAGTTGAGTTCCCGCACTCAGAGGAATAACTCGACTGCCTAATTTCAGAGATAATTGGCTGCTGGTAAAAGAATTTACTGCGGGCCGATCTGATATAAAGGTAGGCGGAATATTTGCTGGTGTTGGGGCTGGCAAGTCAGAGTTTCCTACTGTAATTGTACAGTTGCCGATTTTCTTTTGGTCGCCCGATCGCAAATAACTCACCGCCCCGCTATCAACATTCTCGCAAACAATTTGACCGGCTTCCAATTGAAAGCGCATAGCCAAGGGCGAAACATTAGGAATGCAGATAATAGACAAATTTTCATCACTGCCAAAAGTGATCGGTTCCGAACCCAGAGTGAGAGTGCGATTTGCTCCGGTATCGTAACTAATTACCAGCCAAGCTTTGTTGAACAAAGTTTCGGCTACAACTAGCATAATTCCAATCCAAAAACCGATCGCAGCACAGCCAGCTAAACGGCCGGCAGTACCGGATAGATTGTAAGCAAACAGAATAAACAAACAGCCCCCCAAAACTCCTCCAACACCGCCACCTCCCGTGCCGCGAAGCGCTCCCAAATTAGGAATCCTCTGTGCAAGTCCCAATCCTAACAAACTGCCAGCTATTCCCCAGCAAATTACTCGTAATAATTCGTTGTTTCCGTCGCCAATTCCGCTGTAAATACCTTCGGCGATCGCCCCAGAAATTGCTCCTGCTATTAAACCAAACAATCCGCCATTTTTTAAAGCCTGTTTAATTTGAGGCTTGCCTTTGATATAGTAATAATAGCCGAACATGATAGCAGTAGCAATGCCACCGCCTACCAATCCAAACCAGCGACCTGTAGACAATACACTATCAAAAAAAGATTCCGAACCAGGGAGTCGCTGCATGAAAGGTTCGGTGATGAGATTGCCGACGAAACCGCCGACAGCACCGCTAATTCCAAACTGCAAAGCTTTTTTAAGGGCTGATAGATTTCTTTTCACGGCGCACCAGATTAAAAGTGAGAGTCGATCGATTTTAGATTTTGGATTTTAGATTTTAGATTTATTCCACAGATGAGTCTGGGAGCTTAAACTTTGGTCTAAAATTTTGGGTTGCTGGCGACGAGTGTCGGCCAGCCAGTATCCGTTTTTGGACGAGAGCCAAATTTTAGCTACAAGCTCGAAAGTCACGATTTCCGATCGCACATCTCCCCGCACATCTCCCCGCTGTCTCTCCCCTGTCTCCCTTGTCTCCATCTCAGGGCCAAGTCTTTGAGCCTCGCGCCGTCGCCCGCCACAAATCCCCCTCTCCGGGTTTCAATGGCTGTAACCCTTGCTGCCCGATAATTTTAGCAATTTTTTAACTGTGAAATTTTAACTTATAAGACCCAAGCGAGGGCCCAAATATGAAAAGGAATGTTACAAACTATTACAGTAACACTCAGAATGTGAACATAATGCCTCAAAATACTTGCGAGAGGTAGTTGTGTCAGAGAAGCAATATCCTTACTAACTGCCCGACAGTCACTCGATCGCCACTAAGTGGCCTGCTGCAATCTCGATCGTAAATTAAAGATCGCATCAGTCATTTATGGTATTGTAAGCGACAGGCTTAGTGCGAGCACTCACAACCGCACCGGCGTGAAGAACCAGCGCCGTTAAGCACCGAAGGCAGTCACCCACCAACAACTTCAACAGTTGCTGAGTGTGGAAAGTCCAGCCTTCCGCGTCAAAGCTCCTGCCTGAGCAGGAAAGATACGGGACGCAAGCGCCCGACTTCGCTAGCTCAGCGCAAAGCAGTTCATATAGCAAAATATCCAGCGGGTACACACAAGATGAGTATCGTCACCAAATCAATCGTCAACGCAGACGCCGAAGCTCGCTACTTGAGCCCAGGTGAATTAGATCGGATCAAGAGCTTTGTCACCTCTGGTGAACGCCGCGTCCGCATCGCCCAAATTTTGAGCGAATCCCGCGAACGCATCGTCAAGCAAGCAGGCGACCAACTTTTCCAAAAGCGCCCTGATGTTGTTTCTCCCGGCGGCAACGCTTACGGCGAAGAAATGACCGCAACTTGCTTGCGCGACCTCGACTACTACCTGCGTTTGATCACCTACGGAATCGTAGCTGGCGACATTACTCCGATCGAAGAAATCGGTATTGTCGGCGTCCGCGAAATGTACAAATCTCTCGGCACCCCGATTGAAGCCGTCGCCGAAGGCGTTCGCGCTATGAAAAATGCAGCAAGTTCGCTGCTGTCTGGAGAAGATGCTTCCGAAGCTTCCTCCTACTTCGACTACGTTATCGGTGCGATGCAGTAAGGAATTTCGATTTTAGGTTTTCGATTTTAGATTGAAAAATTGGGGGTTGCCGGCAACAAGTTAAAAGCTTTTGCACATAACCAGCCACTTAAAAATCTTCAATCCCAAATCCCAAATTCCAAATTCTAGCTCCAAAATTGGACTGACTCAGCCACTTTCTAGGAAACAAGACAACCATGCAAGACGCAATTACCGCCGTTATCAATTCCTCTGACGTTCAAGGTAAGTACCTGGACATCAGCGCTCTAGACAAGCTCAAGAACTACTTTGCTTCTGGCGAACTGCGCGTCCGCGCCGCTACAGCCATCAGCGCCAATGCAGCCACAATCGTCAAAGAAGCAGTTGCTAAGTCTCTGTTGTACTCTGACGTAACTCGTCCCGGCGGCAATATGTACACCACTCGCCGTTATGCAGCTTGCATCCGCGACTTGGACTACTACCTCCGCTACGCCACCTACGCTATGCTAGCTGGCGACCCTTCCATCCTCGATGAGCGCGTGCTCAACGGTTTGAAAGAAACCTACAACTCCTTGGGCGTGCCCATCGGTTCTACCGTACAAGCAATCCAAGCAATGAAAGAAGTCACCGCCGGTTTGGTCGGTTCTGACGCTGGTAAAGAAATGGGCGTCTATTTCGACTACATCTGCTCTGGCTTGAGCTAAGACTCAGGAAGAAGGAAGAAGGAAAAAGGAAGTTCGGCAACGGATTCTGTAACGGATGTAACAGATTTCAGTCCGATGGAAGTCGGAAGAAGGAAGAAGATTTATTTCTTGCCTCTTTTAACTTTTAACTTTTTACTTTGGACTTGTTACCTTTGGCTTTGAAAAGAGGTCAGGGAAGTTGAGAGTGATTGCTAGACCGTCAAAGGCTTGTCGAGAAAGCCCGACGAGTTTTAACGAGCTAGTTTTGACTCCTAACTCCCTGCCTTCAATCTTTAAAAAATCCATCTAATAATCTGTAAACCTACTCAGGAGTTAGTTTCCCATGAGAATGTTTAAGGTGACTGCTTGCGTCCCCAGTCAAACTCGCATCCGCACTCAGCGCGAATTGCAAAATACCTATTTTACTAAGCTCGTTCCTTACGACAACTGGTTCCGGGAACAGCAAAGAATTATGAAAATGGGCGGCAGAATTATTAAAGTGCAACTGGCTACCGGTAAGCCCGGAGCTAATACAGGCCTGCTTTAAGAGCCGAAGCTGGATTAGTAGAGGGGTAAGAGGTCGCGATGACCTCTTTTTTGTTGTTATAGTAGGAGAAATAATGTCCAGCGTTGTTAATCTAATCATTGACAAATATTTCAATAAGCAGAAAGTATCACTGCGATTATCGCTAACAAAACAGCAAGCATTTGTGGTAATGTAATAGCCTCTTTCAAGAATAAAGACGATAATAATATAGTAATCAGCGGGTAGATAGAAGTAACACTCACTACATTGGCAACTTCACCTTTGCCAAGGGCTATAAAAAATACTAATGATGCCACCGTGCCACAAACGCCAACTAGCATAGCAAACAAAATTCCCCTAACATCTCCCTCAAAACTAAAATTATTAGTTTGGATAATAATAAATAAAGTAGTTAAAATAGCGCCAATTGCTTCATAAACAAAAGCCGTTTTATAGTCAATATATTTAGTGGCTAAATTGCCAAAAAATCCCCACAAACCATATAACAGCGAGCAGATTAATGCGTAAATTAACCAATCTGGTACTTTAGCCATATTTGTTAGAGTTTATTGAGATCATTCTAAAATCCTATGGCTAATGACATTCGACGCTTGATTCCTTTTTTTGACCCCAGCGCGTCTCAATGGGCCGCTGAGGCCCGGTGGCTGAGGTGGCTGACTTTTCTGTGGCTGTTTGTCGGGCTCACAGCATTGTTTTCGGCTTCCTATCCCATTGCAAATTATGAATTTGGAGACGGCCTTTATTATTTTAAACGACAGCTAATCGCAGTGGCGATCGGGCTGGCCGGTTTTAACTTGATAGTGTACTCCCCACTGCGCTACATCATGAAAACATCTCAGTTAGGCGTTTTATTGCTGCTGGGATTGCTCTGGTTGACCTTAGTTCCGGGAGTGGGAACCACAATCAACGGGGCGACTCGCTGGATATCTCTGGGCCCGGTTCCGATTATTCAACCTTCGGAGTTGATTAAGCCGTTTTTTGTTCTCCAAAGCGCCCGGATTTTCGGCAACTGGTCCCGGTTGACAAATAAAGTTCGCTTAACTTGGCTGTTAATTTTCGGTGCAATGCTGTTGGGAATTTTGTTGCAGCCGAATTTAAGTACCACGGCTTTGTGCGGGATGACTTTGTGGTTGGTGGCTTTGGCTGCGGGCTTGCCTTACTTGCAGTTGGGCGCCACGGCTATGGGGGGAATGCTTTTAGCGGTTTTAAGTATTAGTTTGAGGGAATATCAGCGTCGCCGGATTATGTCTTTTCTCAATCCTTGGGCTGACCCGATGCAAGACGGCTATCAGTTGATTCAAAGTCTCCTGGCTGTGGGTTCTGGGGGCATTTGGGGTGTGGGTTTGGGGATGTCGCAGCAAAAGTTATTTTATCTGCCGATTCAGTACAGCGATTTTATTTTTGCTGTGTTTGCTGAGGAGTTTGGTTTGGTGGGAGGTTTCTCGCTGTTGCTGATGTTAGCGGCTTACTCTACTGTGGCTTTGAGGGTAGCGATGAAGGCTCGAAATAGTGAGAGTCAGTTGGTGGCGATTGGGGTGATGGTGGTGATGGTGGGACAGTCGCTGCTGAATATTGGGGTGGCGACGGGGGTTTTGCCGACTACGGGTTTGCCGCTGCCGTTTTTTAGTTACGGGGGTTCTTCGATGTTGGCGAGTTTGTTGTTGTCGGGTTTGCTGATTCGGGTGGCGAGGGAGAGTTCTGAGGCTGATGTGGTTTCTTTGGATGGACGCAGAGGGAAGCCGGAAAAGCCGAATTTACGATCGAACAACGCAACTGCACAAACGGAATAATTTGTCAAGTTATTTCCTAAACTCGCGGATAACTAGAAACCGGGTTGTTTAACCAAAATATTTGCTTAAAACCTTCAATAAAAGTCAAACAACCCGGTTTCTTTACCTTCTGCTGCGGTATCATTCCGAGCGATCGACTATTTCCGCCCGTCACCCTTATTTGGCGGTTCTTCTTGTTGTTCTTGAGGTTTAGCTGTGATGTTAGCTAATTCTTTTTTGTCTGGTTGCGGTGTTTCTGGAGTTGAGTTAGCCATTGAGTTTTTACCTAAATAGATGCACCGCTTAATTATATCTTTTCCAACTGCAAATGTATTGCTGTAGATAGCGGGAGGAAAATCAAGACAGACAATTCTGATGGAGTGGCATTTGAGCTTTAATAAGTGTTAGCAATATTTTGATGTGTCAAGCGGATACTCAAACCAGAGGCGACTCAAAAGTTATGAAACTGCAAAAAATAGGATGGTCGGGACTGATCTCAATCTTAGCGGCGCTGACTATAGGTGAGTTTCGATTTATCCCTAACTCTCAATTTAAAATCATCAATTCTCAGGCCTTGGCTCAAACGCAAGCTGAGCGGAAAGCCGAAGCAGACCGACTGTTAGACCAAGGGATTGAGCAGTATCAGATTAGTCAATTTCAAGCTGCATTGCAGTCTTGGCAACAGGCACTAATAATTTATCGAGAAATTAAAGACCGCCAAAGCGAGGGGAAAGCTCTGGGAAATCTGGGAAATGCTTACTTTGCCCTCGGCGACTACGCCAAAGCGATCGAGTACCTTCAGCAGGACTTGGCGATCGCGCGAGAAATAAAAGACCGCCAAAGCGAGGGGATATCTCTGGGAAATCTGGGAAATGCTTACTTTTCCCTCGGCG